>NZ_JADCQA010000003.1:0-333851 GCF_014947095.1 Stenotrophomonas sp. B2 | reverse complement strand
CGCCGCAGCTGGCGGCGCCGCAGGCACTGAGCCAGTTGCAGGAAAGCCAGCAGCTGCTGCAGCAGCTGGCCGAGTCGGCAGGCAAGCAGCAGGCGCAGCTGCCTGGCGAGGCGGCCGAACTGCCGGTGGACACGACGCTGACCGAACTGCAGGAGACCCTGCGCGCGACCCACAGTGGCAGCGCGGCGGGCAGCATCGCCGGTGGCGACGGCGAAGCGCCGGGCTGGAGTGCGCCTGTCCTGCTGGGCAGTGGCGTGGCCGGCGTGCTGAGCCTGACCCCGGCCGACCAGGTGTGGGTCAGCGGCACGCATACCACGCTGGCCAGCGGCGTGGCGCTGAACTGGATGACCCAGGGCTCACTGACGATGGCCGTGGCCGGCGGGCTGGTGCTGTACACCGCCGGCATGGAACCCAGCGGCGAGAGCCCGAACCAGGAGCGCGGCATCGCGCTGCATGCTGCACAGGGCAAGGTGAGTGCGCGTGCGCACAAGAACCAGGCGATCGTGGCCGCCAAGACGCAGGTGCGCATCGCCAGTACCGAAGCGGACGTGCAGCTGTCGGCGCCGAGCAAGCATCTGCTGGCGACGGCGGCCGGGGCCTACATCCGGATCGAGGGCGACAACATCGAACTGGGCGCACCGGGCAAGGTGGAATTCAAGGCGAGCCAGCGCGACTGGCTGGGGCCGGCGAGTGTGCCCGGTGAGGCGTCGAAGAACGAAGGGAAGCTCGCCCTGTGCCCGACCAAGGCGGCAAATGCCGAGCGCACGGGTGCGGCTGTCGTGGGAGTGGGCTGATGCCATGAGTTTTTCGCATAGGCACTTTCTCGAACACCCCATTGCGATCATCAGTGAATCCACACTTGGCCTGATCCCACTCCTGGCCCGGTTCCAGTGCCACAGCCTGGAACCGTCGGGACTTGCTTTGCCTGCCGGTGTCTGCCCGCATCTGGTCGTGCTCGATGGCGTGGATGCAGCACTGCGCCTTGCTCTGCTGGACGAGCTGGAACATCTTCATGTGGAGGGAGAACTGCGTGGGTTGCTGGCATTGCTTGGGAGCAGTGAGTCAGGAGAACGGGTAGCCGCGCACCTGCGCTCGGTAATGCTGAGACGCAAGCCCGGTAGTACGCGCTATTGGCTCCGGCTCCACGATCCGCGTGTATTCATGCATTTTCCCCGCATCCTTGACTCCCTCCAGCTGCGTGATCTGATGGGACCCATCAGCGTATGGTGGTGGCGCGATCCCGACCTCAATCGTTGGGGAAGCATCGACCGCCCAGCGGAAGCAGGACAGCCTGGCCAGGGCTGGACAGAGCGTCAGTGGGATGCAGTCTTCAGGATAGAACTGGTGAACCGTGTTGCGCTCGATGTGGTGCGCGCCGCCCCGCAGATGGCGGCCCATCCAGATCTCCACGAGCGCGCCGACGTGGCCTTGCGAAGAGCGATCGAACTGGAAGCGCTTGTAGTGCCGGAGGACCAGCAGGCATTCGCCGTGGACCATGTGATCCATGGAGAGGTGCTGTTCGCACACCCGGAAATGCAACGCTGCCTGCGCGACGTTCGCGAGAATGGCGCGACCTACGTCGGCGGTACCGTCGATCTGGACCTGTTCGCGCTCGCACGCGCCACGAATCCAGCAGCCCAGGCCGAACGCCCTTCCGGGCGGCACTGGTCGGAAAATGAAATCAAAGGAGTGAGAGATGTCTGACTTCAAGCCAGGTTGGTATATCGTCTCCGAACCGGATGCCGAGGGACGGACCACGCTCAAGTACTTCGCCGAGCGAGGTCTGGTCACCTGTGAGTGTTACAGCACGAGTGATGGCCGACAGATCTATCTTTGGGGTAACCGTGAGCGCCCGGCGGGACGAAAGGAGTCCTGGAAATCCACCTACAGGTTCGTCGCGACAGACCCCAATGGGCATTGGGACAACGAGAAGGTTGCTGCCAAAACCAACAAGGGTGCAGGCCAGGGGAAGGCGAAGGCGCTTTCCCCCTGTGAAGACCTGACCAAGCACTGCCCCGCCTGTGACCGGAAAGGCCTGCTGCTCATGCCATTGCGTTATGCAGTCGCGAGGGCGGACGTCAATGGCTGGGCGCAGGCCCCGAAGCTCGCTGGAAGTTTCGCCAGTGGTGGAAGCGCGGTGCCGCTGCCTGGAGCGCTTGCGCAATACACCCTGAGAACAATGCGCGAGGGATACCTGTATGTGTTCAACGAGCGACTGGGTGCCAAGGGGTGGAAGGGCTACCTGGTAGATGCCAAGGGCTATCTTTCCGAGTTCGACGTGCACGCGTCGCAGCCTCCGAGCCTGGAAGCACTGGATAATGCGCCATGCGGTCGCCGAGCGACATCCGAGATGGCGCGCTGCATACCCATTCCTGATGCGCACCTGCCTGGCAAGGTCGGCAACATCTGGCTGGCGTTCTGCGATACGCCCTGGACCCCTGCCGTGCTGAAGGAGCACATGGACAAGCCTGCAGTGAGACAGGCGAACATGCGCGTGTTCGATGGTGCCGCCTGGTGCGAGTCCAAAGGCGCAGCAACGCAGTCGCATGCCGCGACCCTTGCCGCGAATCACGCCAGTGTTGCGGAGTTCAAGGTAGGCGGGGATCTGTTCGAGCGGATGATGCAGCCGATCAACTTTGCCTGGCCGCTCGGGCTCAACGCCGTGCAACAGAACACGTCACCAGCGTTCGCCGACTCATTGAGTCCCTTCATCAGTGCGGTGGGGAAAGTTCCCCAGCTGCTTGAGGCCGCCAGGCAGGCCGGAAAGGATATTCCGGTCGCAATGGTTGCGCTTGAGGATCCAATAGGCATTGCGATGGACTTGAATGCCCAGATCATCCGACGGACCCATGCATGGACCAACGAACCGCTGCGCCGCTGGAAGCGGGAAAGCGCGCAGGCGATTGATGCGCTCGCCATGGCGGTGCGGCACAACGTTGTCCAGCGCACGAGCGAGACACGCTCGACTGTGGCGGGAATTTTCGGAACATGGTTTCCCGCGCACTCAAGCGCGGTCTACCGCGGACGGAACCCGGGCGAGAAAATGGAGTACGCGGGTTACATTACCGAGGAAGAAGCTGATCGTCTCGGCACGGAAGCCTGGAATAGCGACCATATCGAACTGTTCGACAATGCCAAGAAGAAGAACTACATCGAGGTTGAGTACCCCGCAGAGCTCTCCGCATTCGAGAAGGCAACCATCGAGCCGCTCGATGCTGCGTATCTCTCGTGGATGAAGTCGGATCTTTACAGAAATCACTTCATCTACAACTTCGACAGGCGGAACATCGACAGCGGCGTGGCCTATGTCCACAAGGTGATGCTGGTCATCACCGATGCCACGGCACGCGCCAGCGTTACCCGGTTCCTGATGGATCGCCTTGGTGATGACCCTGAGAAGCCAGGCTCCGTCGAGGTGCGTGCCCTGGCAGCCAATCAGGAGGAGATCATCAAGGGGTGGGCAGCGGCTACCAAGGAGGGGGCCATGAAGAAGGATGGCGTCAGCTGGGCGGATGCGTCCGAGAAGATCTGGGGCGTGTTCAATTCCGTGCTGACCAGTGATGGCTACAAGGCGGCGATGGCTGGTGGCCCTGCGCCGGTTGGCGGAAAGTGGATGGAGGTGGCGATGAATGCCATCGCCAAGTACGCGTTCCAGATCAGCGGCCCGGTGGTCTCGAGACTGAATGGATTCGGCAACGGTGCGGTGGGCTGGGTGGCGGCAAAACTGCCCGAGCGACGCATCATCTCTCTGCTGGGGGCGCTCGCCAAGACGGAGGATCCGAACCGGCGATTGAGGTTGATCGACCTGCGCACGGAGGCGACCCGCAAGCAGGCGACCCGAATGGTGGCCTCCGCGCTGGCAAGCATTTCCGGCGGAAACGAACAGCAGTACCGCAGCGCCGTGCGCGCATCGCTTGATGGAATCCAGGATGCGCAGGGGCGGCGCTATCCGTATCAGGCCCTCATGTTCGTTGACGAGGGCGAAGCACAGCGCCTGACCCAGTTGCGGGGTGCACAGCTCGATGCGCACATTTCCCAGTCGGTGATCGTGCGGCACGAGGAGTTCGATGCGCTGCTGCAACGAAATGTCAGGCGGGTTTTCGATCTTGATTTCAAGGCCGGCGTCGTCTCGAACATCTTTACCGCCTTCAGCCTCGGGCGAGCGTGGGATGAGATGAAGAAGGCGAAGCAGGAAGAGAAGGACGTCAAGATCGTCAACTTCGCAGGTGGCGTCGCGGGATTGACTGGCGGTCTGATGGAGCTGAGCGCAGGTGTGGCGAAGAAGCACCCCTGGTGGGTTGGCACCCACGGCATCAGGTTGCGGGCACTTTCCGGACAGCTGAGCACAAGGGCGGGGCTGCTGGGAGGGCTTGGAAAGTTCCTTGGCGCCGCGGCGGGATTCATTGGCGGCACGCTGAACATCATCGACGGCTATCAGGACATCGGTCTTTCGCGAGGTTATGGCATCTGCATGATTGGCCTTGGTCTGGCCAGCATCATCGCCGCCATCCTGCTGTTCACTACCTTCGCCTTCGTCGGCTTGATCATCGGCCTGGTGGTCGCGATCATCACGTTGATTGTCGGCTACTTCAAGCCGACGAAGATACAGAAGTGGCTTGATGCCTGCTATTTCGGAAAGCACAAGAGCAAGAAATTCGAGGGTCTCCAGCAGGAGACAGAAGGCTTGAAGGCACTGAGTGAGGCGGATTGATGTACAGCGGCTGGATGCGCAGTTTCCCGACGGATCGCTTTCTCTCGGCGCAGGAGAGCGCCTCGCGTTTCGATCCTCGGATCGCCGAGGAGGTCGCACCTGACGAACGTGCGTCGTTGGTTCATTTCAACTCGACCTACATCGATCTGATCGACCGAAGGTTCCGCCTGCGCGGAATGGTCTCGACCACCATGGTCCTGCTGGGGACGCTGGCCCTGTTCCTGTTCGGTTTCTTCCTGCTTTTCACGCTGGTGATCCCGAACCTGGAAGGCGACTTCTGGGACTGGGTGATGTACGCCATGGTCGGCGTGTGCGTGGTCGGTGCCCCGGTGCTGTTCTGGCACACGAGGCTGCGCTACGAGTTCTTCACCTATGTCTGGTATCCGACACGGTTCAACCGGCGCAACCGGACGGTCTACTTCTTCACGGGTGGGGAAGAGGGCGCTGTATCCGTCCCATGGGATGAGGCCGTGTTCTACATCGGGCAGGGGACCAGCCAGGAGTTCCTGCGCGACCTGCGCTGCAGCATCCTCGAGGATCGGGTGATCAAGCGCACCTTCGCGGTGGGCCACTACTTCGATGACGAACAGAAGATCCGCGGCATCTGGGAGTTCATTCGCCGCTACATGGAGCAGGGGCCGGCAGAGGTGGTCGATACCATCGAGGGTCGCCAGATGAATCTGTCCGTGACGCCGTCATGGCGCAACTGCTACCTGTTCGTGGTGGCCAGTCTCGGTCCCAGCCTGCTGGCCGCGCGCTTCATCCTAATGCCCTTGCTGCTGCCCTTGGTGTTGTGCAGATGGCTGGTCCTTCGATCCTGCCGCGCGCCCGTGTGGCCACAGTGGGTGGAAGACGAGTGTGCGATCGATGCCAACGATCCTCTTCGGCTCGTGGAACCCGAGGTGATGGCGCAGTTCGAGCCTGATCGGCGTCCGCTCTGAGGGGGCCTCTGCGGCAGCTCCCTGCCTGCGTCAGCAGGCAGGGCTCAGAATCACATCGCCGGGCAGGCCGGATCCTTGCCGCTTACCGCCGCACAGATCCTGCGCCGGCAGTCCACGCCTTTCAGTGAGGTGGGGCTGGGGCAGCTGCGCAGCTGCGCCTGGATGTTGGATTCGGTCGAGGCGGACTTCTTGCTGGCCACGCGCTCAAACGCGGCGCGCTCGTCTTCGGCGCGTTTGCGCTGGTCTGCTTCGATCTGGGCGATCAGATCATCCATGCTCTGAGGCTGGGCCTTGGCTTTTGCCTTGGCCTTGTCCTCTTCCTTGATGATGCCGAGCAGGGTGCCGAGCAGATTTTCATCGCCCTTGCCTGCGGTACCGGCGGCGCGACTGCTGCGTTCACCCGGCTGGGCGCCCCGTGCCCGCGTCGTTGCAGCGGTGCCGGTGGTTGCGGCAGCGCCCGCAGCAGCGGTTGCCGCGTCAGCGGCAGGCGCGGGTGGGCTCCCGGTGGTGGCCGGCAGCGCCGGCTCAGTCGGAGAAGCGGGCGCATCGACGATCATCGCGGCACCTTCACCCGGTGCCACCGACGGGGCGTCCGGGTGCCCGGTCACATGGCCGGTGTCGGGTGTCAGTGAATACTCGGACGGGTCGCTGTAGTCATTACTACCGGACAGACCCCAGGCGGTCAGCCCGGCGATGACGACCACGGCACTGGTCAATGCCAGCCACAGGACCGTACGGCGTTTGCCGCTGGACGGCGCGCGTGCGGCACGTGGCGACGCGGTTGCCTGCCGGCCCTCCATGTCTGCCAGAATACGGCCCGAATTCGGGGCCTGGCCCTTTGCCTGCGCTCCCCCTGAGAGCAGACTTGGCCGATTGATTCCGCCATTATTCAAGTGCATCCAGCCCTTGGTTTGAGTCGGCAACTGCCGAAGCGAATTTGCGCATTCTTAGTGAAAGCGGTTGGGGCGTCAACCAGATCGCGTGTCAGGGAGGACCGGTGTTGCCAATCGTGGTTGCTGCCATTGCCGTCGTACTGTTGGTGGCTGGCGTGTGCTGGGTACTGTTGTTCCCCGAGACGGTCGAATCGCTGCGTCAGGCGATCGCGAAGCGTCTGGGCGGATTCCGTCGTCGGGCGGGGCAGGTCGGTGACCGGGTCGGCCACGGCGCCACCCGCGTGCGCAGTGGGGTTCGTGAAGAGGTCGGAGCCGTGCACGGCGCACTGCGGCGCCACTGGCTCATTCTGGTTGTCGCCGCAGCGTTGCTGCTGATTCCTCCAATTGTGATATTCGTCACGCGGCAGACCGTGGTGCTGGAGGATTTCAGGGGCGATGATCTGGCGGAATCGAGTTCGATGGTCGCCCAGCTGCTACGCGGGGAGCGGCTGACGCCGCCACCGCCGCCGCCGCCGGAGGTGTTCACCACTGCCGAAGTGCGTCGTCTGCGGCCTGAAATCGTCACGGCTGATCGCAAATGGGGTCAGATCGATCCCGATCTGCAGCAGCGCGTGCTGGCCATCTATGAGGTCATGCGACGCCAGTACGGTTACGAAATGGTGCTGATCGAAGGCTATCGCAGTCCGCAGCGGCAGGCCGAACTGATGGCCGGTGGCAAGGCGACCCGGGCCGGTGCCTGGCAGAGCTGCCACCAGTATGGGCTGGGCGTGGACAGCGCACCCATCCGCGATGGCAAGCTGCAATGGGACATGGAAGATCCGTGGACCCGGCGTGGGTACTTCCTGTACGGCGAGCTGGCTGAACAGGCGGGCCTGGACTGGGGCGGAAACTGGCGGAGCATCAAGGACTATGTTCACGTGGAAATGACGGACCGCTGCCGCGCCGCCCGGGTAGCAAAGCGCGAGGAACTGTCCCGTCAAGGGTGATAACCGCACGGCGGTACTGGTATGGTTACGCCGATGGCCTGCGTCGTCGGGGGAACCGGGGGGCGATGGAACGCCGGGTCACACATGGATCAAGGAGCATGATGGATGGCACGACCGTTTATCGTCGTCGGTGACCCGCTCAGCCACGGAGGGACCGTGGTGGCGGGCACCGGACAGACCGACATCAATGGCAGGCCGGTGGCGCGCGTCGGTGATCGTGCGTTGTGCGCCGTGCACGGCGCCACCACCATTGTCAGTGGCGACGCGACAGTGCTCATCGACGGTCAGCCGGTGGCGCGCGACGGCGACCGCACCGCGTGTGGAGCGACGCTGGTCGCTTCACAGGCCATGACCGGTCTGCGTTGACCTGCGCGGTCGACAGGAGCAGCGCATGGAGCAGGGCAACTGATGGCAGGATGGCTGGGCAAAGCAGCTTCGGTGGTGATGATCTTCGTCGCCACCTGGGGCGCGACGATTCTCTACTGGCGCAACAGCGGCACGGTACCGACCGGCATGCAGATGCTGGCCTACCTGGGCCTGCTGCCCGTCGGCCTGAGCGGTGCCGGCTTCATGCTGCGTGGCGCCGCGCGCCGTGGCGTCGATGCGGCGCTGGACAAGGCTGCGGCCAACGATGGGGAGCCGACCAAGGGCAAAGGCGAAGCCGTCGCGACGAAGGCGATGGTGCCGCCATCGGTGGCGTTGATTGCCGGTGGCCTCAGGCTGGGTGTGGATCTGGATGCCCAATCATGGCTGGCTGCTGCCGCTGCGCCGCCGCGTCCGACGCTCGATGGCCGCTTCCGCGACAACTACAACCTGCCGGTGCGCATGAGCGCGGCGCAGGACCTCGATGAGTTCCTGGTGCTGCAGGCCCGTCAGGACGGCATCGACACCGCAGCCCACGAACGGCGTGCGCTTGCCCTGCTGCAGCCGGTGCTGGAGGAACTGCTGGAGGCAGCATCCGCGGCGCTGCCGGAAATCATGGCTTCCGAGGAAGTGGTGGTGGCCGGTCTGCGGCGTCGCGACGAACAGCGCGTGGAGAACGTACTGAGCGTCGAGCTGCTGGTGCCGGGCAGCTGGTCCGATGCGCTGCGCCCCTGGGTGCAGACATGGCTGCTGGAGCAGGCGCGGATGGCAGGCATCGATGCGCGCCGCTTCGATGTCCGGGTCACCTCGCTGGACGGCGCACGCGAGGTGTGGCCGCACCTGCAACGGGTGATCGACGCACTGGATCAGGGCGAGCCACGCTGGCACCTGCTGGTGTCCGCGTCTTCTTCGATTGATGCCGCAATCGTTTCCTCATGGCAGTCCTCCGGTGTGCTGGCAACCGCACAGAATCCGGATGGCCGCATACCGGGCGAGGGTGCTGCCGGCGTCCTGCTGGCGAGCCGGGGCGTTGCCCATGAAGGCGACGCGCGGCTGTGGCGCCCGCAACTGGTACGCGCCGAGCAGATCGAGGCAACCCGGCCGGCCGAACAGCGCCGTCAGCTGGCGACGCTCGCTGCGCAGTGGCGGCAGACGCTGGGCCTGGAGGGCGCACAGGCCCAGTTCGTGCTGCATGATGCCGATCACCGGGGCGATCTGATGGTCGATGCCGCCGCCATCACGGCGTCGCTGGCTCCCGACCTGGACTTCAGTCCGCAGAGCCTGGCGCTGGCGATCAGCGCAGGCGAACTGGGCCCGGTGCTGCCGTTGGCGCAGCTGGCACTGGCCCGCGCACAGCTTGACCGCCAGGCCGAGCCGGTGCTGTTGCTCGGCGTGGCCGACAACCAGCAGCGACTGTTCGGCCTGGTCGACCCTCTTCCTTCCCCGACGCAGGCGGCCGATGCGCCGTCGGCCCCCTGACTTCCTGGATCCCTGCATGAGTTTGAGCAATTTCAGCTACTACCTGCGCGACTACCGTCTCTGGATGGTGCTCGGCCTGGTCGGTGCCGCTGCGCTGGCCCACTACGGTGAGGCCGAAGCACGGCAGATCGGCATCTGGGTGGCCATCGTCCTGGCCGGCCTGCTGGTGCTGGCGCTGCTGGTCTGGATCGTGAAGCGGATCCTGGCCCGTCGCGCGGCCAAGCGCGTGGAGGCGATGGTCAAGGATGAGGCGGACAAGGCGGTAGCCACCGCTCAACCCGCCCAGCGTGCCGATACCGAGGCGCTGCGCACGCGCATGATGGACGCGGTCAAGCAGATCAAGTCCTCGCGGATGGGCGTGCTGAAGGGCAACGCCGCGCTGTACGAGCTGCCGTGGTACGTGATCATCGGCAATCCGGCTGCGGGCAAGAGTACGGCCATCCTCAATTCCGGCCTGCAGTTCCCGTTCGAGGACAACCGCGGCAACGTGGTGCAGGGCATCGGTGGTACCCGCAACTGCGACTGGTACTTCACCACCAACGGTATCGTGCTCGACACCGCTGGCCGCTACTCGGTCAGCGTCGAGGACCGCATGGAGTGGCTGACCTTCCTCGGCCTGCTGAAGAAGAACCGCCCGCGCGCACCGATCAACGGCGTGATCATCGCCGCCAGCCTGGCCGAGCTGTCCGGCAGCAAGCCGGAGTTCGCGATCGAGCTGGCCAAGAACCTGCGCCAGCGCGTGCAGGAAATCACCGAGCGGCTGGAAGTGTTCGCGCCGGTGTATGTGCTGTTCACCAAGGCCGACCTCATCGCCGGTTTCAGCGAGTTCTTCCGCAACCTCGATCCCGGCGAGCGCGAGCATGTGTGGGGTGCGACGCTGCCGTTCGACGTGCATCAGCAGGGCGACGCGCTGGCGGCATTCGACAGCCATTTCGACGAGCTGGCCGAAGGCATCAAGGAAATGAGCCTGACCCACATGGCGATGCAGCGTGGCCGTGAAGTCTCGCCTGGGCTGCTGTCGTTGCCGCTGGAGTTCGTCGGCATCAAGCCGGCGCTGCGCACCTTCATCGCTACGCTGTTCGAGGACAACCCCTACCAGTTCAAGCCGGTGTTCCGTGGCTTCTACTTCTCCAGCGCACTGCAGGAAGGCCGTTCGGTGCATCACGCGTCCGAACGCGTCGGCCGCCAGTTCAACCTGGAGCGCGGGTCCAATGTCGATGAGGCGCCGACCGGCCATACCGCGTTCTTCCTCAAGGACCTGTTCCGCAAGGTGATCTTCGCCGACAAGGAACTGGTCCGGCAGTATTCCAGCCCGCACCAGAACCGGCTGCGCTATGGCGTGTTCCTGGGCGCGGTGGGTGTGCTGGCGCTGGCGCTGGGCCTGTGGACCTGGTCGTACACCACCAATGCCCAGCTGGTGGCCAATGCCACCAAGGACCTGGATCAGGCCGTGCGCGTGCAGAAGGACCGCATGGACCTGAAGTCGCGTATCGATGCCTTGCTTCTGCTGCAGGATCGCATGGAGCAGCTGGACCGTTATGGCAAGGAGGGCGGCATCACCACCCATCTGGGCCTGTACCAGGGCACCGCGATCCGCGAGAAGCTGCTGCGTGAGTACAACCACGGCATGCAGCAGGTGATGCTGGCGCCGACCGTCTCCAATCTGGAGAACTATCTCGGCCAGGTGGTCGCCGAGCGCGACAAGCTCGGCCAGGGCGGCAGCGCTGCTGCCGAGAGCGAGGTGCTGTATCAGAACGCATCGCCGACCAGTACCAACGATGCGTACAACGCACTGAAGACCTACCTGATGCTGGGTAACCCGAAGTACGTCGAAGGCGCTCACCTGTCGCAGCAGCTGACCCTGTTCTGGCGCACCTGGCTGGAGGCCAACCGCGGCCAGATGAGCCGTGAGGAGATGGTCCGCGCGGCCGAGAAGCTGATGACCTTCTATGTGGCGCAGGCGGGCCAGCCCAGCTGGCCGCAGATACAGAACAAGGTCACGCTGGTGTCCGACACGCGTCAGGCGCTGGGGCAGGTGATGAAGGGGCAGCCGGCGATGGAGCGCGTGTACGCGCAGATCAAGGCACGTGCCGGCGCCCGCTTCGGAACCACCACCGTCGACAGCCTGGTGGGTGTGGAGCGCAACGGGCGCCTGATCAACGGCAGCTATGCGATTTCCGGTGCGTTCTCGCGCAAGGCGTGGGAAGAGTACGTAAAGGATGCGATCAAGGAAGCGGCCAATACCCAGCTGAGCACCACCGACTGGGTGCTGGGTACCACCGAGCAGAGCGATCTGTCGCTGGCCGGCAGCCCCGAGCATGTCTCGCGCGAGCTGGTGACCCTGTACAAGAACGACTACGCGCGCGAGTGGAGCAAGTTCGTGCAGGGCCTGAGCGTGGCCGAGTTCAGTACGTTCGACGAGGCGGTGGCCCGCATCAACAAGCTGGGTGATCCTGGCAACTCGCCGCTCCGTGTTCTGCTGGAGCGCATCAACGAGGAGACGGTATGGGACAACCCGCCGGCGCAGGCGCGTTCGAGCAAGGCGCGCAAGGGCTTCGTGGCCTGGTTCCAGCGCACCATCCTGCGCAAGGACCCGGCAGCGACGGCCGCCGCGCAGCCGGTGGGTCCGATCGGCAAGGCGTTCGAAGGCATCGCGCGGCTCACCAGTGAGCGCGGCGATCAGCCGGCAGTGATCACGGCCTACTTCGAGACACTGGGCAAACTGCGTGCGCGCCTGAATGCCATCAAGAGCCAGGGCGAAATCGGCGTGGGCACCCGCAAGCTGATGCAGGACACCTTCAGCAATGAAGGCTCCGAACTGAGCGCGGGCCTGGCGCTGGTCGACGAGCAGGTACTGACCGGGCTGGACGAGAAGCAGCGTGAAGCCCTGCGCCCGCTGCTGCTGCGCCCGTTGACCCAGACCTTCAGCGCCCTGATCCCGCCGACCGAAGATGAGGTCAACAAGACCTGGAAGGCGCAGGTCTACGACCCGTTCAAGGCACGCATCGGGCAGCAGTACCCGTTCAACCTCAACTCGGATGTGGATGCCGCGCCGAGCGACATCGCCGGCATCTTCGGTGCCAGTGGCAGCATTGCCGCCTTCAACAAGGACGCGCTCGGCACGCTGGTGATCCAGCGCGGTCCGCTGCTGGAGACCCGCCGCTGGGCAGGGCAGGGTGTGAACCTGTCGGCTGAGCTGGTTGCCAACTATGGCAACTGGGTGAGCGGCTCTGCCGCCGGCGCGGCGCAGGACACCACGATCTTCGAGATCCTGCCGTCGCCGGCTGCCGGCGCGCTGGAGTACAGCATCGAGATCGATGGCCAGGTGCTTCGTTATCGCAATACCCCGCCGCAATGGACCACCATGCAGTACCCGAACGCGGGGCAGGTGCCGGGCGTGAAGATCACGGCGGTGACCGGCGACGGTCGTACCGTGGAGGTATTCAGTGCACCGGGCGCGAACGGCTTCAACCGCCTGATGGCCGAAGGCGAGTACGAGCGCCTGGATGATTCCAGCCGTATCACCTGGAACGGCAATGGTGTGGCCGTGACGGTGGAAATGCGCATCGTCCGCCGGGCCGGCAGCGGCAGCGAGGGTGGTGGCGACTGGCAGCGCGGCCTGCAGCTTCCCGAGCGGGTGGCCGGTGGTACCCCTGCCGCGCCCGCGCCGGCGGCCACCGCGCCTGCTGCGGCGCAGACCACGGGAGGTGCGCAATGAGCCGCGTCGTCAGTGCCGGAGTTTCGTACTTCGGCAAGGTGCCCTCGCGCGGTGATTTCGTCCGTGCGGCCGACAATCACCAGCTGCTGGGCTGGCTGGACCGGTGGGCAGGCGAGAGCCTGGAACTGCTGAGCCAGAGCCCGGACTGGAAGCAGCGCTACGACGAGGCACCGGAGATCCACTACGCTTTCCTGGGTTCTCGCAGCAAGATGGTGCTGTGCGGGCACTTCCTGGCCAGCCGCGATTCCTCCGAACGCCGCTTCCCGCTGCTGTCCGCGCTGCGCCTGGATGCGCCGGAACCGTTGCCGTTCATCGGCCGCAGCCCGCTGGCGATGTCCAACGCCTGGTCCGGACTGGCCCGCCTGGCACGCCAGGCCTACCAGGAAAGCGACGCGGCGCAGGCGCTGGCGCAGCTGGCGGACGCACGTTTCAGCATCAGCACCGATCCCGGTGACTACAACGGCAGCTTCCAGGACTTCCTGGAGAGCACCTCGGTGGCAGACCTCGAGTCGCGCCTGCGCGATTCCGGTCACGGCGAGGTGGCGCTGCGACAGGTGCTGCCGGCACTGGGCCTGCTGCTGCAGCCGGTGCTCAGCGGGGGCGATGTCAACATCGACAAGGCGCTGGTGTTTCCGCTGGTCCGTGACCCGGCCTATCGCCCACTGGTGGCGGCATTCTGGCTGGATCTGCTGTCCAGCTTCGTCTCCCGCGGCGATTTCGAACTGGCGGTGCTGATCCGCAACGACGCTGCGCCGAGCATGATCGTCGGTTTCAACGGCGCCGACCGCCAGGTGCTGCGTGCGGTGCTGGACCCGGCGGAAGCCGGCGACTTCCTGATCCGGATCCAGCATTCGGAATGGGTGGACGACTATCTGCGCGGCGATTACAACCTCAACCGCTTCGGCAGCTTCCTCGACCGTGACGATCTGGCCCTGGCCACCGCACGCAAGCTGTTCGGCGAGACTTTCCTGGGAACCTGATGATGCGCTTGTGCAACCCTCTCTCCCTTGCGTTGCCGCTGCTGCTCGCAGCCGTGCCGCTGGCCGCGCAGAACGCGCCTGCTGCGGCACAGGCTGCCACCGAACGACCGGTGGTGATCGAAGGCGTGGTGCCTGACCAGGCGACCAAGGCCAAGCTGCTGAACAATCTGCGTGCCGTGTATGGCGCCGAGCGCGTGGTCGACCGCATCCAGGTCGAGACGATCGCGACCCCGCCGAACTGGGGCGATTACGTGGCGGGCATGATCAATCCCGGCTTGAAGCGGGTGTCGCCCGGCAAGCTGGAAGTGAACGGACAGGCAGTGCGGATCACCGGTGAGGTCGGCAACGAAGCGCTGCGGCAGCAGGTGGCCAGCGACCTGAGTCTGGCCAGCAATACCAGTTACACCGTGACCAACGCGCTGAAGGTCGGCTCGCAGCAGAACGTGCTGGACCAGACGCTGGCCAACCGCATCATCGAATTCCAGAGTGGCAGTGCGCGTCTGACCCCGTTCGGCATGAGCATCCTCGACGAGATGGTCGCCAAGATGGCGCAGATGCCGGACAGCCGTTTCCTGATCATCGGCCATACCGACAATGTCGGGCAGCGCGAATCGAACCTGGCGCTCAGCCACGCGCGTGCGCTGTCGGTGAAGAACTACATGGTGTCCAAGGGCATTCCGGGCAGCCACATGGATGTCGTCGGCAAGGGACCGGACGAGCCGGTGGCGGACAACACCAGCAACGATGGCCGCGCACGCAATCGGCGCATCGAGTTCAAGATCCAGTAAACATGACGGGGATCGGGCCAGACCCGATCCCCGCACGAGCGTGATCCGCAGGCAGATCAGTCTTCTGGATTGACGTCCAGCATCTCTTCCATCTGTTCCAGCGTGCCGTGGTCCTTGATGACGCGCTTGAGCCAGACATGCAGCGGCATCTCGCCCCAGCGTGCGGCCTTCTCGGCGAGATAGGCCACGGGGCTGTGCGGTTCGGTCCGACGGAAGAACTCAGCGACCTGGCGCAGCTGCTGCAGCGCTTCCTTGCGCGAGCCGGGTGCACCCGCAGGGCCACGCGGTGCTGTCACCGGGGCCGCTTCGGTCGCGGGCGCCTCATGGCCGAACGATGCATCTTCAAAATCGTCGGAGGAGGCTTCGGTTTCGCCATCGAGCAACACCCCGGCTTCGCGTGCGAAGCGCAGCACGGTGCGCTGCAGGTGTTCAAGCTGCTCACGCACCGCGCTGAAGCTTGGGCCATCCAGCCCCAGGCGGTTGTCGACCGCGGCCTGCAGTTCGGCCAGGGCCTGGCTGCAGTCGGGCAGGTCGTCGGCCAGCTGCCGGTAGAACCCGTGCTGGGTATCGCGGCGGGCGGCAGTGAGAATGTCCAGACCAGGGCGGCCGTCATCCTCTTCGCCGCTGTTGGCACGGGCATGGGCATGCTCGAAGTCGGCGAGGCTGAAACGCCCCTGCGGCGCGACGGCAATCGGCACGGAGCGCAGCCATTGCAGCGAGTTGGTCAGCAACCAGCTCAGGTTGCCGATGCGCTCTTCAAAATCGCCGTCAGGTGCCTGCGGATGCACGTCATCCCAGTAGCGGTCGCACAGGCCGGCGGTGAGCCGGTAGCCAGCGGCGAGGCCCTGGAATCCTTCCAGCTGGGTGGCGGCTTCGCTGAGCCAGCCTGCCAGCCGCAGGTCCTTGGTCCGGTTCTGCAGCAGGTCGGTGGCATCGCGCAGCACGCTGCTCCAGTCAGCGTACTTGATGTCGGTCTGCCACGCCCCCTGGTCCAGGGTCGGGTCGTCGGCACGACGGTTTTCGATGATCCGATCGAATTCAGCCGAGAACGACAGGTCTTCACCGGTCGGGGCGTGTTCCGAAATCGGGGCCAGCAGGGCTTCCTGATCCAGCATGGCGGGTCTCGTTGGGGACTGTGGGCGATTCTAGCCCGCCGATGTGAACGCGGTCGCGGGATTGGTCCGTCCAGGCATGCCTGAATACGGAATGCCGTCAGTTATGTGACGAACAACGCACTTCCATGGCGGTAGAGGCGTCGTGATTTTGACGAACACCGCAATCTGGTAGATTTGATGGCTGGAATCCGACGCCGCCGGGTAGGTGCAGGCGTCTTCACACTGGAATTGGCATGGATCAGCTGAACTACGTGATGACCCAGGTTGCCGGGCTCGGTGACGCGCAACGCCTGTATCGACTGCGGTCCGATGCACTGGAAGGGTGCACGGTGGAGCGGTGGCGCGGCGGTGATGCGCTCGGCCAGCATGCCTGGACCGATGTCGATGTACTCGCCACGCGCGCTGATATCGCGCTGGACGCCCTGCCGGGCACGCGTGCGACACTGGTCGCGCAGACGGCCGATGGTGGTCAATGGCAGCGCAGCGGCCTGATCGCGGACGCTTCCTGCCTGGGCAGCGACGGTGGCCTGGTGCGCTACCGGCTGCAGCTGGTGTCATGGACGTGGTGGCTGCAGCATGCTCGGCACAGCCGCGTGTTCCAGGAACAGAGCGTGCGTGCGATCGTCGATGCCGTACTGGCAGGGCACGCTGGCATCGCGCGCTGGCGCTGGGCCGAGGGCGTCGACGCCTTCCTTGACCAGCGCGTGCGCAGTTACTGCGTGCAGTACCGCGAGAGTGACCTGGATTTCCTGCAGCGCGTGCTCGCCGAAGAAGGCCTGGGCTGGCGTCTGTACGCCGATGAGGAAGCGCCCTGCGGCAATGGCATGGAGATCTTCGCCGACAGCGTCGCGCTGCCGGAAGATGCCACCAGCGCGGCTGCAGGCGTGCGGTTCCATCGCAGTGACGCCACCGAATCCAGTGACAGCGTGCAGGCCATCGGCCTGCGTCGGCGCCTGGCCAGTACTTCGATCAGCCTGCAGAGCGATGATTACCGCCAGGTACGCGCACTGGTGGCACAGTCGCCGATGGAGGGCGGAGGTGGCCAATCGTCGCGCGAAGACTACGATGCGGTAGGTGCCTACGCCTTCAGCGACAGTACCGCCGGTGCGCGTCAGGCCCGCCTGCAGGCGCAGGCGCGCGAATCCCACAGCCGTGGCTGGCAGGGGTCGGGTACGGTTCGCGGCTTCCAGTCCGGACAATGGCTGCGGCTGCAGCAGGCCCCCGGTGCGACACCGCCTGAGCTGCTGCTGGTGGCCGTCGAACATGCCGGCATCAACAATCTCCCTACCGATCTGCGACGAAGCCTCGATGACGCGCTTGGCGTGGCGCCGATCGATCCGGCCGACGCTGCGCTCTGGCAGCAGGCCGAAGCAACCGGGTATGGCAACCGTTTCGACGCGGTGGATCGCACCCTGCCGTGGCGCCCGCTGCTGCAGGACGGTAGTGGCGCACGGCTGAATCCGCGCCCGACCGTGCCGGGTTACCAGACCGCTGTCGTGGTTGCCGGCGACGGAGGCGCCAGCAAGGACCTGCACGCAGACAGCCATGGCCGCGTGCGCGTGCGTTTCCACTTCCAGGAAGGCGAGGGCGGCGGAGCCAACGACAGCGCATGGTTGCGCGTGGCACAGCGCTATGCCGGACCCGGCGTGGGCAGCCAGTTCCTGCCGCGCATCGGCCAGGAAGTGCTGGTGGGCTTCCTCGACGGCGATATCGATCGGCCACTGGTGCTGGGCACCCTGTACAACGGACGTGGCGAGGCGGGCGTGGCACCGACGCCAGCCGGCGGAAGCGGCCAGAGCGACGTATCGCTGTATGGCCAGGCTGCAGACATGCGCGGCAGCGCGCAGGCCAACCTCAGTGGCGGCCAGGCGCCGGCCTGGCATGCTGCCGGCATGGGGGACCAGGCGCATCGTCAGGGCGGTGCGCTGTGGGGTATCCGCTCGCGCGAGTGGGAAGGCGGGCAGGGCGCCAACCATCTGCTGTTCGATGACTCGAACCAGCAACTGCGCGCGCAGCTGGCCAGCAGCCAGCAGGTGTCACAACTGACCCTGGGGCACCTGCGTCACCAGGCAGACAATTATGTCGGCAGCCTGCGTGGCACCGGTTTTGAACTGCGCAGCGACGCGTGGGGCGCGGTGCGCGCCACGGCCGGTGCCTGGTTCACGGCGTACGGGCATCGGTCGACGGCACCTGCGGGCGAGGCGGTGCAGCCTTCCGCGCTGCTTGCGCAGCTGCAGACGCTGGGCGAGCGCTTCACCCAGGCCGCGCGTACACACCTGACCAGCCCGTTGGCGATGCAGGAGGGCGCGCGCGCGCCAAAGCGCTCGGAGCTGGTTCCCGATCAGTCGCCGGTTCCCGCGCTGCTGGCGAGCGTACGCACCACCACGGGCGGTGATGGATTCGATATCGGCAAGAGTGGTGCGACCGAGCGCAAGTCGGATGCTGGGCAGGATCGCGTGCCGCATTCGGGTGATCCACTGCTTGGACTGGCCGCACCGCAGGGACTGGTGCAGGTGGCAGGCCAGGGAGTGCACTGGGGGAGCGGTGAAGGCCTGCTGTTGGCCAGTGGCGGTCATAGCGACACGGTTACCATGGGGCAGACCCGTCTGCATGCGGGGCAAGCGATCGGCGTGCTTGCGTCCGTGGTTGAGGGCGCAGCGGCCGCACCCACCGCGCTCGATGTGGTGGCCGGTACTGAAATGCTCGATATCCAGTCCCAGGCGGATGGGGTGCGCGTGCAGTCGCGTGGCGCTCTGCGCGGGGCCAGCGCGCAGGCGCCGGTGGAACTCGCCGCGGCCAATACGATCCACGTGGCGACGTCCGGGGGGGCCAGCCTGACCATTGCCGGTGGCAACATCACCATCGCCTGTCCGGGCACGATCAAGGTGCATGCGGGCAGCAAGTCATTCGTCGGCCCGGCGCAGCAGGGCTATCCGCTTCCCCAGTTCCCGCGCAGCAGCTGTAAGAGCTGCATTCTCGACGCCATGCGCCAGGGCACGCCGGGAGTGCTGGTGTGAATCGTTACGCCGTGATCGACAGCGCGCAGCGGTCGCACTTCCATGAGCGGCTGGAGCGTCTTGGCGCGCGCTATCGCTCGCTGTTCGAAGGCACGGCCGAGGCCGGCCTGCTGGATATTGCTCCCTTGCTGGTGGCTTGGACGGACAGGGACCTGCACGCGCAGCTGGATGCGGAGATCCGGCAGATGGGAGCGCAAAGGCCGGGCGTGACCCTGCTGTGGAGTGCACTGGAACTGGACGATCTCGCGAAGCGGTTGCGTGCTTTCCATCTGGTGAAGGTGCCCGAGAAGGGCGGTCGTGAGATGCTGTTGCGCTGGTACGACACCCGTATCCTGCCTGCACTGCTGGATCTGTTGTTGCCTGCGCAGCGTGCCGCCCTGCTGGAGGGTGTGCAGCGCCTGCAGTACTTCGATCGCTACGGCGATCTGCAGGAATGGCCGCTGGCCGAGATGCTGGCCGGAATGGATGATGCCGGCCTGCCTGCGCTTCCGCCATTGCGCCTGGACGAAGACCAGTACACGCGCCTGCTGGACGCGTGCGAGCCGGATGTGGCCATTGCCCAGCTTCGCCGGGTCATCCCCGATGAGATCAAGCGGGTGCCGTATCGGTCGCTGTACCCGTTCGTCGTCGACCTTATGCAGGATACGATCGCCCACGGTGTGAACCAGGTGGACGATCACGTGCAGTACCTGTTGCTGGCGTTGTACACCTCCGGCGCGTGCCGCGGCCATCCTGCCGTGCAGGCGCGTTTCGCGCAGCCTGCCGGGAGCTGTGAGGTGCCGTTCGCGGACTGGGCATCAGCGCTGCCGGAAGATGTCTGGACGACGGGCGTCCCGCTGTGGGACCACACCGCCTCGCCTTTGCAGGCCGAGCCTGCACCCTCGTGGACGTGAAGGAAGAATCATGCGTTTGATGCGGACCCATCTGCTGGCGGCCCTGGCGTTGCTGCTCCTGTTGCCGGCATTGGCGGCCTGCAAGGGACGGACGGCCTCCACGCCGGTGGCCGTGCTCGGCTACAACCATACGGATGCATACATTGCGCAGTTCCTCGTGAATGGCGGCAGTGGCGGGTCGGCCGATTCCCACTCGGAAGGCGGAACTGTCTGCTGCGTCGTGCTGCCTGATCGATGGACGCCGGACATGAAGGTGGAGATCGAATGGACCACGGATCTCGAAACGTTCCAGAAGAAGACCGTTGCGATTCCGAAGTACAACCAGCTCGGAAACCTGGCCGTCCATTTCCTGCGCAATGGCGAGATCAAGGTCTTCGTCACCAATCTTGTGCTCGGTCATCCCGACTATCCATTGACCGGCCCCGAGGCGCCGTTGCGCGAGGGCGAGAATCCAGTCTGGGAGCACCTTCGGCGCCCGCTTGAAAAGTGATCACGGGGTCCGGTCGCTCACCGGGCATCCGATCCGAATGCTTGGCGTGGGTGACAAGGACAACGATCCCGGCGGGGACCAGCAGCGAATCCAGGAGACAAGGACATGAGTGGACGCACGGCAACCGGCGCGCAACCAATGCCGGCAGATGGACGCAGAGCGCTGAGCGGCGCCGAAGCGCAGCAGCGGGCGCGGGCCATGGCGTGCATGCGCGAGAAGGGCTCCGAATGCCAGGGCCAGGTGCACGTAGGCATCTACTTCGACGGCACCGGCAACAACCGCGAGTGGGAAGGGACCTTTGTAACCGGCAAGACGCGCTCCCCCAAGACCCAGCTGGCCCGCAACGGTCACAGCAATGTGGCGCGCCTGTACGACGCCGCCCTGAAGGAGCGTGGCAACGGCTTCTTCAGCATCTACGTTCCCGGCGTCGGCACGCCATTCGCCGACGTCGGCGATACCAACCAGGATGGTGATACGCTGGGAGGCGGCGCCGCGCGTTATGGTGCGGACCGCATCCACTGGGCCATCCTGCAGGTCATCAATTCGGTACATCAGTACCTGAACGGTGGTGACCTGATCCAGCCCAACGAAGCCAAAGTATTGGTCGCCTCAATGAGCGAGACGCGACTGCTGGAAGGCATGACGCGACGCGCGATGCTCACGGCAATCGCGCAGCGGTTGGAGCGCGTGGTCAAGGGGCACCAGCGCCGCGTCAAGTCGGTGCACGTTTCCGTCTTCGGCTTCTCGCGTGGCGCGGCACAGGCGCGGGCGTTCGTGCACCGGCTGTATGAGACGGCAGAAGCCTGGGGCAGCGGTTGCGGCTACAACATTGCCGGCATTCCGCTCTACCTGAACTTCATGGGCATCTTCGATACCGTTGCGTCGGTCGGCGTTGCTGCGATGAGCCGCGTCTCGAAGGGCAAGTGGGACTGGGCCGCCGGTGACATGATGAGCATTCACCCCGAAGCGCGCCAGAGCGTGCATTTCGCCGCCCTGCACGAGCAGCGGATCAATTTCCCGCTGGACCTGGCGACCAGCGGGAAGGAGGTGCTTTACCCGGGCATGCACTCGGATGTCGGTGGCGGCTACTCGCCCGGCGGCCAGGGCAAGGACTTCGTTTCCGGTGCCGCGAACGGTACCGCCAAGCTTGCGCAGATTCCGTTGATCGACATGCATCATGAGGCCGTCAAGGCGGGCGTGATAATGAAAACGATCGAGGAACTGGGGGCGCAGCCAGTGCTCGCCATGCATTTCGGCTGCCACCCGCAGCTGATCCGCGATTACAACGCCTGGCTGACCGGTCACGGTGTCCCCGGAGGCGCGCACACGCAGCAGATTGCAGGACATTGCCGGCAGTACGTTGCCTGGAAGGGCAAGCGGCTGCCGAATGGTCCACAGAGCGTCCTGCAACAGCCGTTCTTCAAGCAGTCCGATGCCGAGGATCAGGTGGATCTGGCCAATGCGCAGCGCGATTTCGCAAATCTGGTTGGAAAGCTGCGCAGGGGCAAGGAGGAGATGGCGGCCTACCGCAGGCAGCTGGACGAAAGCCAGAAGCGCATGGAGGCGGGTCGCAAGGTCGGGCGACCGGTATTTGAACCTACGCCGCGGGCCTCCCAGGCGGCTTACGACTACGCAAAAATCCCGGCCGAGACCAGCACTCTGCTTAACCTTGTGCTGGACGGTGCGCCGGTACCCGATGTGAGTACGGTGCTGTTTGACAACTACATGCATGACTCGCTGGCCGGCTTCTACATCGGGAAGTGGACGGAGCTGAATATTCCTGCCGTCAATACCTACGGCTACCTCCGCTATCGCGAGGTCTTCAGTGTGGCCGGCAGGAGGGCTCAGGAGTGCCGGGATCCGGCTACGCTGCCGCCAGCGAACATCCCCACCATCGGCGGCGCGTTCCAGCAGCTGGGCTCGGCAATGGGCGGGTGAGGCGATGCAGCGTCTGGAATGCCCGTTGCGCTTATGCGCCAATCGGGCGCTTCACCTCTGGGAGGCTGGGAGCCATGCATCAGAGCGGGTCAGTGAATCGTCAGCGCCCCGCTGCGCTGCGTCAGCTGCTCCTGGCCAGCCTTGTGCTGCCGCTGGTGGCATGCCGGCAAACCACCTCACAGGATATCGAGCAGGCAGACACCGCCGGCCGTGCGCAGGCCTCCATCGAGGCAAAGGCAGACGCCCATGCCGCGCAGGCGGAGCCGCCGTTGCCGGGTGATCCGGACAGCTCTGAAACGCTCTTCGACGGATTGCTGGATTGCCAGCCGAAGGGCTGGTACCTCAGCACTGAATCAGGCCAGCCCGCGAATCCTTACCTGGCCCTGCACGCGCCCGAACCCTGCGAACGCGATGAGGAGTTCGGGATGGCGCACTTCTGCGTCAAGGCCGATTTCCATGGCCTGCCGGTCTACAGGGTCGTTGCCCATCTGGGAACCGCACCCACGCCCATCGGCATCATGATCGATCTACCACTGGACCAGGCGCGTGCGCGACTCCGCATGGCGCTGGGGTCTGAGTTTCCCGATGACGCGCGCAGCCGGCGCGGCGAAAGGCCGATGCTGGGTCCCCAGGTCGGCAACGCGCAGAAGTCGCAGTTGATGTGTGCGCCCGATTGGGCCTGATCAAGATGGGCAGGCGATGGCCCGAACAAGCCAAAGGCTGAGGCTACGTCGGCGGTTCGCGCGCTTCTTGTCGAAGGCCTGGAACGGAGAAATGGTGAAGATCAACACCCGTGTCTGGCGTGGACTGCAGCCTGTGCTGCTGCTCGGCCTTCTTCTCTCGGTCGCCGCTTGCACCGGGAAGCCGAATTCATCGCAGAACCCAGCTGCAGGTGTGCCGCCAACGGGGGCGGCCACCAAGACGAAGGAAGTGCCTGCATCTACAGCGCGAAGCGCACGATATGCCGGCGTCAGGATGCTCTTACCTCATTCCGGCTGCGCGTACGAATACAGCCCGGTGGACTTCTGTGATGCGCAGCATCGCGCGCAGATCGACCAGGCCATCCTTACCCAGGTGCCGAACTTCAACCGGCATTACATCCTGGCCCAGCTGGACGAGCGCAAGGAGTACTTCCAGCGCTCCATCGTGCTGATCGACAGCCGCGACGGCACCGTGTATCCGTTGCCTATCGATGCGTTCTCGGGCCCATTGGTGGGCAAGGAGGGCGCGCGTACCTACGGCACGGTGGAGACATCCGCTGAGAGCGACACGTTCTGCGTGAACGGCGCACTGCTCGTCTACCGGGCATTCGAAGAGGGCCGCTTCTGCTTCGGATTCGATGGTGTCAGATTCACCGGCCACACCACGCAGTACATGCAGTAGCGGCCGCGTTCCCCCGCGAGCGCCGGGCCCGGCTGAACGAGCCTGGCCTCCCGACGTGGCGGGCGTCGTACCTTCATGGCATCCTCACGAAACTGATTGGCCACCGGCCATCGACGGATGAACGACATGCAGAAGTGGATCGGACGCACCGCCGGCGGGCTTGCGGTGGCGCTGTGCCTGGCGGCGCCGCTGGCACAGGCCGCCGAACCTGCCTTTGGTGGCTGGCGCAACCTGGACTCCCGCGATGGTGCCGAGCCCGCCTTGCGCGACATCCCGTTCGCACTGCTGCCGACGCCGGTCGCACGCGATGCGCGCTTCTCGGTGTATGACCGCGAGAGCAAGCGGCTGGTGTGCTGCCTGCAGGTGGCCAGTGCCGAGCTGGATGACACCGCACTGCGCAAGGTCTATCAATTGCCAGAGCAGTGGGTGACCGACCTGCGCAACGGCCGCAGCACGGCCCGCCCCTGGCCGACGCGGGTCTACGAAATGCGTCGTACCGATGAGCTTGTCGACTACGGTTTCAGCGACGCGCCCGAAGCCTACAGCGATCTGGGCGGCTTGCTGCTTCCCGCCGACGCGCGCCTGCTGCCCGATGGCAGCGTGCAGGCAGGGGCGACCTATCGCCTGCAGTTCCGCAGCACGCCGCTGGGGGATGACAGCAGCGCGCTGGACCGCTTCACCCTGCAACCGGCACAAGACACAGGCAAGCCGGTGATCGTCGAAGTGTCCTACGGAACCTATTGATCCGGAACGTTAATCCGGCGTGACGGCGGTCGCGTGCGCCGCCGTTTTCCATCTGCTACCGTCGCCCTACAGGGGAAGGACCTGCCCGCCGCGTCGCGGAGGGCAGCAACGGTAGGAACGCCATGGAAGCGATTCGCAACCTCATGGTGCAGGCAGCGGGTCTTGATGCCGGCAGCCGCCTGTATCGGTTGGATCTCCCCGGCATGCCGGCGGTCGTTGTCGACCGGTGGCACGGGCGTGATGCCCTGTCGCAGGGGCGGCATCTTCAGATCGATGTACTCGCGCTGGACGCATCGCTGCCACTGGCTGACTGGCCGGGGCGGCCCGCATGCCTGCATGTGCACCTGGCCGATGGCCAGGATTGGCCGCGTCACGGCGTGATCGCCGATGCGCAGTGCGTGGGCGCTGACGGTGGACTGGTGCGCTATCGCATCACGCTGCGTGACTGGACCTGGTGGCTCGACCAGGCCCGCTGCAGCCGCGTGTTCCAGGAACAGAGCGTGCGCGAGATCGTGGACGCGGTGTTCCAGATGCACCCGCAACATGCGCATTGGCGCTGGAGCGATGAGGTCGACGGGATGCTGGCCGCATCCCGGCCGCGCAGCTATTGCGTGCAGTACCGCGAGACCGACCTGGCCTTCGTGCAGCGTTTGCTGGCCGAAGAAGGGCTGGGCTGGTGCGTGCAGGATACCGGGGAGGCGACGGCCGGCCACGGCGTGCTGCTGTTCGCCGATTCGACCCTCCTGCCGGAAGCCGCTGCGTCGCAGTCGGCGGGAGGGATCCGCTTCCATCGCGCCGATGGCACCGAGCAGAGTGATGGCGTGCAGCAGCTCGGCCTGCAACGGCGGCTGCATAGCACGCACGTGCAGCTGCACAGCAGCGACTACCGCAGTGCGCGCTCGCTGGCCGGCCAGTTGCCGGTGCAGGGCAGCGGGCAGGCGCGACGCGAGGATTACGACCCGGTTGGCGCGCATGCCTTTGCCGACGCGGCCGAGCTGCAGCACCACGCTCGGCTGGTCGCCGAGGCACTGGAGGCGCAGGCACTGCAGTGGCACGGCCGTGGCAGCGTGCGCAGCGGCGATGCCGGCCAGGTCTGGTCATTGAGCGGAACGCCGGGGCCGGTGCCGACCGAACTGTTGCTGGTGGACGTCGAGCACGCCGGGGTCAACAACCTGCCGGTGGATCTGCGCCAGGCGCTGGCAGCGATGGACGATGCCGCCGCCACCGCGGACACGCTGCACGTGGCTGCCCAGACGCAGGGCTACGCACAGACATTCGTCGCGCTGCCCCGCGACCGGCGTTGGCGTCCGACGTTATGGGACGGCACGGGTGCGCGACGCAATCCGCGGCCGCTGGCGCCCGGTTACCAGACAGCGGTCGTGGTGGCTGCGCAGGGCGCCGACGGCACCGAGCTGCACGCCGATGCACTGGGACGGATCCGCGTGCGGTTCCACTTCCAGCAGGAAGAGGGCAGCACGGACAGCGCGTGGCTGCGCGTCGCGCAGCGCTACGCGGGGCCGGGCGTGGGCAGCCAGTTCCTGCCCCGTATCGGCCAGGAAGTCCTGGTGGGCTTCCTCGAGGGCGACATCGACCGGCCGCTGGTGCTGGGCGCGCTGTACAACGGGCGCGGAGAAGGCGGCGTCGCGCCGACCCCGGCGGGCGCCAGCGCGGAGGCCGATACGTCCATGTACGCACAGGCGAGGGATGGCACCGGCAGTGCGCAGGCCAACCTCGGGGGCGGCCAGGCGCCTGCCTGGCACGCGGCGGCGACCGGAGAGCAGGCACACCGCAACGCCGGTGCGCTGTGGGGCGTGCAATCACGGGAGTGGCAGGGGGCCGGCTGGAATCGTCTGCTGTTCGACGACAGCGACCAGCAGCTGCGGGCCCAGCTGGCCAGCAGCCAGCAGGCTTCGGCATTGACGCTGGGGCATCTGCGCCATCAGGCGGACAACCATAGAGGCAGCTTCCGCGGCAGTGGATTCGAGTTGCGCAGCGACGCCTGGGGCAGCGTGCGCGGGCAAGGCGGGCTCTGGTTGAGTGCCTATGCCCGCCGCAGCGTCGAACCGGCAGGTACGGCGGCACAGCCTGCTGCGCTGTTGCAGCAGCTGGCCACGCTGGCCCACAGCAATGCTGCGGCGGCGGGTACGCATCTGACAGTGCGGCCGGCCGCGCATGTCGGCGTGCAATCGCCGCAGCGCTCGCGGTTGGACGGTTCGCAGTCACCGCTGCCGGTGCTGCTGGCCAGCGTGCGCAGTACGGTGCCCGGTAGCGCGTTGCAGGATGCGGCCGGCTCGGCGCCGGAACGCAGCGGTGATGCCGGCGAGGGCCGCGTTCCGCATACCGGCGATGCCCTGCTGGGCCTGGCTGCACCTGATGGTGCGCTGATGGTGGCCGGACAGGGGCTGCATTGGGCGCCGGGCGAGACTCTGGCACTGGGTAGCGGCCAGCACGGCGAGGCCGTGGTGATGGGGCAGGCGCGCTGGCATGGACGGCAGGCCATCGGCGTACTGGCCGCAACACTGGAGGGGGCTGATCCGGGCGAGCCGGCGCTGACCCTGGCCAGTGGCGAACAGGTGCTGGACGTCAAGGCGCAACAGGACGAAGTGCGCGTGCAGTCGCGGCAGTCGCTGCGTGGCACGAGCGCACAGGGCGCCGTGGAGGTGGCTGCGGGCCGGACGGTGCAGGTGGCCACCGCAGGCGGGGCCAGCATCACCCTCAGCGGCGGCAACATCGTGTTCAACGCACCCGGGAGGATCGCCGTGCACGCGGGACGCAAGTCGTTCCTGCCCGGCGATCGCGGCCGTTACCCGTTGCCGGTCTTCCCGCAGTCGGTCTGCAAGGAATGCCTGCTGCTGGCCGCACAGCGTGCAGCCCCGCTGACACCGAAGGGAGGCTGAGCGTGGCCAACGACTGGCAGTTCCCACCGTTCTCGCCACCGCCGTTGGAGGAGGGCACCCAGCGTTACGTTCTGCTTGATGGCGCGCAGTGCGAGCAGCCCCTGCAACTGCTGCGCGCGCTGCCCTGGGCGCCGCTGCCCCTGTTTGACGGCCTGCTGGCCGATGGCACGGATGACGCCAGCGTGTTCCTCGCGCGCCTGCCGCGTGGCCTGGAGCTTGACGGTTTCCTGCAGCGTGCGGCGTCGTACGCGCGTTCTCCGGGCCTGCTCAGCCTGATCGACACGGCATTGCCTGCGGAAGAGCTGCAGCAGCGGCTGCAGAGACGGCTGGACGCCAGCTACCCGAACGGCAAGCTGTTTCTGGCCCGCTTCTTCGACGCGCGGGTGCTGCCATGGTGGGTGCAGGTGCTGGACGCGGCGCAGTGCCGGGCCTTCCTGGCGCTGGGAGAGCGCTGGTGGTACCTGCGCCACGATCTGAAATGGGCGCACCTGGAATTGCAGGACAGCGTGCAGGATCCGCACGATCCTCCCTGGGTGCTGGAGGCGGCGCAGCGGCACGCCCTGATCGATGCCAGCTACCCCTACACGCTGATCGATCACTTCCAGCTCTCCGACCCGGAACTGCTGGCGCGGCTTCCCCGTGCGCGCTGGTATACCTTCTTCCGACGGGTGGTGGCCACGGCCGCGGACGTCGGCATCGAGGACAGCCGACGGCTGGTGATGGTGTCGACCTGGGCGCTGCTGGCCGGCGTCGATCTTGGCGAGGATCCCGCATGGCGGCTTCGCCTGCAGGACTTCGCGGCGGGGCGGCGCAGCGCTGCCGATATCGGTGACGAAGTGTGGCCGCTTGAAGAAAGCTGGGACTGAACGGAGCGAGGTCGGAATGATGGGCAACAAGTACCTGTGGTGGAGCGCGCTGGCGGTGATCGCACTGCTGCTGATGGGCGTCGGCTGCAGCCGGGCGATGGCACGCGGCAAGACGCCGATCATGTCGTTGTTCGCGTTCAACTACAGCCCGTATTACCTCGACGATGTAAGGGTGGATGGGCAGTTTCTGGGCGGAATCGGTGGATACACCAACGGTGGCTCCGGCATGGCCCCGCGTGCGCCCCGAGGCAAGGCGCCGCACAGCGTGCGCGTGCGCTGGATCGAGGCCAACCGATACGATCTGGCCACCAACCGCTATCTGGATGAAGGGCACCGCGTGCCGCGTGAAGCCGTGGTACCGCTGAAGACGCCCTATCCGCCCAACCCGGCCACCTTGCTGCTGCACTTCTATGCGGACGGCCATGTCGAGGCCGAGCTGCTGGACAAGGGCGTGAACAAGTGGGACGTACGGCGCATGCCAGTGCCGAAGGAGCACAAGGACCATGACCAGTATTGATCCGACCGCGATTCCCGGGCAGGTGGATCTTGAACCGGGCACCCCGGATCCGGTCGCCCAGGCCGAGGGCACGGCACGCACTGCGCGACTGGCCCGCGGCACACGTCCGCTGAGCGATGCCGAGCGCCGCCGTCGCCAGGAGGCGATGTGTGGCACCGTGCCCGACAAGGAAGCGGCCACTACGGGATGCACGCAGAGCCTGCACCTGGCCGTATTCTTCGATGGCACCGGCAACAATCGCGATGAGGAGCTGAACAAGGCCCAGAATGAGCGCGCATTGTCGAACATCGCCCGCTTGTTCATCGCGCACAGGGACGACACACGGAACATAAAACGGCAGTACCTGTCCGGCGTAGGAACACCGTGCCCGGAGGTCGGTGATAAGGGGGGGCTGCTGGGGCTGTCCATCGGCAAGGGCGGGCGCGAGCGCATCGACTTCGCGCTGCAGTCGCTGGACGAGCTGATAGACAGCCAGCCCGAGCCGATGCGCATCCTGGTGGTCAGCGTGTCGGTACTGGGCTTTTCGCGCGGAGCGGCTTCGGCACGCGCGTTCGCCCGCGATCTGGCCGCGCGCTGCCGACGCCAGGCCGATGGCACCTGGCTGTACCGCGAGCGTATTCCGCTGCGGATCGGATTCATGGGCGTGTTCGATACGGTGTGCTCGGTGTGGCCCAGCCTGACGGCGGCGGCAGTGAACTACCGCAATGGGCATACCGGATGGGCTGAAGGCATGACCATACCGGAGATCGTGGAGCAGTCGGTGCACATGACCGCCGCCCATGAGCTGCGCGGCCAGTTCCCCCTGGATTCCACCCGCGAGCATGCCGAATACCCCGCCAACACGGTGGAAATATGGTTCCCGGGTGTGCACTCGGACGTGGGCGGTGGCTACGATCCCCAGCACCAGGGGCGCCGGAACAGCATCGCGCGCTTTGCCCTGAACGAGATGTATGACATGGCGCAGGCCAGGGGGGTGCTGCTCAACCCGATCAGTCGCCTGGAACAGCACGTCAAGGCTGAGTTCGACAAGCAGGATCCGGAACTGCAGGCGGTGTTCAACGCCTATCTGCAGGCGGTGCGGGTCAAGCGTGGACGCATGGAGGACGTGCAGGCGTCGCATATGGAGCTGCTGTATCGCTGGCTGCGCGTGCGCGTGGCACGTGGTGACCAGTTGCCGTCGATGCAGCGGCTTGCTGCACGCGAAGAGGCCCTGCGGGAACAGGTGCGCACGCTGCGCCGACGGCAGTCGCAGCTGCCATCGCCCTGGGACAACGACAACCTGCATCTGGCCGACCAGGGCAATGCGGAGAAGACCGCCGAATGGAACCGGGTGTCAGACGAGCTGAAGGCGCGCAACGATGAGCTCTCTGCGGTACGCAAGCAGCGCCGGGGGCTGGAGAAGGAGAACGACACGCTGCTGGACAAGATCGTCAGCCTGCGACGGCGCCGGGAGCGCGGCAGAACGCTGACCATGGCCGAGCGGGTCACTCTGGAATCCTGGGACAATACGACCCTGCTGCCGCCGGAGGTGGAGACCTTCTTCGACGGGTACGGTCATGACTCGGTGGCGCACTGGTTCATCGGCAACCTGAGCCAATGGCGGGTGCTGTACTTCGGCGCGACCAAGTACACGCCCGGCAAGGTCGAGGAGACGGCGGATACGCGAGAGGCCGTGCCCGGCTGAGGGGGCAGGGTACACTGGCCGGCGCAGCCCTTGCCGTGCCGTCGATTGTGAGACCCGTGACCCGCCTGATCCTGTTGTTGTCCTGTTCGCTGCTGGCGGCCTGCGCCAGCGCGCCTGCGCCTGCTCCGGTCCCGTCGGATGCGCTGTGGAGGCTGATCGAGCGCGATTGCCGCGGTGCCGATGTGCCGCGTGGCGCCTGCCTGCAACGGGACGCGACCGCGGCCCGCCGCGATGTGCTCATCAAGGACGCCCATGGCGACTACCAGTTCTTGCTGATGCCACTGGACAAGGTCAGTGGCATCGAGAGCGCTGTGCTGTACCAGCGCGGTGCGCCGAACTACTTCGCGGCTGCCTGGCAGGCCCGCGGGCATACCGAACAGGCGCTGGGCCGCCCCCTGCCGCGCACTGTCGCAAGCCTTGCACTGAACTCGCCGCACGGCCGTTCCCAGCATCAGCTTCACATCCACATCGACTGCCTGCGCGCCGATGTGCTGCAGGCGCTGGACACGCACGCCCCGGCGGTCGGAATGCAGTGGGCGGCGTTGCCCGTGCCGCTGCGTGGCCATCGTTACGTTGCGCGCATGCTGCCGGGAGCAGAACTGCGTGCCAATCCATTGAACCTGCTCGCCTATGACCTGAGCGGGCTGCCCGATGTCGGCCAATGGAGCCTGGTGGTGGCGGGCCGCGAGAATGTGCTGGGAGGCCCCGGCTTCATTCTGCTGGCGACCCGCCTGGATCCCGCGACCGGCAACGAGGCCAGCGGTGAGGAGCTGCAGGACCATGCGTGCTCGGTACTGACCGGGGCGGATGCCGCGCTGGAGCGGGTCCGCTAGTCCGGGCGGACCTGTTGTCGCCAGCGCGGCGCGGTCAAGGCCAGCAGTTGCCGGTCCTGCCAGCCATCGATATCCAGATGGTGATCGCGCAGCAGGCCTTCATGCTCGAACCCCACCGAGCGCAGTGCATCGACGAAAGGCGTGCTGCTGGCCACCGGAAGCAGGGTGAACACGCGATGCAGTCCGACCTGGTCGAACAGGAAGGGGCACAGCGCCTGCAACGCCTGCGCGGGATGCTCGTGGCTGTGCTGCATTGAACGCAGCTCGGCGCAACGGGCGTGGGCGGAGTGCAGCTGGATCTGCAGTTGATCATGCAGCATGCCGTGCCGGTCATCGAACACGCCCAGCAGCAGCTGGTCGTTGTCCTGCTGCAGGCGCGAACGGTGGACGCCTGCCAGGAAGCGCGCTTCCTCGTCGACGCCTGACGGGCGGAAGATGCCGCGGCTCCTTCGATCGTCGAAGGCGCGCCAGCGTGGCAGATCGGCGCGGTTGAACAGGCGCAGGGTGATCGGGGCCGCCTGCAGCTGCACAAGGTGTTGGCGCAGCACGGGGCGGAGCGGCGGAATCGGAGGGCCGAAGGAACAGGTCGTCATGGCTTGACGATGCCCGTACATGCGCCGCCACACCATCAAGAATGTTGTAAAACGCACGTTGTCAGCGCGCGGTGTCACTTATCAGGTTCCGGCATAAGCCCATCAGGCCTGGTCATTTCCGCTGAAACTGTCCGTTCGGGACACTTTCGTTACGGGATCGTTATGCGTGCACAGGCCGCCGCGTCCCGTCCAATCGTCCAACTCCCCCAGGAAGCCCATGTCCGCCTCTCCCCAGGCGCTGCGCCATCGTCCGCTGGTGCTCGCGCTGTCGTCCCTGATGCTGGCCTCGTTGCCCGCCTTCGCGCAGGAAAGCGCACCTACATCGCTGCAGGAAGTGAAGGTCACCGGTTCGCGCATTCCGCGCGCCAGCGTTGAAGGGCCGTCGCCGGTGACCGTGATCAGCCGGGAGCAGATCGACGCACAGGGCTACCGCAATGCATTCGACGCCCTGAGTGCGCTGACCGAGAACACCGGCAACGTGCAGGGCGAGGATTACGGCAATACCTTCACCCCGGCCGCCAACACCATCAATCTGCGCGGGTTGGGGCCGAACCGCACGCTGGTGCTGGTCAACGGTCGTCGCCAGTCCGACTATCCGCTGGCCTACGAAGGCTCGGTCAACGTGGTGAACCTGGCCAACATTCCCAGCGCCCTCATCGAGCGTATCGAAGTGCTCGCCGGCGGCGCTTCGGCCGTGTACGGTTCCGACGCCATCGCCGGCGTGGTCAACATCATTCTCAAGGAGCGCTACGACGGCGTGGACATCAACGTACGTGCCGGCGGTACCGAGCAGGGCGGGGGAGACAACCAGCGCGTGCAGGTGGTGGGAGGTGGTGCCGGTGAGCGATGGGAAGGCGTGTTCGGCTTCGAGCTGGGAATCCGCAAGGCCATCCACGCACGCCAGCGCGATTTCATGGACTCGCTGGACGATGATCCGCGTGGCACGGTCCCGCAGGCCACGGCCATCGCCTATCGGCGCAATGCAGCCACCGGCAGGAACATCGACCCGGGCAGTGACGGCTGCGATGCCGCTTCCGGGATCTACGGCGGGAGCGTGTTCCGCGCCACCAATCCGCGCCTGGGCAGTTACTGCGGCAGCAACGAGGCCGCCGCCAGCTACTGGACCGTGCAGACTGAAAAGCGCAACCTCGATGGCTATGGCCTGCTGACCTTCCACCTGGACGAACGGACCGATCTGTTCGCCGACCTGGCCGTGGGCAGCGCCACCATCTACAACAACACCCGTGCCCCGACGTGGACGTCCGCACGCAATTACTTCTACAACCAGAACAGTGGTGAACTGGAGAGCTGGTATCGCCGGTTCGCACCGGAAGAAGTGGGCGGCCTGCCGCGCAACGCCAATCGCTTCCTGGAAAAATCGTGGTCGTTCAACGTCGGTGTACGCGGCCAGCTGGGTGACAGTGACTGGGACTACGAGGCCGTCTACAGCCGCTCGCGCTACGAGAACCGGACGCGGCGGCCGGTGCTGCTGGCGGGAATCAACGAATACCTGCTGGGCCCCACGCTGGGCGTGCGCGACGGGGTGGAAGTCTACGCGCCGGATCCGGCACGGCTTTACCAGCCGCTGACGCCGGACGAGTACGGGCAGTTGTCCGGTTACCAGGAGAGCCGCAATGCGGCGTGGCTGCAGACCTTCAGCGCCAGCGTCAACGGCCGCCTGTTCGAACTGCCCGGGGGAGACGCGGCGCTGGCGGCCGTGGTCGAGGCCGGCAGCCAGGGGTATCGCAACCGACCGGACCCGCGGCTGGGAACCGGAGAGTTCTGGAACACCAGTGCCGGCGTTGGCGCAGGAGGAGAGCGTGATCGCTATGCGGTGGGCGCCGAACTGCAGCTGCCGTTGCTGCCGCGCCTGACCACCACGCTGGCGGGCCGCTACGATCAGTACCGGGCCGCAGGCGAACACATCGGCAAGGCGACGTGGAGCTTCGGCGTGGAGTTCCGCCCGCTGGACAGCCTGTTGATCCGTGGCACGGCCGCCACCAGTTTCCGTGCGCCGGACATGAACTACGTGTTCGCCACTGAAACCCGCGGCTACAACCCGGGCATGACCGATTACTGGCGGTGCCGTACCGCCGGTCAGCCGTATGACGACTGCGACTTCAACGGCCTGTCCATCGACTTCAGCAACCGCGCCAATCCGCAGCTGCAACCGGAAACCGCCAAGTCGTACGGCTTCGGTGTGGTCTGGTCGCCGCTGGCAAGCCTGGATTTCAGTGCGGACTACTACGACATCCGCATCGACAACGAGGTGACCAATCTCGACAGCAGCCGCATCCTGCGCGACGAAGCCGATTGCCGCCTCGGCCGTACCCTGGGCGGTGAAGTGCGCGATATCGGTTCGCCGCTGTGCCAGGACGCGCTGGCCCGCGTGATCCGTAATCCTTCCACGGCGGCGGTGCAGCCGGACCAGGTCACCCGGGTGCTGATCAATCCGATCAACGCGGCATCCGAATCCGTGCGCGGCATCGATCTGAAGGGCAACTGGCGTTTCGATGCCGGGCGGGCGGGGCGCTTCACCACGCGCCTGGCCTACACCGTCGTGCTTGAGCATGAGTACCGGCAGTTCGCCGATGACGAGGTGCGTGACATCCGCAATTCCCTCGACGACTGGCAGTGGCGCAGCAAGGTCAACGGCAGCGTGACCTGGAACCGCGGTGACTGGACCGCGACGGTGTACGGCAACCGCTATGGCTCGCTGCCGAAGAGCGACGGCAGTGGCCGCATCGGACCGTACATGACGTACAACGCGAGCGTGTTCCGCACCTTCGGCGACAACCTGTCGCTGGGTGTCATCGTCAACAACCTGCGCAACAGCCGACCGCCGGCGGACCGCAACGGGGGGGGCTGGCCGTTCTATCCGGTCGGCAACTACGACCCCTATGGCCGCCAGTTCTGGGTGGAGATGGATTACCGCTTCAACTGAGCAGCGCAGGTGGGGCGCCTCTTCGACTCGCGTCTGCGGCGAGCGGAGAGGCGTCGCTTGGTGCCTTCACTACGCGCGGACAGTCGTCACAGCCATCCGCAATCACGCTTACGGCAACGCCTGCACCAGATAGGATTCGATGACGTAGCTGAAAGGTTGCTGCTGGCGGTCGCGCAGCAAGGCGCGTACTTCCAGGATGATGCCGTGGTCGCCCTCGCCACGGGGGGGCCAGAAGGTCTGGTCGGCTTCGGTCTCGCGCTGGAAGCCCAGCGGGCCGACCACGCGGCCGAAAGGCTCGTCGGTGCTGTCCAGCACCTGGTTCATCGCCGTACTGAGATGGCCGGGCAGGTACCAGTTGTCGGCCTCGGACAGCACGCGGTTCCCGCACACCAGCTGCACGCGGCGGTAGTGCAGCGCGGCGCTGGAGTCGGCGCCCAGTGCCTGCAGCACCTCGGCCGGGGCCTGCTTGTCATCGCCATGGATGCGCACCGCGCGGACGCGGGCCTGCTGGGCCAGGCCGTGTTCGGCACACCAGCTTTCCAGCGTGGCTGTGGCGCTCTGCCCGGACAGCACCCGCTGATGCAGCCGTTCGACCAGCGCCGCCGAGGCGATCCGCTGCTGGCCAGGCGGTGCCTGCGGCGGCGGAGCGCCGACGGCATCGCTGGCGGACAGGCTGGCGATCGGCGCGGCGGCAAGCAGTGAAGCGGCCTGCCAGCGGCGGATACGATCGTGGCGGTCGGACGGGCCCATGCGGCATCACAGCGGAAACAGGTGTCTATGGTACCCGTTCAGCGCTGTGTACGGCGCACCCGCCGCGCCCCTGCTCCCGGCGGTTCCCGGCGGTATTCATCGAACGGGCTCATACCGGCTCGCGCTGCACCTGCTGCCACAGCTCGCTGGCCAGCGCACGCACGGCATCATCGGCGTCGCCACGGTGCAGCAGCCCGATCTCGTAGTTGTCGATCACCGGCAGGTTCCGTTCGCCGTCGATGATGCGGTGTCCGCGGCCCACTGCCCGGCGCGGCAGCAGGCTGATGCCGATGCCATCGGCAACCGCGCCCTGGATGCCGCTGAGCGATGAACTGGTGAAGGCGATGCGCCAGCGCAGGCCGAGTGCTTCGACCGCCTGGATCATTTCGTCGCGGTACAGTCCGCGCGGCGGGAAGGTCACCAGCGGCAGGGGCTCCTGCAGCAGGCAGCCACTGCGCAGGCTGTCGATCCAGTGCATGGGTTCACGCCGGCAATGCACGGCCTGGCGGCTGTTGCGGCGCTGCTTGACCAGGACCAGATCCAGTTCACCATGATCGAAGCCATGGGCCAGATCGCGGCTGAGGCCGCTGCTGATCTCCAGCTTCACCTGCGGATGGCGGCGGCTGAAAGCGGCCAGCATGCGCGTGGTCTGCGCGTTGACGAAGTCCTCGGGCACGCCGATGCGGACCGCTGTTTCGACCGTGGCGCCTGCCAAGGCCTGCGCCATTTCCTCGTTCAGGTCGAGCATGCGCCGCGCATAGCCCAGCAGCGTGTGGCCGGCGTCGGTGGGCTGCACATCGCGATGGCCACGCTCGAGCAGGCGATGACCGGCCAGCTCTTCCAGACGGCGCACCTTCTGGCTGACCGTGGACTGGGTCGAGTGCAGGCGGGTGGCCGCAGTGGTGAAGCTGCCGCAGTCGGCCACCATCACCAGGGCCCGCAGCAGGTCCAGTTCGAACAGTGACCTATTCGATTTTGAACTTTCTTGCATTTGAACATTTCATTTCTGGATACCCGTGGCGACTTCTACCATGCGGCCAAGGTACCGGCAACGTCCGGCCGACTGATTCCGGAGGGTTCATCATGTACCTGCAACACCGCTGCCTGCGCTGGGCTGCGCCCTCACGGCGCGCGCTTCTGCTGTGCCTGCTGGCCGTGGCATTTCCGGCCTGTGCCGCAGACCCGTCCGGCCAAGCCGACACGCGGTTGCGGGAGGCCGCCAGCCGCGGCGATGCCGGAGCGGTGCGCCAGGCACTGGCCGATGGCGCGGCCTTGGAAGCGCGCGACGCACAGGGCCGCACCGCGCTGCTGCTGGCGACCCATGGCAACCGCGTGGACGCGGCGCGCGTGCTGATCGAGGCGGGGGCCGATGTCAACGCCAAGGACAGGCTGCAGGACAGTGCCTATCTGTACGCCGGTGCGCGCGGACTGGACGGGATCCTGGCCTTGACCCTGAGCCATGGTGCAGACCTGAGCAGCACCAATCGTTATGGCGGCACCGCCCTGATTCCCGCCGCCGAGCGTGGCCACGTCACCACGGTGCGCATGCTGCTGCGTGCGGGCGTGGCAGTGGACCACGTCAATCGACTGCAGTGGACGGCGCTGCTGGAGGCGATCCTGCTCGGCGACGGAGGGCCGCGCCACACGCAGATCGTGCAGCTGCTGCTCGAAGCGGGCGCCGATCCTGAGCTGGCCGACGGCGAGGGCGTGACGCCGCTGGCTCATGCGCGCCAGCGCGGATTCGCCGCGATCGAAACCCTGCTGCGCCAGCATGGCGCGACACGCTGATATCTGCTCCTTCCATTCCGCACGCTGGCCGTGCCCATCAGGATATTCTCCATGTTCTGTTTCCGCCCGTTGTCCCTTGCTGTGCTGTTCGCCTGCGCACCGCTGTCCGCAGCTGCGGCCGAACGTGCCGATCTGCTGATCCGCAATGCCACCGTGGTCGATGTGGAGCACGCCCGCACCCTGCCGGGGCAGAGCGTGGTGATCCGCGGCGAGACGATTGTTGCGGTCGGCCCTGACGCAGGGCTGGAGGGCCAGTGGCGCGCGGGCCGGCAGCTGGATGCGCAGGGGAAGTACCTGATTCCGGGACTGTGGGACATGCATGTGCACTTCGGTGGAGGCCCTGCGCTGATCGAAGAGAACAAGGCACTGCTGCCGCTGTACGTCGCCCATGGCATCACCACCGTGCGCGACTGTTCGGGTGATCTGCCGCAGCAGGTGCTGCAGTGGCGTGGCGAGATCGCCGCCGGCACACTGTTCGGTCCACGCCTGCTCAGCTCCGGCGCCAAGATCGAAGGCATCAAGCCGGTCTGGAAGGGGACGATCGAAGTCGGCAGCCGCGCCGATGCCGATCAGGCGATCACGCGCCTGCAGCGCGACAAGGTTGACTTCGTCAAGATCACGGACAGTACGCTGACACCGGAACTGTTCCTGTACTCGGCCGACGCCGCGCGCAAGGCAGGATTCAGGGCATCGGGCCATATCCCAATGGCGCTGACCGTGGAGCAGGCGGTCGATGCTGGCCTGGCGTCGATCGAACACCTGGACTATGCGTTCAAGGCGGGCAGCAGGGATGAGGCGCGGATTGCAGCCGATTTCGGCGCCGGACGTATCGATCGTGCGGAAGCCAACCGGCAGCTGGATGCCAGTTTCGACCGTGACACCGCGATGCGCGCGTATCGTGATTTCGCCCGTCGAGGCGTGTTCGTGACGCCCACACTCAACGGCGGACGCATTCTCGACTTCCTCGACCAGGACGATCATGCCCACGATCCCTATCTGGCCTACATCGGCCCAGGCCTGCGTGCCACTTACCAGTGGCGCGTGGAGCGCGCGGCCAAGGCCACGCCGGCACAGATCCAGGCGCGGCATGCGCAGTACCGGCAGGTGGCCGCGGTGCTGCCGATGCTTCAGGAAGCGGGTGTGACGATCATTGCCGGCACCGACGCCGGCTTCCTCAATTCGTTCAACTATCCCGGGATCGGACTGCACCAGGAACTGCAGCTGTTCGTGCAGGAAGGGCTGACACCGCCCCAGGCCCTGTCAGCGGCCACGCGGTCTGGCCCGGCCTGGTTCGGGCAGATGGACCGCTACGGCAGCGTGGCCACGGGCAAGGCCGCGGACCTGGTACTGCTGACCGCCAATCCGCTGCAGGACATCGCCGCGACCGGGAAGATCGACAGCGTGATCCTGCGCGGCCACGTGCATGATCGTGCAGCGCTGGACAAGATGCTGGCCGACACCCGTGCGCGCGTGGCCGCGTGGAACGATGAAGCAGACAAGGCCCGATCAGCGGACTGAACGCAGTCATCGCTGTAGTGATGAGGGGAACGGGGGAGTCGCCACGCGTTGCTGCGGGCACTCCCGACCGTTCCTTCGTTCGTTTTGCGCTGCGCAAAACGAGCCTGAAGCGTCAATTTGGATCGCATTTTTTTCCCGTGAAAACGGGTGTTCCAGCGTAATGACGTGCCAACTGCGTCACAGAGCTTTCAACGACCTGCGCGATGAAGGCCGCATGCACGCGATCTGCATGGAACGTTCACTTCGACGCGGTGTATACCCTCCCGCAGCGGACGGGGAGCAATGGCCGACGTCCGACGGCCCTGACCGCGTCGCTGAACGCGCGTCGGCGATTCCAGACAAGAGGATTGTCGTTCATGCATCTGCATCTCGCGCCCACGCTGTAGCGCTGCATCGCACCACGACCGGGCGCGTCGCATCGCTGCATCCGGTCGCCTGAAGAATCCGAAGCACGTATCCGGCAGCAGGCGTTTTGCCCGTTGGCAGTGGCTTCGCGCGAAAACATATCCATTCCGTGCCGCCGTGCCAGCGTGATCGCTGTGCGTGACGTCGTTGTGCGCATGGCGGTGCGCCTGTAGAGAGGAATGTCCCATGGCCATCCGCGTCAAGGTTGTCCCGGCAAGCGAATCGATCAGCTCCGATACCGCCGCCACCACCGTCCGCAATGATGTCGTGACGCTGCAGCAGAGCAGCAACGTCGCACTGGACATCGATCCAGACCAGGTCGCCGGCTACGTGAAGGACGGCCAGGATCTCGTGGTGCAGCTGAAGACCGGCGAGAACGTCCGCATCGTCAACTTCTATGCTGAAGGACAATCGCCCAGCCATCTGTTCCTGGTGGATGACAAGAAGCTCGTGGCCGTCGATCTGCCGGTGGTGGCCAGCGATGGGCCGTTGGCGGCGAGCTATCTGCCGCAGGAGACGCTGGCTGGATTCGACTCGCTGACGGCAGCGGGCGCGGGCGCGGGCAGTGGCATCAGCGGCGCGATGGTGCTGGGCGGGCTGGCCGCGGTCGGCGCAGCGGTGGCGTTGGCCGACAGCGGCGGCGGTGGCGGATCGCCGAATCCACCGCAGAATCCCCCGGTACCCGATACCACGCCGCCGGCCGCACCCACCGGGCTGGCATTCAGTGCAGACGGCCGGACGCTTACCGGCAGCGGTGAAGTCGGTGCCACGGTGCGCGTCGATACCAATGGTGACGGGCAGCCTGATGCGACCGGAACGGTGGGTGCCGATGGGCGATTCAGTGTCACCCTGTCGCCGCCGTTGACCAACGGCGAGAGCGTCAGCGTGACGCTGGTCGATGCCGCCGGCAACGTGAGCGGACCGGGGCAGGCGACGGCCCCCGATACGACACCGCCTGCAGCGGCCAGCAACGTGGTGGTGGCTGACGACGGCAGCAGCATCAGCGGCAGCGGTGAGCCGGGAGCAACGGTGGGCGTGGATACCGATGGCGATGGCCAGCCCGATGCCACCGTGGTGATCGGCGGCGACGGCCAGTTCACGGTGCCACTGGATCCACCGCTGACCCAAGGCGAGACGATCAGCGTGGTAGTGACCGATCCGGCCGGCAACAGCAGTCCGCCGGTCACGGTGCAGGCGCCCGACTATCCCGACGCGCCGCTGGTGAATGCCAGCAATGGCAGTGTGATTTCCGGAACGGCGGGCGCGGGCCTGACCATCCTGCTTACGGATGGCGATGGCAATCCGATCGGCCAGACGGTAGCGGATGCGAGCGGCAACTGGAGCTTCACGCCGCCTGCGGCGCTTGCTGATGGAACCGTGGTCACTGCCGTGGCCCAGAATGCGGCCGGCAATACCAGCCCCGCCACGTCGATCACCATCGATGGCGTTGCGCCTGCCGCACCGGTCATCGATCCAAGCAACGGCACGACGATCAGCGGTACCGCCGAGGCCGGCAGCACGGTGACCCTCACCGACGGCAATGGCAACCCGATCGGCCAGGTCACCGCCGATGGCGATGGCCACTGGAGTTTCACCCCGGGCACGCCGTTGCCGGACGGCACGGTGGTGAATGCCACCGCAACCGATCCGGCCGGCAACACCAGCGGCCAGGGAAGCATCACGGTCGATGCGGTCGCGCCGTCCATGCCTACCGTGGAGCCCAGCAATGGCGGCACGCTCACGGGCACCGCCGAGCCCGGAAGCACGGTGGTGCTGACCGACGGCAACGGCAATCCGATTGCGGAAGTCGCCGTCGATGGCAGCGGCAACTGGAGCTATACCCCCGGCACGCCGCTGCCCGATGGCACGGTGGTCACGGTGGTTGCCCAGGATGCCTCAGGCAACAGCAGCCCGCCGGCAACGGTCACCGTGGATTCGCAGCCGCCTGCCGCGCCCATACTCGAGGCCAGCAACGGCACCACGCTCAGCGGAACCGCCGAGCCCGGCAGCACGGTCACCTTGACCGATGGCAACGGTAATCCGATCGGGCAGGTCACCGCCGACGGCAACGGTGACTGGAGCTTCACCCCGGCCACGCCGCTTCCGAACGGCACCGTGGTCAACGCCAGTGCCACGGACGCCACCGGCAACACCGGCCCCGGCGCCAGCATCATCGTTGACGCGGTCGCTCCGGCCGCCCCGGTCGTCCTTCCCAGCAACGGCACGAGCATCAGCGGTACGGCCGAGCCCGGCAGTACCGTGACGCTGACTGACGGCAGCGGCACTGCGATAGGCCAGACCACCACTGACGGCAACGGCAACTGGAGCTTCACCCCGGCCACGCCACTGCCGGACGGTACCGTGATCAATGCCACCGCCACCGACGCGGCAGGCAACACCGGCGGGCAGGGCGGCACCACGGTGGATGCGGTGCCACCGGCCGCGCCTGTGCTGAACCTGAGCAACGGCAGCGCAGTCACTGGCACCGCCGAGCCTGGCAGCAGGGTGATCCTCACCGATGGCAATGGTGATCCGATTGCCAGCGTAACGGTGGATGGAAGCGGCAACTGGAGCTACACACCCGCCACGCCGCTGCCCAACGGGACGGTGGTCAACGCCGTGGCAGTGGATGGCTCCGGCAACGCCAGCGTCGGCAGCAGCGTCACCATCGACTCGCAGGCGCCGTCGGCGCCCGTGCTCGACGTCAGCAATGGCACCCTGATCGTAGGCACCGCCGAGCCGGGAAGCACGGTGACGCTCACCGACGGCAATGGCAATCTCATTGCGCAGGTCACCGCCGATGGCTTTGGCGACTGGACCTTCACTCCGGCGACGCCGCTTCCTGATGGCACCGTGATCAACGCCACGGCCACCGATGCCACCGGCAACACCAGTGCGCCTTCGTCGATCACGGTCGATGCCGTCGCACCTGCCGCACCCGTGGTCAACCCGAGCAATGGCATCACGCTCACTGGCACGGCCGAGCCGGGCAGTGTCGTCACGTTGATCGATGGCAGCGGTAATCCCTTCGGTCAGGCCCCGGTCGACAGCAACGGCAACTGGTCGTTCCCGCTCGCTACGCCGCTGCCCGATGGCAGCGTCGTCAGCGCGACCGCCACCGATGCCTCTGGCAATACCAGCGGCGCGACCAGCATCACCGTGGACGCGCTGCCACCGGCGACGCCGGTGCTGAATCCCAGCAACGGCAACACGGTCAGCGGTACCGCCGAGCCCAACAGCACGATCATCCTCACTGATGGCAACGGTGGTCTGATCGCGGAGGTCACCGTCGATGGCAGCGGCAACTGGAGCTACACGCCGGCCACCCCGCTGCCCGATGGCACCGTCGTCACGGCCGTGGCGGTGGACGCGGCAGGCAATACCAGTCCGCCGTCCACCGTCTCTGTCGATGCCAGTGCGCCGCCGGCGCCGGTCATCGATCCCAGCAACGGCACCACCGTCAGTGGTACTGCCGAAGCTGGCAGCACGGTCATCCTGACCGACGGCAGCGGCAATCCGATTGGCCAGGTCACCGCCGACGGCAGTGGCAACTGGAGCTTCACTCCCGGCACGCCGCTGCCGGACGGGACGGTGATCGTGGCAACCGCCACCGATGCCACCGGCAATACCGGCCCGCAGGCGGCCATCACCGTCGATGCGCTGCCGCCGCCGGCCCCTGTGGTCGACCCGAGCAATGGCACGACGATCACCGGCACCGCCGAGGCCGGCGCCACGGTGATCCTCACCGATGGCAGTGGCAACCCGATCGGGCAGACCACCGCCGACGGCAGTGGCAACTGGAGCTTCACCCCGGCCACGGCACTGCCTGACGGCACGGTGGTCAACGCGGTCGCGCAGGATGCGGCCGGCAACACCGGCCCGCAGGGCAGCACCACGGTCGATGCGGTGGCGCCGCCAACGCCGGTCGTCAATGCCAGCAATGGCAACGTCCTCACCGGTACCGCCGAACCGAACAGCACCGTGACGCTGACCGACGGCGACGGCAATCCGATCGGGCAGGCCACTGTCGATGGCAGTGGCAACTGGAGCTTCAGCCCCGCCACGCCGCTGCCCGATGGCACGGTGGTCAACGTCACCGCGACCGATGCCGCAGGCAACACCAGCGCACCGGCAAGCACCACCGTCGACAGCTCGCTGCCCTCGATTCCGCTGATCGATCCCAGCAACGGTTCGGTGATCAGCGGTACTGCAGATCCGGGCAATACGGTCATCATCACCGATGGCAGCGGCAACCCGATCGGCCAGGTCACGGCTGATGGCAGTGGCAACTGGTCGTTCACCCCGGGCGTACCGCTGCCCGATGGGACCGTGGTCAACGTGATCGCGCGCAGTCCTTCGGGTGTCGACAGTGCGCCGGCGGCCATCACCATCGATGGCGTTGCGCCGCCGGCGCCCGTGATCGATCCCAGCAATGGGGTCGAGATCAGTGGCACTGCAGAGGCCAATGCAGTCATCGTGCTGACCGACGGCAGCGGCACTCCGATCGGGCAGACCACGGCCGATGGCAGCGGCAACTGGAGCTTCACCCCGGCCACGCCATTGCCCGACGGCACGGTGGTCAACGCCATCGCGACGGACCCGGCCGGCAACAGCAGTGGCCCGGCCAGCATCACCGTGGATGCGCTGGCACCGTCGGCACCGATCATCAACGCCAGCAACGGCGTGGTGATCAGCGGCACCGCCGAAGCCGGTGCGATAGTGATTCTCACCGATGGCAACGGCAACCCGATCGGGCAGACCACGGCCGATGGCAGCGGTAACTGGAGCTTCACCCCCGCCACAGCGCTGCCGGACGGAACGGTGATCACTGCGGTCGCCCAGGATGCGGCGGGCAACACCAGTGGCCCGGCAAGCACCACGGTGGACGCGGTGGCACCGCCGGCACCGGTGATCGACCCGAGCAACGGCAGTGTGGTAAGCGGTACGGCAGAAGCGGGTGCCACGGTGATTCTCACCGATGGCAGCGGCAACCCGATCGGGCAGACCACGGCCGATGGCAGTGGCAACTGGAGCTTCACTCCGGCCACGCCATTGCCCGATGGCACGGTGGTCAACGCCATCGCGACGGACCCGGCCGGCAACAGCAGCGGCCCCGCCAGTACCACCGTCGATGCGGTGGCGCCGCCGGCGCCGGTGATCAACGCCAGCAACGGTGCGGTGATCAGCGGTACCGCCGAAGCCGGCGCGACGGTGGTCCTGACTGACGGCAATGGCGATCCGATCGGGCAGACCACGGCCGATGGCAGTGGCAACTGGTCGTTCACGCCCGGCACGCCGCTGCCCGATGGCACCGTGATCACGGCGGTGGCCCAGGATGCGGCAGGCAACGCGAGTGGCCCGGCCACGACCACCGTGGATACGGTGGCGCCGCCGGCGCCGGTGCTCGACCCGAGCAACGGCAGTGTGGTGAGCGGTACAGCCGAAGCCGGTGCCACAGTGATCCTGACCGATGGCAGCGGCAACCCGATCGGCCAGACCACCGCCGATGGCGCCGGCAACTGGAGCTACACGCCGGCTACACCGTTGCCGAATGGCACGGTGATCACTGCGGTGGCACAGGATGCGGCGGGCAACGGCAGCGGCCCGGCCAGTACCACGGTCGATTCGGTCGCGCCGCCGGCACCGACGATCGACGCGAGCAACGGCAGCGTCATCAGCGGCACCGCCGAAGCCGGTGCGACAGTGATCCTCACTGACGGCAACGGTATTCCGATTGGGCAGACCATCGCCGATGGCAGTGGCAACTGGTCGTTCACGCCCGGCACGCCTCTGCCCGATGGCACCGTCATCAATGCACTGGCGCGCGACGCGGCCGGCAACAACAGCAGCCCGGTCAGCACGACCGTCGATGCGGTCGCGCCCTCGGCGCCGACGCTCGATGCCAGCAACGGCACGGTGATCACCGGCACCGTCGAGCCCGGCGTGAAGGTGATCCTGACCGACGGCAACGGTGATCCCATCGGCGAAGCCACCGCCGATGGCAGCGGCAACTGGAGCTTCACCCCGGCTACCCCGCTGCCCGACGGCACCGTGATCAATGCCATCGCGCAGGATGCGGCGGGCAACAACAGCGGCCCGGTCAGCACCACCGTCGATGCGGTGGCGCCGCCGGCCCCGGTGATCGACCCGAGCAATGGCAGCGTCATCGCTGGCACCGCCGAAGCCGGCGCGACAGTGATCCTCACCGATGGCAACGGCGATCCGATCGGGCAGACCACCGCCGATGGCAGCGGCAACTGGAGCTTCACCCCTGGAGCGCCGCTGCCCGATGGCACCGTGATCAACGCGGTGGCCCAGGATGCGGCGGGCAATACCAGCGGCCCGGCCACCACCACGGTGGATGCGGTGGCGCCGCCGGCGCCGGTGATCGACCCGAGCAATGGCAGTGTCATCACTGGCACGGCCGAAGCCGGTGCCACAGTGATCCTCACCGATGGCAACGGCGATCCGATCGGGCAGGCGATCGCCGATGGCAGCGGCAACTGGAGCTTCACCCCTGGTGCGCCGCTGCCCGACGGCACCGTGATCAATGCGGTGGCGCAGGATGCGGCCGGCAATACCAGCGGCCCGGCCACCACCACGGTGGATGCGGTAGCGCCGCCGGCCCCGGTGATCGACCCGAGCAACGGCAGTGTCATCAGCGGTACGGCTGAAGCCGGCGCCACGGTGATCCTCACCGATGGCAATGGCGATCCGATCGGGCAAGCTATCGCCGATGGCAGTGGCAACTGGAGCTTCACCCCTGGAGCGCCGCTGCCCGACGGCACCGTGATCAACGCGGTGGCACAGGATCCCGCAGGCAATACCAGCGGCCCGGCCACCACCACGGTGGATGCGGTGGCGCCGCCGGCCCCGGTGATCGATCCGAGCAACGGCAGCGTCATCACTGGCACCGCTGAAGCCGGTGCAACAGTGATCCTCACCGATGGCAACGGCGATCCCATCGGCGAAACCACCGCCGATGGCAGCGGCAACTGGAGCTTCACCCCTGGAGCGCCGCTGCCCGATGGCACCGTGATCAACGCGGTGGCGCAGGATGCGGCAGGCAATACCAGCGGCCCGGCCACCACCACGGTGGACGCGGTGGCGCCGCCGGCCCCGGTGATCGACCCGAGCAACGGCAGTGTCATCACTGGCACGGCCGAAGCGGGTGCCACGGTGATCCTCACCGATGGCAACGGCGATCCGATCGGGCAGGCTATCGCCGATGGCAGCGGCAACTGGAGCTTCACTCCTGGAGCGCCGCTGCCCGACGGCACCGTGATCAACGCGGTGGCGCAGGATGCGGCAGGCAATACCAGCGGCCCGGCCACCACCACGGTGGATGCGGTGGCGCCGCCGGCCCCGGTGATCGATCCGAGCAACGGCAGCGTCATCACTGGCACCGCTGAAGCCGGTGCAACAGTGATCCTCACCGATGGCAACGGCGATCCCATCGGCGAAACCACCGCCGATGGCAGCGGCAACTGGAGCTTCAGCCCGGCCGCGCCGCTGCCCGACGGCACGGTGATCAATGCCATCGCGCAGGATGCGGCGGGCAATACCAGTGGCCCGGCCACCACCACGGTGGACGCGGTGGCGCCGCCGGCACCGGTGATCGATCCGAGCAACGGCAGCGTCATCAGCGGCACGGCTGAAGCCGGCGCGACGGTGATCCTCACTGATGGCAACGGCAATCCCATCGGCGAAACCACCGCCGATGGCAGCGGCAACTGGAGCTTCACCCCGGGCACACCGCTGCCCGACGGCACAGTGGTCAATGCCATCGCGCAGGATGCGGCGGGCAACAACAGCGGCCTGGCCACCACCACGGTGGACGCCGTGGCGCCGCCGGCGCCGCTGCTCAGCGTGAGTGCTGACGGCACGCTGCTGAGCGGCACGGCCGAGCCCAACAGCCAGGTCCGGATTGTGGTCAATGGAGACACCGCGAATCCGATCACCGTCAATGTGGATGGCGGCGGCAACTTCAGCCTGCCGTTCGCACCACCGTTGATTGCCGGCGAGCTGATCTCTGCGGTCGCGATCGATCTGGCGGGCAATACCAGCGGTCCGGCGACGATCAATGCCCCCGATCTTGCGCCACCGGACATCAGCGTGCCGGAGGCCGCCGACACGTGGATCAATGCTGCGGAAATCGGCGACGGCATCCAGGTCGACGTGACCGTTCGCCCGACGATGCAGGTCGGGCAGGTCATCACCGTCAGGTTCGCGGGCCAGAACGGCTACGAGGCCAATGTCAGCCACACCCTGACCGCTGCGGACATCGCGGCCGGTTCGGTGACCGTGACCTTGACGCCGCCCGCTGGCATGGGGCCGTTCCCGGAAGGCGCATCGACCATCACCGCCGAAGTCGCCGGTGGCACCGCATCGGCGCCGGAAGCCTTCACCATCGATACAGTTCCACCCGCAACCCCGGTGCTGTCGCTGGTCGGCAATCTGCTGACCATTTCCGCCGAACCCGGCACCGAATTGACGGTCACGCTGACGGTAGGAGGTGTGACGGCCACGGCGACGGTCACCGCCGACAACAGTGGCCTGGCGTCGCTGAACCTGCTCACCGATCTGGATATCGACTTCACCTGGGACCAGCTGCTCAACGCACAGGTGTCGGTCGTGGGCAGTGATCCGGCTGGCAATCCGAGCAACGTGGCCAGCATCGGCATCGGCACCAGCATCGAACAGCCGGTCACCATCGGCAACTTCGGGGTGGACGTCAGCCTCAATCCTCTCAATCCGCGCTTTGGCTTCAGTGGCACCACCGAGCCGGATTCGAGCGTTGTGATCCGGGTGATCACGCCCGCGCTGAACGTCGAGCTGCTGCCGATCCAGGCCGATTCCTCCGGCAACTTCTCGCTGAACCTGCTCAGTCCGACCATCCTCAGCCAGCTCGGGTTGAACATCACCGATATCCTCAACCTTGGGTCGCAGATATCCTTCAATCTGGTATCTACCGATTCCAACGGCAACGACAGCGCTGCTTACGGCGTCACGCTGAGTCCGAACGGCCTGTCGTTGAACATCGGTCAGATCGATGTCAACGGTACATCCGGGAATGACGTACTGTCCGGCGCCAACGGCAGTTCCGAGCACATCAACGGCGGCGATGGCAGCGATCTGATCTTCAACGTCGGCAGTGGCGATCACGTGGTGGCCGGCAACGGCGACGACGCGATCCAGATCACCGCCACCAACTTCGTCAGCATCGATGGAGGGGCTGGATTCGACACCCTGATCCTGGCCAATGGTATCGACCTGGACTACAACTCGGCCGGTGTGGGCACGCTCAGCAACATCGAGCGCATCGATCTGGGCACGGGAGATTCGGGCAGCGTGCTCACCCTCACTGCGGCGGAAGTGGCGGCGATCACCGATGGCAACGACACGCTGCAGATCACCGGCGAGAGCAACGATGTGCTGAACGTCATCGGTGCGGTCAACACCGGAACCACCCAGTTGATCAATGGTGTGACCTACGACGTGTACACCTTTGGCAGCACCACGCTGCTGGTGGAGGACAACTCGGTGCAGGTGGTGGCCTGATGCCGCAACGGCGGAGCCGAAGGCGGTGGGCAGGAGGAGCGTTCGCGCTCCTCGTGCTGTGCGGCCTGCCGGCGGGGGCCAGTGCGATGAGTGTGGAGCAGGCTGTGCAGACCGGACTGGCGATCCATCCCCGGGTGCGTGCGGCGCTGAGCGAAGCGGAACGGGCAGGCACCGACGTGAAAATCGCACGGGGGGGCTACTTTCCCGCACTGCAGGTCTCTGGCGGACCGCAGGCCGGACACATGTCCGAGATGGTGTACGACGTCACGCTGTCGCAGATGCTGTTCGACTGGGGCCGGACGCGCAGCCAGGTCGAGGCCGCCAGTGCGACCCAGCGCCGTTATCTGGCAGCGCTGGAGGTCGCCCGGGACGACGCAGCGCTGGATATCATCGAGACCTACCTGGACGTGCTGGTCGCCCGCGAAAGAGTGGTGGCCGTGCGTGACTTCCTGCAGCGGATCGAGGGCGTCCGCGGCATGGCCCGCGACCGCAGCGGCAGCGGCTACGCCGACCGCACCGAGCTGGATCGCGCGCAGCTGGAGTTCGCGCGCGGCCAGGACCAGCTGGCGTTCGAGGAAGGCGCGTTGCGCGATGCCAACAACCAGCTGGCCCTGCTGCTGGGCCGGGATCCTGGCCCGCTGCAGGCGCCGGACCTGCCTGCCGGACGGCGGGCGTGGCAGCGTGACGGCCTGGATGCAGCAATCGAGGCCGCGCCGCTGCTGCGGGAATCGCGCGAGGATGCCGCGGCAGCCGAGGCGGAGCTGGCCGAATCGCGCGCGGCATTGAAGCCACAGCTCAACGTGGAGGCATCGGCGCTGCGCCGCGAGATCGGCGGCCAGATGGAGAACGATTCGGTGGTTTCGCTGCGCCTGCGCATGGATGTCCTGCGCGGCTTCAGCAATTTCCAGCGGCCGGCGGCGGCCCGGCAGCGACTGGAGGCGGCGCAGTGGAGTGCCGACGCCACCCGCCGTGATCTGCGGCGCAAGATGCGTACCTTGTTCGACAACGCCGATGCGCTGGTACTGCGTGAGCAGGCGCTGCAGCAACAGGTGGAGGAGTCCACGCACGTCGGCGGCCTGTATCACGACCAGTTCCAGGTCGGACGCCGCGACATCATCGATCTGCTCAGCGTGCAGCGCGAGCGGATGGAGGCCGAACGCCAGCTGGCAACTCTGCGCATGGAGCGGGTCCGTATCGATTATCGCGCTGCCGCCCAGATCGGGCAGCTGGGCGAGTTGCTTGGAGGGAGGACGCATGCAGACGCCGCGCATTGAATCGACTACCACCGGCAGCGGCAACACGCCGCGCGACCCGCTGCAGGATGGCCTGCTGCTGCTGTGCGAGCGGCTGGGCCGGCCACTGGGTGCTGCCGAGCTGGTTGACGGCATTGCTCTGGAGCAGGGGCGGCTGCCATTGCAGCGGGTGCCACGCGCGCTGCGGCGGGCGGACCTGAACGCGCGCGTGGAGGCCTTCGAGCTGACCGACATCGACGCCTATCTGCTGCCGGTCCTGCTGCTGCTGAACAATGGGAACACGCTGTTGTTGACGGCGATCAGCGATGACCAGGCGCAGGTGGAGGTGCCACAGGCCGAGGGTGGCACACAGGCCATGCCGCTGCAGGCACTGCAGGCGCTGTACAGTGGTACGGCAGTGTTCGCCAAACCGCGCTTCCGCTCGGATGGCCGGGTCGGCGATTTCGCCGCGGGCCGGGGCGAGCACTGGTTCTACGGGCCACTGCGTCAGCTGTGGCGCTCCTATGTCGAGGTGGGGGCCGCCGCATTCGTGGCCAACCTGCTGGCCATCGCGACGGCGATCTTCGCCATGCAGGTCTATGACCGGGTGGTGCCGGTGGCAGCGTTCGACACGCTGTGGGTGCTGGCCAGTGGCGTTGCCCTGGCGGTCATCATCGAAGGGGTGCTGCGCGTCCTGCGCGGGCAGCTGCTGCATGTGCTCGGCAAGCGCATGGACCTGCAGCTGGGAACGCTGCTGTTCGCCCGCGTGCTCGGTACCCGGATCAACGCCAAGCCGGCGTCGATGGGGGCATTCAGTACGCAGGTGCGCGAGTTTGAGGGCGTGCGTGATTTCTTCACCTCGTCCACCGCTGCGCTGCTCAGCGACCTGCCGTTCGTGTTCGTGTTCCTGCTGCTGATCGCGCTGATCGGTGGGCATGTGGTCTGGGTGCCGGTGGTGGCCTGTGTCCTGATGGTGCTGCCGGGCGTGCTCGCGCAGCGCCGGCTGGGTGAGCTGTCGCGGCAGAATCTGCGCGAAGGGGCGATGAAGAACAGCGTGCTGCTGGAGGCCTTTGAACACCTGGAATCAGTGAAGGCCACCCGTGCCGAAGGCCGCAGCCTGAAGCACTGGGAAAGCCTGACGGCGCAGCTGGCGGGAACGGCGTTGAAGACGAGTACGCTCACCGCCAGCCTCAGCCATGGCGCGGCCGTGGTGCAGCAGCTTGCGTATGTGGGTGTGGTTGCCTTCGGTGTCTACCGCATCAATGACGGTGCGATGACCGTGGGCGCACTGGTGGCGTGCTCGATCCTGTCATCGCGGGCGATCGCGCCGCTGGCTCAGGTTGCGGCGGTGCTGGGGCGCTGGCAGCACACCCGCGTCGCCATGGAGGGGCTGGACCAGTTGATGGGCGCCGAGCAGGAGCGCCCACAGGGCGCCCGGTTCGTGCACCGGTCGCGCCTGCAGGGTGCCTACCAGCTGCACGATGTCCGCCTGGCGCTGGGCGAAGGGCCGTGGGTGGTCGACGTGCATGCGCTGTCCATCGCACCTGGGCAGCGTGTGGCGCTGCTGGGCGGCAACGGTGCGGGCAAGTCCAGCCTGCTGCGTGTTCTGTCCGGACTGGTGACGCCGCAGCAGGGACGCCTGCTGCTGGACGATGTGGCGCTGGCACAGATCGATCCCGGTGACCGCGCACGCAACATCGGCTATCTGCCGCAGGATGTGGCGCTGTTCCATGGCAGCCTGCGCGACAACCTCAATCTGGAAGGTGCCGCCTGGCGGGACGAGGAACTGCTGGAGGCGCTGGATGCGGTGGGCATGGGGCCTTTCGTGCGCGGCAATCCGTTGGGGCTGGACCAGCTGGTGATGGGCAACGGCAGCCTGTCCGGTGGCCAGCGCCAGGCCATCGGCCTGGCCCGGGTGATCCTGCAGGATCCGCCTGTCGTGCTGCTGGATGAGCCCACCGCCGCCTTCGACCAGCAGAGCGAGACCCATGTCATCCAGTTCCTGCAGCGTTGGCTCGGCCAGCGCACGCTGGTACTGACCACCCACAAGCGCAGCATGCTGGCCCTCGTCGAGCGTGCCGTGGTGATGCGCAACGGCAGGATCATCATGGACGGCCCATTGGAGCAGGTGGTGCAGGGCAACCAGGTGCAGCCGATCGCCGCGGTCGCAGGAGGACATCATGGTTGAGCGGCAGAAGCGTTCGCAGCGACTGCGGCGCGAGCTTGCGGATCCACTGCTGGCGTCCACGCATCCCGTGTACCGACCGCTGTTGTGGGTGCTGCTGGCGACGGTGGCCATCGCCGTGGGCTGGGCCGCGCTTGCGCAGCTGGACCAGGTGACCCGTGGCGAGGGCAGGGTGGTGCCGTACAGCCGCATGCAGAAGATCCAGAGCCTGGAAGGCGGCATCCTCGATCGCCTGCTGGTGAAGGAGGGAGACCTGGTCGAAGTGGGCCAGCCGCTGGTGCGGCTGGAGGAAACCCACTTCCGCACCAACTACGAGGAATCGGCCAACCAGTCGCAGGTGCTGCGGGCCGCAATCGCGCGACTGGATGCGGAGGTGCTGGGCAAAGGTGCCATCGAGTTCCCGGACGACATTCCAGCCGGGAGCGCGCTGGCACGTTCGGAGCGGGAGCTGTACCAGTCCCGCCGTGCGACATTGCAGCAGAGTTCGGCAGCCATCGGCCAGCAGCTGTCGATCGCGCGCGACCAGCTGCGGATCGTGCGGCCGCTGGTCGCGCGCAACGCCGTCAGCCAGATGGAAGAGTTGAAGCTGACCCAGGAAATCGCCACGTTGACCGGCAAGCTCAGCGAGTTGCGCAACACCTATTTCCAGGAAGCCTATACCGAACGCTCCAAGCTGAAGGCGGAGTTGTCCGCACTGGAGCCGATCGTGCACCAGCGGCAGGACCAGCTGCGGCGCACCGAGATCCTGTCGCCCGTGCGTGGGCGGGTCAACACGGTGCTGATCAATACCCGCGGTGGCGTGATTCCTCCCGGCGAGCCGATCATGGAGGTGATTCCGGTGGAGGAACGGCTGCTGGTGGAAGCCCGCGTCAAGCCGCGCGACGTCGCGTTCCTGGTGCCGGGCATGCCGGCCAAGGTCAAGATCACCGCCTATGACTACACCATCTACGGCGAACTCAGCGGCACCGTCGAGCAGATCAGTGCCGATACCATCGAGGAGGATACGCCGCGGGGCAAGGAATCGTTCTACCAGGTGCTGATCCGCACCGATGGCAGCCAGCTGCGGCGGCACGGCGAGGCCCTGCCGATCATTCCCGGCATGGTGGCGGATGTGGACATCCTGACCGGCAAGCGCAGCGTCCTGAACTACCTGCTGCGACCGTTGATCAAGGCGCGGTTGAACTGAGACCGGGAGTCGGCCGCATGCCATGCAGCTGCGGCAGGGCGGCCTTCATCGCATCGATGAAGGCGCGCAGCCGCGCCGGCTGCTGGCGCGCGGCAGGAAACACCACATGCACCGGCAGGGGCGGCGCTTCCCAGCCCGGCAACAACTGGACCAGGCGGCCGTGCGCCAGATCCTCGGCGACCAGCCAGGCCGATACCACCGCCGCACCCAGGCCCGCACGCGCCGCCTGCTGGACCACGAACAGGTTGTCACTGAGCAGGCGCGGCGTGATCGACAGTGTGTGCGGACGCCCGCGTGCGTCGTACAGCAGCAGGCGTTCGCGGTAGTAGGTGACGAGGGAGATCCAGGGCAATGCCTGCGCCTGTGCAGCGGTGGTCACCGCATCGGGATCAACCAGCGAAGGCGCGGCGACCACGATGCGTGGGACTTCGGCCAGCGGCAGCGCGACCATGCGTGGCTCGTCCACCGGGCCGACCCGCACCGCACAGTCGACGCCCTCGGCAATGAAGTCCGGGCGCCGGTCTTCGAGGATCCACTCCAGGCTCAACTGTGGATGCCGGGCGAGGAAGGCGAGCATGGTCGGCAGCAGCTGTGCCTGTCCAAACGCATGCGGCACCATCACACGCAGGCGCCCACGCAGCACGTCGGGTTGTCCCTGCAGTTCGGCCTGGAGCGTTTCCCATTCCTCCACCACCCGCTGCGCGTGCCGCTGGCAGCGCATGCCCTCCTCGGTCAGCTGCAGACCATGCGTGGACCGGTGCAGCAGTCGCAGGCCCAGTTGCCGTTCCAGTGCCTGCAGGCGGCGGCTCACGGTGGGCTGGGTGGTACCCAGCTGCACGGCGGCGGCAGACAGGCTGCCGGCGTCGACGATGCGCAGGAAGGTGCGCAGCAGGTCGAGCCGGTCGGCGCCCGGGGCCATGTCCATCATACGCACCATGTATGAAAAGTATTCATTTGATCCTACTACAGACGTGAGGCGAATAGGCGCAGGCTAGCTCCCGTTCCCTGACTGGAGTTGCTGATGTCCACCCCCACGCTTTCCGTGACCGCCCCGCCGGTCGTGGCTCCTTCCACCTCCCTGGTACTGGCGATGGCGGCCGGTGCCGGGTTTTCGGTGGCATCGCTCTATTACAGCCAGCCGATGCTGGGACTGATCGCCCAGGACCTGTCCGCGGGCGAGCGCGCGGCAGGTCTGGTGCCGACCCTGACCCAGCTCGGCTATGCGCTGGGCATCCTGCTGCTGGCGCCCTTGGGGGATCGTTTCGACCGCCGGTCGCTGATCCTGCTGAAGTCCGCGCTGCTGTCGGTTGCACTTGCCGCAGCGGCCGGGGCGGGGCACCTGCCGGGCCTGCTGATGGCCAGCCTGCTGGTCGGGTTGATGGCAACGCTGGCCCAGGACATCGTGCCTGCCGCTGCGGCGCTGGCACCGGATGCGCAACGCGGGCAGGTGGTCGGACGGGTGATGACCGGTCTGCTGCTGGGCATCCTGCTGTCGCGCGTGGTCAGCGGGATGGTGGCCGAGGCCTGGGGCTGGCGCACCCAGTTCGTGCTGGCGGCCGTGTCCGTGGCGGCGATGGGGGGGGTGATGGCGCGTGCACTGCCCCGCTTCGCACCCACCAGCACCCTGCGCTATCCGGCGCTGCTGGGCTCGTTGCTGTCGCTGTGGCGGGAGCAGCCGCAGCTGCGCCGGGCGGTGGCGAGCCAGTCGTTGCTGGCGGTGGGTTTCAGCGCTTTCTGGTCAACCCTGGCGCTGATGCTGCATGCGCGTCTGGGACTGGGCAGTGCTGCCGCCGGCGCCTTCGGTATTGCCGGTGCGGCGGGCGCGCTGGCGGCGCCGTTCGCCGGTCGCTTCGCCGACAGGCTGGGCAGCCCCGCAGTGGCACGCCTGGCGATCATGGTGGCATTGCTTGGCTTTGCACTGCTGCTCGCCGAATCGTGGCTGCCCGCAGCGGCACTGCTGCCGCTGCTGGTGGCCAGCGCACTGCTGTTCGATTTCGGCTTCCAGTCGGCTTTGGTGGCCCACCAGACACTGGTGTATGGCCTGGCGCCCGCCGCACGCAGCCGTCTCAATGCAGTGCTGTTCACCGGCATGTTCATCGGCATGGCGGCCGGAGGCGCACTTGGCAGCCTGGCATTGGCGCAGTGGGGGTGGCATGGGGTGGCATGGCTGGCGACGCTCTGTGCCGGTGGCAGCCTGCTGATCCGCCTGCGCTGAGCGCTGCGCGCGCAGCCGCGCGTCAATCGTGGCCGCTGTCGTCCAGGCTGATGATGCCGCGGCGCAGGGCCTGGGTGACCGCATGGGTGCGGTCGCCGACGCCCAGCTTGTCCATCAGGCTCTTCATGTGCGCTTTCACCGTCTGCTCCGAGATCTGCATGCGTTCGCCGATGCGCTTGTTCGAGAGTCCGCCGGCAACATGCCGCAGCACCTCGGTTTCGCGCGGCGACAGCCGGTCCTCCACCACGTGCGCGGCGATGCTGGCGGCCACCGCGGGTGGAATAGGCGCACGGCGACCACCGGCCACCATGCGGATGGTATCGATCAGTTCATGGCGCAGCATGTCCTTGAGCAGATAGGCGCTGGCACCGGCCTGCAGGGCGCGCACCGCGCGCACGTCGCCGCGGTAGGTGGTCAGCACGATGATGCGGGCACGCGGGTCGAGCGCGCGGATCCGCATGATGGCCTCGACACCGTCCAGCCGGGGCATCTGCAGGTCCATCAGCACCACGTCCGGTTGCAGATGCTGGTACTGCGCGATGGCTTCTTCACCGTCGGCAGCTTCGCCCAGCAGCCGCAGGTCCGGCTGGGCGCCGAGCAGGGCCGCCAGGCCGTCGCGCAGCAGCGGGTGGTCATCGACCACCAGCACGCCGATGGGAGGGGAGAGCTCAGTCATGGTCAGGTCTGCTCCAAGGCCAGCGCCAGCGCGACGGCCTTCGGTGATAGAGGCGGCGCGCGGGGACCGACAGCGCCACTTCGGTGCCCAGGCCGGGCCGCGTCCACAGCTTCAGCGCCGCGCCCAGCCGCTGCGCGCGCTCGCGCATGCCCTGCAGCCCCCAGTGGCCGGCACCGGCATGGTCGTCGGCAATGCCAACGCCGTCATCGCGGACATGCAGCAGGAAACAGCGGACACCGTAGGACAGCTCGACCTCGATGGCGCTGGCCTGCGCATGCCGCAGTGCATTGCGGATCGCCTCGCGGCCGATCAGGAACACCTCCTCGGCAGCATCCGGCTGCAGGCGGGGCGGGGTGCCTTCCACGGTCAGGCGCAGTGGGTTGGTGCCCTGGCCGGCGTACTCAGCGTGCACATCGGCCAGGGCCGAGGCCAGATCACGACCCGCGAAGGGACCGTCGCGCAGGGCGTTGACCCGTTCGCGGCCCTCGGCCAGATTGCGTTCGGCCAGCTGCATCGCCGATTCCAGCTGGCTGCGCACGGTTTCCGGTGTCTGTGGTGACTGGCTGATCGCGTGCAGGCGCAGGATCAGGCCCTGGCTGCCCTGCAGCAGCGTGTCATGCAGGTCACGGGCGATGCGCTCGCGTTCGCCGTTGCGCTCCTGCAGCCGGGCCCGGAACAGCGCGGCCAGCTGTCCGCTGCGGATCCGTACGGCCATCACCAGCACCGCCAGCACCAGCAGCGCGCACAGCAGCTTGAACCAGACCGTCTGCATGAAGGTCGGTGCGATGCGGAAGCTGCGATGCGCCGGCACCCGGCTCCAGATGCCGTCTTCGTTGGCGGCCTCCACCTCGAAGCGGTAGCTGCCGGGGGCCAGGTTGGTGTAGTAGGCGCGGGTGCTGCTGCCGGCGTCCTGCCAGTCCTCGTCGACACCCGACAGTCGATAGCGGTAGCGGTTGCGTTCGGGCCGGGCCAGTGAAAGGGCCACGTAGTCGATCTGCAGCTGGGTGGTACCAGCGGGCAGGCGCATATTGTCACGCAGTGGTTCGTGCACGTTGCCGTACAGCACATCGCCGATGCGGACGCTCGGCGCCATGCTGTTGACGTGCGCGTGGGTCGTGTCCAGCCATGCCAGGCCCTGGTTGGTGGCCAGCCAGAGCAGCCCGTCACCGGCCAGCACCGCCGTGGAGATCGGACCGCTCTGCAGGGCGACGCCCGGCATGCCGTCCACGGCATCGAACAGGCGCGGCGTCACCGGCAGGCCGGCGCGCAGCGCGTGCCGCAGATGCGCGCTGTCCAGACGCACCAGGCCGCGGCTGCCGTTGAGCCAGAGCCGGCCCTGTGCATCGGCCACCATGCCGGTGATGCCTTCGAGCACGCCCGCAAGGTCGGTGCGTACCGGCATGAAACGTCCGCCGCCCAGGCGTGCGGCCAGGCCCGATTCGCCGGCGACCAGCAACAGATCGCGCTGCTTCAGCAGGGCAGTGACCGGCCCCACTGACAGCCCCTGCGCGGCACCGAAGGTCTCGATCGTACTATCACCCAGATGGCGCAGGCGTCCATCGGCATACCCCAGCAGCAGCTGGCCGTTGTCGTCCATTGCCAGGGAGGAACAGGCCTGCTCGGGCAGGCGCGTTTCGCGCTGCCAACGGCCCTGCGCGTAATGCAGCACGCCGCGCTCGCCGGTACAGACCCAGGCCTGCTCGTCATCGGGAAACAGCAGGGCGTGCAGCGGCTGGCCGGTGAACGGCGCCGGCAGTGCGATCCGTGCCGTCCTGCCGTCACGCGTGCGCGCGAGATTGACCCAGTCGAATTGCCAGATCGGCGTCGGCGCGCCGCGTGCAGCGGCTTTCAGTTGCGCGCCACTGCCGTCGAGCAGCTCCCGGCGCAGGTCATAAGGTGCCAGATCCTCGCCGTAGCCATACACGCGGCCATCGCTGGCACGGACCAGCGAGCGATACGGATCGGCAGGACCGGCCGACAGCGTTTTCACGCTGCGCGCGCGGAAGCGGTTGAGGCCGAGATTGGTGCCGACCCAGATATTGCCTTCGCGGTCGGCCATGATCGGCACGGCCGACGTTGCGGTCAGGCCATCCGGTGAATCGAAACGTTCCATGCGCACGGCGCGCCTGCCATCGAACGTGACCCTGGCGACCCCACCGTGCGGGCTCATCGTCGCCCACAGCGCGCCATCAGCGGTGAACTGCAGCCGCGCAGCGACCAGCTCCGGCAGGCGGCGTGCTTCGCGCTCGTGCTGTGGCAGCACACCCTCCGCGTTGGCCAGCGGCGAGGTGCCGCGCACGCGGTCGGCCAGCCACACCTCGCCCAGCGGGCTCTCCACCAACGTGGCCATCTGCGAGACAGCGATGCCGGTGTCCTCGAAGCGGACGGCACCCGGCGCGCGTTTCCAGATCTTCAGGTCGGCCAGCACCCAGAAGGTATTGCGGCTGTCCTGCAGGACCCACTGCACGCGCCGCTCGGGCAGGCCTGCGCTGGCCGGTGGCGGCCGCCAGCGCTTGCCGTCGAACCAGCGCAGCCCGCCGTTGATGGCGGCCCAGCGGCGCCCCTGCTGGTCGCGGCTGAAGCGCGGCACCACGCCGACCGGAACCCCTTCCGCGCGCCCGAAGTTGCGCAGCTGGCCATTGGCGAACTGGCTGATGCCCGCCTGGAAATAGCCGATCCACAGCGCATCGCCATCGCCGGGCACCAGGGTGACCATGTTGGTGGAGGGAAATCGGCTGCCGGGCGGTGCGGGCTGCCGCTCGAAGCGACGCCCGTCGAAGCGGTACAGCCCGGAGCCGGTGGCCAGCCAGAGCAGGCCGTCGCGATCCTGGGCGATGTCCCAGATATCGCCGGGTGCGCCCTGTCCCACCCGCCAGGCGGTGTGCTCGTAGCCGGGCAGCCCGCTGCTCACTGCCGGGCGCTGCACGGCGTGGGCGGGCAGGGCGATGCACAGCAGCAGGCACATCAGCAACGCCGTCAGGCGACGCAGGGAAGGGAAGGGGCAGCCATGCATGCAGCGCATTCTCGCAGGTGCGGGGCAGTGCGGGGTGACCCGAACGGGGTAGGCGCCTGCCGCGGCACTCGGCTATCACGCCGGCATGGACCACAGAGACTCTCCATGCAGCGCCTGTTCGTGATGTTTCCTGACCGCGGTCCCGGCGCCGGCCTGTTGTGGCTGCGGCTGTGCGTGGTCGCAGCGCTGTGCGTGCGCCCGTCCGACGCGGGCTGGCTGCTGACGGCTGCCTGCCTGCTGGTCGCCCTGTCGCTGCTGCTGGGGGTGCTGACGCCGCTGTCTGCGCTGCTGGCCGTGCCGTGCCTGTTCTGGCAGTCCGTGCCGTGGGCCCTGGCGTTGCTGCCGTTGGCCCTGCTGGCACTTGGGCCGGGTGCCTACTCGCTGGACGCGCGGCTGTTCGGACGACGTGTGCTGGAGCGACGGTCTCCCCCATTCGGGTAGGTGCTGCCCTCGTCCGTCGGGGGTAGGGCATCGTGCCGGCGCCCCGCACCATGGGGCACCCCGTCGTGGCACCCCTCCATGGCTACCGTATCCCGCCCTGTTCCGACCGTCGCGGCGCTGCCGCCCCGGCAGGCTGCCGCTCTGCAGCGTGCGCTGCATTACATCGATGAACATCTGTCACAGCCGATGCGGGTCACCGAGCTGGCTGACGCGGCCTGCGTGAGCCGCTTCCATCTGGTGCGGCTGTTCCGCACCGGAACCGGCGCGAGCCCACTGCGCTACGTGCGCCGCCGCCGTATCGAGCGTGCCCGTCAGCTACTGCCCGTCGTGCAACTGCCGATGTCCTGCCTGGCGCAGCAGCTGGGCTTCTTCGACCAGAGCCATTTCGTCCGCAGCTTCCGCGCGGAGACCGGCTGCAGCCCCGGCCAGTACCTGGCTGGAGATGCAGCCCTGTCCCTTCCCCCTGCCCTTGTTCGCAACGGAGTCCATCCATGAGCCTCGCTACCGCAATTCCTGCCAAAGGCCTGCTATCGCCCACCGATCACGCACTGGTCCTGATCGATTTCCAGTCGCAGATGGCATTTGCAACCCACACGATCGACATCTCGGCGCTGCGCAACAACGTCGCGCTGATCAGCAAGGGCGCGCAGGGTTTCAATGTGCCCGTGGTGCTGACCACGGTCGCGGAGACCTCGTTCTCCGGCCCGATGTTTCCGGAGCTGCCGGTGATCTTCCCCGGGCAGAAGGTGTTCGATCGCACCTCCATGAACACCTGGGAAGACCAGCCGGTGATCGATGAGATCAATCGCATCGGCAGGCGTCGCCTCGTAATGGCCGGGCTGTGGACCAGCGTGTGCATCGTGGGGCCTGCGCTGTCAGCGCTGGAGCAGGGTTTCCAGGTGTACGTGATCACCGACGCCTGCGGCGATGTCAGCGTGGAAGCACATGAGCGGGCGATCGCCCGCATGGTGCAGGCCGGTGCGGTGCCGATGACCAGCGTGCAGTACCTGCTGGAGCTGCAGCGCGACTGGGCGCGCGGCGAGACCTATGGCCTGACCACCGGCATCGCCCGTGATCACGCGGGCGGTTACGGCATCGGCATCCAGTACGCCAAGACCATGTTCGGCGCCCAGGAAGGCGGGCACTGACCATGGATCCGGGGCTCGACCTGGCGCTGCTGATCCTGCGCGTGGCGGCGGGCGGCTTCCTGCTGCCCCACGCGCTGGGCAAGCTGTTCGGCTGGTTCGGTGGCCCTGGCCTGAGCGGTTTCGCGGCCGAACTGCGTGGCTTCGGCCTGCCGTCGGCGGCGCCTCTGCCATTGCTGCTGGCCGGGCTGCAGGTGCTGTCCGGAATGGCCGTACTGCTGGGCTGGCAGACACGCATCGCTGCGCTGGCCGCAGCGGCGTTCATCGGCTTCACCGTGCTGCTGGCCGTGCCCAAGGGCTGGTTCTGGATGCGCGCCGGCGCCGAGTACCCCCTGATGTGGACCCTCGTCCTGCTGGCCATCGCGCTGGCCGGGCCGGGAGCCTGGGCGCTGGACAGCCCCGTATTTCCCGGAGACATCGCATGAACCATGAGCCACTCGATCCCGGCCGCCGCAGCGTCGTACTGGGCACCGGCGCTGCCGTGGCGCTGGGCCTTGCCGGACAGGCCGGTGCCGCCCTCGATTCCGCCCCCAAGGAGCGCCGCATGCACACACTGGTCATCCGCAACGCCCGCATCACCACGCTCGATCCACACCGTCCGCATGCACAGGCGCTGGCCGTACAGGAAGGGCGCATCATCGCCGTAGGCAGCGATGAAGAGATCATGCGTGGTTGGGGAGCCGAAGCCACGCTCATCGACGCACAGGGCAGGCGACTGGTGCCCGGCCTCAACGACAGTCACACCCACCTCATCCGTGGTGGCCTGAACTACAACCTGGAGCTGCGCTGGGACGGGCTGCGTTCGCTGGCCGATGCAATGGCCATGCTCAAGGCACAGGTCGATCGCACCCCGGCGCCGCAATGGGTGCGCGTGGTGGGGGGCTTCACCGCCGCCCAGTTCCACGAGAAGCGCCTGCCGACCCTGCAGGAGCTCAACCAGATCGCACCGGATACGCCCGTGTTCCTGCTGCACCTGTATGACCGCGCGCTGCTCAACGGGGCGGCGCTGCGTGCATGCGGCTACACCCGCGAAACGCCGGACCCGCCCGGTGGCCAGATCGTGCGCGATTCGCTGGGCAACCCCACCGGCCTGCTGCTGGCCAAGCCCAATGCGTTGATTCTGTATGCGACGCTGGCCAAGGGGCCACGCCTGCCGGTCGAATACCAGGCCAACTCCACCCGTCACTTCATGCGCGAGTTGAACCGGCTCGGCATCACCTCGGTGATCGATGCCGGGGGAGGCTTCCAGAACTATCCCGAGGACTACCAGGTCATCGAGCAGCTGCACCGCGACGACCAGCTGACCGTGCGTATCGCCTACAACCTGTTCACGCAGAACAAAGGCAAGGAAGTGGATGACTTCCGTGGCTGGAGTGAGATCCTGCAGCCCCGCCAGGGCGATGATCTGCTGCGCCACAACGGCGCCGGCGAGATGCTGGTGTTCTCGGCAGCGGACTTCGAGCTGTTCAGCGAACCACGCCCCGAGCTGCCGCCGGAACTGGAGCCGGAGCTGCATGATGTGGTGAAGCTGCTGGTGCAGAAGCGCTGGCCGTTCCGCATCCACGCGACCTATGACGAGAGCATCGGCCGCATCCTCGATGTCTATGAGCAGGTCAACCGCGAAGTACCGTTCGATGGACTGCACTGGTTCATCGATCACGCCGAGACCATCACCCCGCGCAACATCGAGCGGATCCGGGCACTGGGTGGAGGCATTGCGGTACAGCACCGCATGGCCTACCAGGGCGAAGCGTTCGTCGAACGCTATGGCGTGCAGGCGGCACGGCACACGCCGCCGGTGAAGCGCATGCTGGCCGAAGGCGTGCCGGTCGGCGCCGGCACCGACGCCACCCGCGTGGCCAGCTACAACCCCTGGGTCGCGCTGTCGTGGCTGGTCACCGGGCGCACCGTCGGCGGCCTGGCGCTGTATGGGGAGGAGAACCTGCTGGAGCGCGAGCAGGCCTTGCGCCTGTGGACGCAGGGCAGCGCATGGTTCTCCGGCGATGAAGCGGTGAAGGGCACCTTGAGGGAAGGCCAGTTGGCCGATTTCATCCTGCTCTCGGCCGATTTCTTCCGCGTCGAAGATGCCCGCATCGCCGACATCACCAGCGTGCTTACCGTGGTCGGTGGCCGCATCGTGCATGCCGGCGAAGACTATGCCGGACTGGCGCCGCAGCTGCCGCCGGCGATGCCGGACTGGTCGCCGGTCAACCGGTTCGGGGGGTATCACGTGGGCGGCGCGGCCACCGGCCTGGCGATGGCGCATCACCATCACCATGGTGCGGCCTGCAGGACCCACGGTGCACACGACCATGCCGCGCGCCACGCAGTACCCAGCAATGATCTGACCGCATTCTGGGGTGCGATGGGATGCTCGTGCTTCGCATTCTGAGCCTCGCCCTGCTGGCCGCGCCGTCCCTTGCGCTCGCCTGCGAGGGGGGCTACTGCAGCGATGCCGCTGATGGCACGTTGCAGTGGGATGCCTCGATGCGTCTGCGCGGCATGTACTACGACCCGACCCGCTTCGGTATCGGCGGCGGCGAGGATGGCTACGGCCTGCTTCGCGCATTGGCGTCGGCCACCTACGGTGAACGCGACTGGAAGGCGATGCTGCAGCTGGGCGTGCACGGCGAGCGTGGGAGGGCCGGTGGACCTGGCAGGACCGATCGGGGTGCGCTGGACGTGCAGCAGGCGTACTGGCGCTGGCAGCGCGGCGGCCTGCATGTGCAGCTCGGGCGGCAGGAGGGGGGCCATGGCAGCTCGCGCCTGCTGTCGGTGCGCGACGGACCGAACATCCGCCTCGCCTTCGATGGTGCCAGGGTCGGATGGGAGGGGGGACTGGGCGTGCTGGAGCTGATGGCACTGCGTCCGGTGGAGAACCGGCCGGGTGCGTTCGATGACCGTGGCGAACGCGGTGCGCATCTGTGGGGTGCCTATGCAACCACGGCGCCAGGCCAGGGTCCGGGCCAGTGGGACCTCTATCTGCTGGACTATCGCCGGGAGGACGCCCGCTTCGCGGCAGGCGCCGGCATCGAGCGCCGGCAGACTCTCGGGGCGCGCTGGTTCGGCCAGGCCGGATCGTTGGACTGGAACAGCGAGCTGGTCGTGCAGGGCGGTGAGCTGCGGACCACCAGCGAGCAGCTTGATATCCGCGCGTGGACGCTGGCCACCGATACAGGTTGGCGTTGGCCGCAACTGCCCTTGCAGCCACGGCTGGGACTGAAGGCCGACATCGCCAGTGGTGATGGCCGCCGGAACGACGCCCGGCTGGGCACCTTCAATGCCCTGTTCCCGAAATCGGCCTACTTCAGCGAAGCCAGCCTGCTGGCGCCGGCGAACCTGATGGACGTGCAGCCAACCCTCACACTGCGGTTGCACGAATCCGTCACCACTGAACTGGGCATGCAGATGGCCTGGAAGCACCGCCGCGCCGATGCGGTGTACACCACGCCCGCACCGCTGGTGGCGTTGCCCGGCAGCGCAGGCGGCGCGCGCAGGATCGGCCGCCAGTACAAATCCGAAACCCGCTGGCAGGCCAGTGCACACTGGCAGTGGCAGCTGCAGCTGGCCTGGGTCGATGCCGGTCCTGCGCTGACGCAGGCCGGTGGCCAGGACACGTTGTTCGCCTCGATCGTTGGAGCATGGCAATGGTGAATGCACGCACATCGCAACCTCCCGCACCGGCCGCAGGTGCCTGGTCCCCGCTGAAGATCCGCATGTTCCGCTCGATCTGGCTGGCGATCCTGGCCAGCAACATCGGTACGTGGGTCAATGACGTGGCCGCGGCCTGGGTGATGGCCGAACGCACAGGATCACCGTTGATGGTGGCCCTGGTGCAGTCAGCCACAACCGTACCGATCGTGCTGCTGGCACTGGCCGCAGGAACCCTGGCCGACATCGTCGATCGCCGCACGTACCTGCTGGCCACCCAGGGATGGATGCTGGCAGTGGCGGCCTTGATGGCGGTGCTGACCTCGCTCGGCATGCTGACGCCGCAGCTGCTGGTGCTGCTCACGTTCTGCATGGGATGTGGCGCGGCGATGGCGATGCCGGCGCAGGCAGCGATCGTCTCCGAGCTGGTTCCGCAGCCGATGCTGCCGTCGGCAGTGGCGCTGAATTCGATCGGCATCAACATCGCCCGTTCGATCGGGCCTGCTGTCGGTGGCCTGATCGTCGCCCAGCTGGGAGCCGTGTGGGCCTTTGGCTTCAATGCCATCACCTTCGCTGCGATGCTGTTCGTGGTCTGGGGCTGGAAGCGTGACCCGAAGGCATCGAGCCTGCCGCCGGAAGGCTTCGGTGCCGGACTGAAGGCCGGACTGCGCTATGCCAGCCGCGCCGGGCGTCTGCAGGCGGTGCTGATCAAATCGGTCGGCTTTTTCTTCTTCGCTGCGGCGATGAACGCATTGTTGCCGGTAGTGGTGCGAGGGCAGATGCATGGCGGTGCAGGGCAGTACGGCATGCTGCTGGGCTGCATCGGCATCGGCGCGGTTGCCGGGGCGCTGCTGCTGCCTAGATTGCGCGCACAGCTGGACCGCGATCTGCTGGTGTTGCTGGCGACGCTGGCGCTGGCACTGAGCCTGGTTGGACTGGCGCTGACCCGCAGCTGGTACCTGCTGCCGGTGGTGATGCTGGTGAACGGTTTTGCCTGGATCACGGTGCTGTCCTCGTTGCAGATCGCCGCACAGACGGCGGTTCCTGCCTGGGTGAGGGCGAGAGCGCTGGCGCTTTACATCATGGTGTTCTCGGCAGGCATGGCCGCCGGTGGCCTATGCTGGGGCGCGCTGGCGCAGCGAACTTCGCCGGAACTGGCGCTGCTGGTTGCGGCAGCAGGCGCGGTCATCGGCGGGCTGCTGGTGTGGAGGGTGCGTATCGCTGGCACCGAAGATCTCAACCTGCGCCCTGCGGGTCATTGGCCGGCGCCCGAACTGTCGGTGCCGGTCTCCAACGATCGCGGGCCGGTGCTGGTGACGATCGAATACCGCATCGATGCCGCCGACCGTGCATCGTTCCAGGCGCAGATGCGCGCGCTGGGCACGGTCCGGCGCCGCGACGGTGCGGTAGTGTGGGGCGTGGTCGAAGATGTGGCCAGCCCGGGCATCCATCTGGAGTATTTCGTGACCCCGTCCTGGCTGGAGCACCTGCGCCAGCACGAACGCATCACGGCCGACGACAAGGCGATCCAGGAAGTGCTGCGTGCCCTGCACCGTGGTGAACGCGCGCCGGTGGTACGTCATTTCGTCGGCGGGCATGACCCGTTGCCCACGGCGGTACCGCACCATCACAGCGATATCTGACAGGTAGCGCCGGGCAATGCCCGGCGGATGCTGGATACGTTCGCTGGGCAATACCCGTCGCTACCCCGCAGGAGCGGCGGCGCAGTGGGGCGCCGCCGCGGGACATCATTTGCGGGCGAACGCCAGCAGGTCGGCGTTGAAGCGATCGGCATGGGTGACGGTCAGGCCGTGCGGCGCGCCGGGGTAGACCGTCAGTTCGGCGTCCTTGATGATCTGCGAGGACAGCTTGGCCGACGCATCGAAGGGGACGATCTGGTCGTCGTCACCGTGCACGACCCATGCCGGCACGTCGATCTTCTGCAGATCTGCGGTGTAGTCGACTTCCGAGAATTCATGGATGCAGTCGTACTGGCCCTTCACACCGCCCAGCATGCCCTGCAGCCAGAACGAATCGCGCATGCCCTGGGTGACCGTGTTGCCGTCACGGTTGGCGCCGAAGAAGGGCGTGGCCAGGTCCTGGAAGAACTGCGAACGATCACCGCCGGTGCCCTTGCGGATGCCGTCGAAGACCTCCAGTGGCGTTCCGGCCGGGTTGCCCGCGGTCTTCAGCATCAGTGGCGGTACCGCACCGACCAGCACCACCTTCGCCACGCGCGCGCTGCCATGGCGGCCGATGTAGTGGGCCACCTCGCCACCACCGGTGGAGTGGCCGACCAGGATGGCGTCCTTCAGGTCCAATGCGTCGATCACCGCGGCCAGGTCGTCGGCGTAGGTGTCCATGTCGTTGCCGTCCCAGGTCTGGCTGGAACGACCGTGGCTGCGCCGGTCGTGGGCGATCACGCGGAAGCCGTTCTGGCCCATGAACAGCATCTGCGGGTCCCAGGCGTCTGAGGACAGTGGCCAGCCGTGCGCGAAAACGACCGGTTGCCCGGTGCCCCAGTCCTTGTAGAAGATGCGGGCGCCGTCGTTGACGGTGATGTAGTTGCTCATTGCGGTTTCCTTGGCGGAAGGGAAGGACGGCGGCGGCGAAGGTGGCCGTCGCCTGTGGCAGTACAGCGCAGAGGCGATGCAGTGGCTTGCACGGCTGTGCTGGATGAGCACGGATGTGACGCGGATCGCTCTGGCGCGCGGCGCTCGTCGTACCGACCATGAGTGCTGGTCGTGGGAGGGGGTGAAGATGAGGACTCTGCCGGGATGGGGGCTGCTGGCCATGCTGCTGGCGACATCCGCAGCGGCGCAGACCCAGGTCTACAAGTGCACGGACGGCGGGCGTGCGCTGTACCAGCAGACGCCTTGCCAGGGGCAGGCGGAGTGGCGCTGGGAAGTGCCCGCCGAGCAGTCGCTGCCGCGCGGCAGTGCGCCGCTCACCGCCGAGGCGACCCCCACGGGTAACGGTGGACGCAGGCCGACGCGGCGATCGGGCCGTGCACAGGGGGCGTTGATTCCGATCAGTGCGGATGCTGCGGCCTGTGCACGGGCGCGCAGGATGCGCACGGAGGCGCTGGCCAGAACGCGCCGGGCGGATTTCGTCCAGCGCAGGCAGTGGGACGATGCCGTGTTCGAGGCCTGCCGCTGAATCGGGTCGCAATCAGGCCAAAAACGACAACGGCGCCGTTCGGCGCCGCTGTCGGGTTCTGTCGGGGGATTCAGCGAACGTCGCTGGCCGCTGCCGGCGCGGGTGTGCTGTCCGGCTTCGGCAGGCTCAATTCGGGGTTGCCCTGTTCGGCCTGCAGGATCTGGATGCGGCGCTGCAGGGCGTCCAGCTGGCTGTTGGTGCTCTGCACATCGGTGCTCAGGCTGACGGCCTGCTGCTGGGCCTGCTGCAGTGACGCGCTGACCTGGGCCGACTGCGCCTGCTGCTGCTCCATTTCCTGCTGCAGGGTACGCAGGCGCTCTTCGTTGTAGGCCACCAGGCGCTCGGTATAGCGCTTGCCGGCTTCCAGGCGGGTGGTATCGATGTAGACCTGCGCGAGCTGTTCGGTCTGCTGCACGAACGTGCGATAGACCCGCTCGGCGTTGTCGACGGCATCGGTCTTGATGACGCGCCAGAAGTTCTTTTCCTGGAACAGGGCGACGTAGTAGGTCAGGGTACTGGCATTGAAAAGCAGGCTGGCGCCGTAGTTGCCGTTGTACGTGGTACGCAGTTCGGTCAGCTGGCGTGCGTCCATCAACTGCTTGAGCTCGTCCACCGTGTTGCGTACCACGGGTGCGCTGCTGCGTACCGGTTCGGCTGCGGCTTCGCGGCTGCTGCGCGCCGCCAGTGCGGACGGTGCCGCCAGCAGCATGGCCACGGCCAGCAGTGCCGCGCCGCGCGCGTGGCGGGCGAAGACGGTGCCCCCTGAAGTTTCTCGCATGTCTGGACCATCCACGGATGAGTGTGGGTTGAGATGGAAGTGTTCCCCGCCCGGGAGTCTAGCATGCGCGGCGGCGGCGCCAAGGGCGCCGGCCCGGCTCAGAACACAAGCTGTGCGCCATTGCACTGGATGGACTGGACGTTGACATCGGTGCGGCCCAGCTCCAGCCCCAGCAGGCTGGCCAGGGTCGTGCTCAGCAGGGAGCCGACGGTGTTGAGCACCGGCTTGAGCGCGGCCAGCACCGGGTTCAGCACGGTGCACAGCACACCGCTGCAGGACACGTTGTTGCCGGGCGCGGTGACACCGCCGCCGGCCGCCGCGTCGAGGAAGCCGTCCGGGGCGGTCTGGATGTACGAGGCCAGATTGGTGCGGACGCAGCCGTTGTAGTCGATCAGGTTGCCCAGCAGGCTGTCGCAGCGGTTGATGAGCAGCCCGCCGACCAGTGAGCCGAGCAGCCCGTCGAGCAGACCCAGGCCCTGTCCCGTCACGGTGGCGCGGTAGCCTGCCCAGACCGAGCCATCTTCCCAGCAGGTGCCCAGCCCGATCAGGCAGGGTTTTGGCACGCCCTTCTTGACCGTCCAGTTGCCCAGCGGTGCCAGGTTGCGCGACGGGTCGCCGTCGCGCAGCAGGGGAATGAGCTGGTCGACGTTGTAGCGGCCGCCCGAGGGGAACGCTGCCTGCAGGTAGCGGTCGGCCAGTGCCTTGGCCGTGTCGTTGGCATTCATGCCCTGTGCCGGCGAGCTCAGCATGCCCGACAGGACACGCAGCAGCTCGTTGACCAGGTGCGAGACCGCGTCACCGACGGCCAGGGGATTGATCCGGGTGGTGCCGGTCTGGCCGGCGGCCAGGGTCAGGCTCTGCGTGCCGGTCAGCGCCGGCAGGGTGATCTTGTCGTTGATCAGCGGCCGTCCCAGCAGTGTCAGCAGTTGTTCGTTCTGCAAGGTGGCGTCGCAGACATTGCTCTTGGAGAAACGGTCGGCGGCATTGACCTTGCCGACGCACGCGCGCAGTACCGAGGAGTCCACCTGGATGGTGGCGGTGGGCGGTGCCGCGCTGCACTGGATGCTGGTCAGTGTTCCCATCGCGTTGGCCACGTCCACATGCAATGGCAGGTGCAGGCGCGTGCCCAGCAGGTTGAGCAGTGGCCCCACCCCGAACAGGCGGTCGCTGTCGACGTCGACCATCAGCCGGACCTGTGCGTTGTAGGCCCGCGAACCGACACCGCCGATGGCGATCGACGGCGGTTCGACAACACCTGCCTTGATATCCATGCCGAGCAGGTTGAGGTTCGGCACCGCTACGCCATTGCCATCATTGGCGATGGAGATGGCTGCATTGACCAGGTCAAGCACGTTGATCTGCGACTGCAGCGCACTGCCCACCGTGCCGTCGGGAGAGATCACCTCGGCGAACAGTCCGCCGCCGCCGTTCTGGCTGCCCAGCGCGATATTGACCCGATTGATGTCAAGGCGGGTGGCCACCAGGTCGGACAGCGCACGCAGCTGCACGCCCGCGGTGGTGCTGCGGCCGACCACCGTGGCGGTGGCGTCCACCAGCCGTGCCAGTGAAACCTGGTTCAACGACAGCAGGCGATTGAAGTCGGCCACGCTGAGATTGGCAGTGACCGGAATGCCGAGCGCATTGAGCAGGCCTGACGGTGTGATGTTGGCCTGCGCCAGTCCGTCGTACGACAGCACCGTGGCGTTGGTAACGTCCAGCCCCACCAGGCGCAGGGTGCCCATCAAGGGCGAGTTGCCGTTCGTGCGCAGCAGCTGCGAACCCACCGCGAACACCGCCGTCGGTTCCGAGCGGCGCGCCACGGCCTGCACGGTGATGGTCGGCAGGCTCTCGTTCTGGCCGAAGAACGGCAGCACGCTGCGGGTCGCAACCACCCGCACCGCATTGCGTGGATTGCTGGCGTCGACCGTCTCGCTGAAGCGGTTGCCTCCACGTGCGGCGCTCCAGTTGCCGCAGCGGACCTGCACCGTGCCGGGGAACTGGTTCTGCGTGAGTGCGCTCTGCCGCGCGGCGCTGTTGTCGCCGTTGCTCGATGTACACAGCTCAAGTCGCTGCGCACCTGCCAGCGCCGCCAGGTCCACGACCTTCTGCGCATCGCGCTTGGCCCAGAACAGGAAACCGACCTCGATCAGACCCAGCATGGCCACCAGTGCCAGCATCACCAGCATCATGGTGACGGACATGCCGCCGCGCGGGCGGTGGAAGCGGGGCTGGCGAGAGCGGTTCATGGCATGCCTCAGCGTCCGGAGTTGGAGGTGCTCTTGGAACTGCCGACATCCGTGTCGAAGAAGGCGGGGATGTCCTGCTCGAAACTCTTCAGGTAGCGCGCGTAGCTGGCGGTTGCCTGGTCGCCGAGGATCGGCAGCCGCGCGCCCGCCTGTTGCCCGGACGCCTGCAGCTGGAACAGCTGGCGCGTGGCATCACCGACCTCGTTGCGCCGTGGCGCAGCCGGTGCGGCGGCCACCGGAGCAGGAGGCGCGGTTGGCATCGCCGGGGGCGGCGCAGGCGCCGCCAGGTCGACGGTTGCCAGTGCTTCGGCCTGCTGTGGGGCGACGGCCGGGCCGGCGGCCTGGCCGCCTCCCAGCATCTGGCCGGTCAGCGGCGCCTGTGGCGCCTGTGCGTGGGCTCCCGTGGCAAGCAGGCAGCAGGTGACCGCAGGCAGCAGGCGTCGGATCAGGGTCATGGCGGTCATGGCGTGTTCTCGGTCGGGTGGTCGGACGTGCCGAAGCGCTCCAGCATCGACGGCGGCAGACGGGAGGGATCGCGATCGCGGGCGTCACGGCGTGTTTCGGCCGCCAGCCGGCTGCCGGCCGGGGCGGGGGCGCGGGATGGCACAGTGGCGATCCGTGCCGTGCTGCTGGCCGCCGATGCCTGGGCTTGGCGCTGCTGCAGCCGGCTGCGGATCTGCTGGGCCTGCTGCTGGATGCTGCGCCGGGTGTCTTCGTTGAGGTTGGCCTGCGCAGCCAGGCGTTCGGCCGTGGCGTTGTCGCCGCGCAGGACCGCCCACAGCGCCAGGTTGGCGGTCGCCTTGGCGTTGCCCGGTGACAGTTCCAGTGCTTTGGCCAGCGGCTCGCGGGCCTGATCGAAGCGGCCGGCACGCAGACGCGCATACCCCAGGTCACCCAGGTAATCGGTATTCAACGGCTGCAGCTGGGTGGCGCGGGCCAGCGACAGTTCGCTGCCGGCCTCGTCATCGCGATGCGCGGCGATCAGGCCCAGGCCATGTGCCGCGGCGGCGGCCTGCGGCCCGCTGCTGAGTTCGCGGTACAGCGCGGCCGCGGCGTCGGTCTGGCCGGTCTCGCGCAGTGCATTGGCCTGCAGCAGGCGCAGCGCCGGAGGATCGCCGTAGCGCTGGCGGAATGCATCCACATGCGCCAGCGAGGCGTACCATGCCCCTTGCAGCTGCATGCGCTCGATCAGCTCAAGGTAGGCATTGCGGCTGTCCTGCGGCGCGGGCCCGGGCTCGGCCAGGGTGGGCGCGCGCAGGTACTTCGGGGTGGACGAGGCGCATCCCGCGACGGCAGTGGCAAGAGCAAACAACAGACAGGCGTGGCGCAGAGCAGGCATGACGGTCATCCCATGTTCGACAGGGTTTTGGCCAGCGCGACCAGCGCAGGCCCGGCCAGCACCAGCATCAGTGCAGGCAGCAGGGTCAGCATCATCACCACGGTCATCTTCACCGAGAGCTTGCCGACCTTCTCTTTCAGCGCATTGCGGCGCTGTTCGCGCAGCCGGATGCTGAACTGGCGCAGCGGCTCCTGCACCGCGCCGCCGTGGGCGTGCACCTGCAGGATCAACTGCACCAGGCTGGACAGGTCGTCATCGCCGTAGACATCGCTGAGCCGGCGCAGCGACTGGGCGCGAGTGCGTCCATGGGTGTAGGCGACGTTCGCCTCCTGGATCTCGCCACCGAGCACCGGCAGTGCGTCGCGCAGCTTGTCGCCCAGCGTCTGCAGGCTCTGATCCATGCTGAAGCCAACCCCCTGCAGCAGGCGCAGCAGGTCGATCAGCAGCGGCAGCTCGTTGTTGACGGCGCGCCGCCGCCGTTTGACCCACGCGGCCAGCACGAACTTGGGCAGCAGCAGGCCGGCGGCGAGCGCGCCGACGATCACCATGATCCGGGCCAGGCCGGTGGCATCGCTCACGGCCAGGGTCAGCGCCAGCACCAGTACTGCCAGCAGCAGGCGCAGGCCCAGATAGATCGCCGTGCCGCGACGGGTGTTCCAGCCGGCCAGATCAAGCAGCAGGCGATCCTCGCCTGCCAGCAGTGCGGCTTCCAGGCGCCCGCCGCTGAGCGTCCGTCCGAAGCGCTCCAGCCAGCCCAGTGAATCCCTGCGGGCTGCGTCATCGGCGACCGGGTCACGTGGCTGCAATGCGGTCTTCAGCGTTGCCGCACTGCGGTCCTCGCGATGGCTGCGGACCCAGCCACCCACACCGAGCAGGGCGACGCCGGCGGCCAGGACCAGCAGGGCCAGTGCGAACCAGGCAGTTGCGCTCATCGGGAACCTCCGCTGCGGATGCTCATAGCGACTTGGCCAGGCGATACAGCAGGAAACCACCGAGCAGTTCCAGGCCCAGGGCGATCAGCAGGATCTTGTGACCGAGCGGATCGTGCAGGACGGGCTGGAAGAACTCGGGGCTGGAGATCGCCATCAGTACCGCGCTGGCGGGCGGAAGCAGTCCCAGCACCCAGGCCGACATGCGGGTCTCGGACGTGGTGGCTGACAGCTCCTGCTGGGCCTGCTCCAGGTCGCGCATGAAATCGCCCATGCGCTGCAGGATCTGATCGGCGCGGCCGCCGATGCGGACGCTGACGCCCATCACCACGGCCAGCACCTTCAGCACCTCCATCCGATAGGGCTGCGCGGCGAGGTTCAGTGCGCGGTCCAGGTCCATGCCGCCCCGCGCGTATCGCACCGTGGTGTCCAGCAGCTCACGCAGCGGCGGCGTCGCCTGTTGCGACGCGACCTGGAAGGCCGACTGCAGGCTGTTGCCGAGCGCGGTCAGGCGGACCAGGTTGTCGAGGAAGTCCGGCAGCTGATGAAGCAGCTTGGCCTGCAACTTGGCGGTGCGGCGCATGATCCACAACCAGCAGCCCAGCAGGTACAGCAGCAGCGTCAGCGGCAGCATCCATGCCGTTCCCAGCCGCAGCATCGCGAACAGCGAGAGGGCCAGGCCGGGCACCAGCAGCATCAGCGGCACCTTCCAGCCGGTGGCGAGGCCCGCGCGTTGCAGCAGGCCATTCCAGGGCAGCGCGCGACGGCCAGCTGCTGCCGGCAGCGGCCGCGATCCATCGTCGGCCGCAGCCGCGTTGCTGCCCGGGCCCGCGCTGCCACGTGCCAGCTGCTGTTCGGCATGCTGCAGGGATGCCTGCCGCTGTTCGCGGCTGTTGGCGGTGCCCCACAGCCATACCGCCAGCGCCAGCAGCACCGACACGATGCTCAATACGCCCAGCAGCAGGCCGGTTCCCATGTTCAGTAGTCTCCGTAGAGGGATTCGCGCAACAGTTGGCGGAACGGCTCGAGCTTGTGCGAGTGCGGCTGGAAGCCCAGCCCGATCCAGCGGTCGGTCTCCTTGCCACTGCCGTCGATCTGCACTTCGTGGCGGAACATCTCCTGGGTGGTGATCAGGTTGTCGCTGACGCCGGTGATCTCGGTGATCGATACCAGCACGCGCCGGCCACTGCCGAGGCGCGAGATCTGCACGATGAAATCGATCGCGCTGGCGATCTGCCGGCGCAGGCTGTCTTCGCTGCCCTGGAACCCGGCGAAGCCGGCCAGCATCTCGATGCGATAGAGACAGTCGCGCGGCGAGTTGGCATGGATGGTGGCCATCGAGCCGTCGTGGCCGGTGTTCATCGCCTGCAGCATCTCCAGCACTTCCGCGCCGCGCACCTCGCCGACCACGATGCGGTCGGGGCGCATGCGCAGGCTGTTGCGCACCAGGTCACGGATGCTGACGGCGCCCTGTCCCTCCGCACCACCGATGCGGCTCTCCAGGCGCACCACGTGCGGATGGTTGAGCGAGAGCTCGGCGGTGTCCTCGACGGTGATCACGCGCTCGGTGGGTGGCACGTAGCTGGCCAGGGCGTTCAGCAGCGAGGTCTTGCCCGAGCTGGTGCCGCCGGAGACCAGGATGTTGCAGCGACCCAGCACCATCGCCTTCAGCAGCGCCTGCATCGGCGCATCGAAGGTGCCCTTGGCCAGCAGTTCATCGGGCGTGAAGGGGTCCTTGCGGAACTTGCGGATGGAGACCATCGGGCCGTCCACCGCCAGCGGCGAGATGATCGCATTGAGGCGGCCGCCGTTGGGCAGGCGCGCATCCACCATCGGGTTGGAGTCATCCAGGCGCCGGCCAAGTGGCGCGAGGATGCGGCGCAGGATGCGCAGCAGATGGGTGTCGTCGGTGAAGCGCTGGGTTGCGCGTTTGAGCTGTCCGCCCTGCGAGACGTGCACATCCTTGAAGCCATTGATCAGGATGTCTTCGATGGTGGGATCATGCAGCAGGTCGTCCAGCGGGCCGAAGCCGGTCAGCTCCTTGACCAGGCCCTCGGCCACCACCTGCATCTCCTCTTCATTGATCGGGATGCGCCATTCCTGGATGAAACCCACGGTCTGCACCTGCACCCAGCGCGCGATCGTGTCCGGAGCCCAGGAATCGATATCGATGCGCTCGTCCTCGATGCTGTTGAGCAGGTGCTCATGTGCCGCGGACAGCACCTTCTGGTACTGCTCGGTCTCTGCGAACGGCAGATTGCCCGCAACGTGGTCAGGAACGGTGTGGCGGGCGACGGCGTGCGGAAACGGGGTTACTTTGTCTTCCATTGCGATCCACCCAGGGCAAGGGCAAGTCTTTCCCGCAGGCCGTGCGTCTGGACCGGGCATGCAGCCGGATCCAGGCGTTGGACGAGCGGGGCGAGGGCACGCAGGTACGGATCACGCGGCGCGTCCTGCAGCAGCAGGTGGCCGTGGCTGGCGGAGGCACGTACGCGTGGTCGTTCGGGGAGCGTGGCCAGCAGTGGAAGCTCGAACCGTCGGGCGATCTGCTCCGGGCTCATGCCGCTGCTGTCGTCATGGCGGTTGATCACCAGTTGCAGGCGCTTCTCCCGTTCGCGCTGGCCGGACAGATGCTTGAGCGCATGGTCAAGCGAGACCAGAGTGGCAATCGAAGCGTCCGCGACCAGCCAGATCTCGTCGGCCTGGTCCAGCAGCAGCGGTGGCAGTTGACGCAGCGGGCAGCCGCCGGCGTCGCACAGCACGCTGGCAAACACGCCGCGCAGCCGCTGCAGCAGGGCGCCCGGATCGGACGGCGGAAGCGCATCGCTGCCGCTGGCGCGGTCGAGCAGGACCAGTCCGCTGTCATGGCGCGCCATTGCAGTGCGCGCCAGGGTGGCGTCGATGCGGCTGGCATTGCGCAGTGCGTCTTCGTAGTGGAAGCGGCTGTCCAGATTGAGGTAGAGCGCCAGATCGCCTGCCGGCTGCGCCAGTTCCAGCAGCAGACCGTCCTGGGTGCTGGCCTCGCCCTGCGCCAGTGCATGGGTCTGTTGTGCAAGCACGGCCAGATGCGCGGCCAGTGTGCTGGTGCCGACCCCGGCACGTACGCCCAGCAGCAGGATCAACCGCGCCTTGTGCGGCTGGTGTGCGGCAGCGGCGGGCCGGGGCGAGAGCGCGCGGCGCAGCGCGGCCTCGATGCCGGTGTTGTCGCTGTCCAGGTCGAGCACATCGCGCAGGCCGGCGCGCAGCGCCATCACCACGCCTTCGACCTGCCCGGCACTGGTGGCGCCAACGGCGACCAGCGCAAGGTCCGGCTGGGTCTGCTGCAGCTGCTGCGCCAGCACGGTCGAGGCGGCGGCGTGCTCGGGGCGGAAGTCGAGCAGTACCAGATTCTGCGGACCGCGTTGCAGGTCCTGCGCGGATGTCGGCTCACCGCTGTCCTGCCAGTGCAGGGTGGTGGCAGGCGGCAGCTTGGCCGCCAGCCGCGGCAGCAGTTCGCGATCCATCCCGTACAGGACCAGGTTCATCGGCGGTCCTTGCGGATGCAGCGGCTGGGCAGTGGCGTAGGGCATGGGCGTGGTATCGCAGGCATCATGGATTCAACGTGAGAAACCGGGCACCGGGTCCTGGCTGACCGGACCCAGCAGCCAGGAACCCCACTCAGGCAGGTTGGGCCGGGCCTCGCGCTCGCCTGGCAGTGCCAGCTCGGCATTGCGGGCGAGGGGCTGCACCAGCCGTGGCGTGACGATGATCACCAGTTCCTTGTCCTGGCGCTTGTAGTCGAAATCGCGGAAGAACGAGCCGATGATCGGCAGGTCGCCCAGCAGCGGGATCTTGTTCACCGTGGAGGCCACCGTCGAGCTGACGAGACCGCCGATCACGAAGCTCTCGCCATCGCCCAGTTCCACCGTGGTATCGGCACGGCGGGTGCTGATCGACGGAATCTGCACACCGTTGAGGGAAATGGCGTTGGTGTAGTCGAGGTCGCTGGCTTCCGGCGCCACCTTCAGGGCGATGCGGTTGGGCGCGAGCACGGTCGGGGTGACGGTCAGGCCGATGCCGAACGGCTTGTAGGTGATGGTGGTGGTCCCCAGGCCCTGGGGTTCGAGGATCGGCAGTTCACCACCGGCGAGGAAGCTGGCGCTCTGGCCGGACAGCGCGACCAGGGTCGGCTCGGCCAGCACCCGGGCCATGCCATTGGACTGCAGCAGATCGAGGTCCGCGTTCCACAGGCCCTTCGTCGAGCCGAACACCAGGCGGAAGGCCGACGAGATGGGCGATTCCGATTCGTTGCTGGAATTGCCCTCCTGCATGCCGGGCAGCACGCCGGTGTTGCCCGGCAGGATGCCGCCCGGACGAGCGAAGCCATAGGCAAAACCGCCGTTGCGGTTCTGGAAGCTGATGCCGACCTGTTTCAGCGCGGTCTTGTTGAACTCGACCACCTTCACCTCGACCTGGACCACACCGCCGCTGGCGATGGTGGAGGCATCGGCCAGCTGGCCATCCTTGCCCAACGCCATCGCGGCCGCCTTCTGTTCCTGCATGTGCGATAGCGCGCTGTCGGTGCTTCCCTGCAGCAGGCCCTGCTGGTCCTGCTGGGTGAACACCAGGCCGCTGGAACCCGCATCGGCCGCCCCCTGCACCGCGCTCTGCACGCGGACCTGCACGCGCTGTGGCTCCGACTGCTTGCGGTGCCACAGCAGCAGGGTCGTGGTGCCGGGGGCCTTGCCGACCAGCAGCGCCTGGCGCTGGCCACGCAGCATCACGATATCGGCGACGCCCGGATCGGCGATGGCCACCCGTTCCAGGTCCGCGGGCAGTGTCCAGGGCCGCTGTTCGCGGGCCTGCAGCACCAGGTCGTCAGCAGCCACGCTGGTCGCAGGCGCCAGCAGCACCAGCAGCAGAGCGAGCCAGCGCTGGCGGGAGGAGGGGCGTGGACTCTGGCGACGTTCGGTCATGGAAGCTCTCGGTGCAGGTCAAAGGGAGCCGCGGGGCGCAGAACCATCGCCGCGGATGATCTCGATTCCGGATGCGCGCGGCGCGCTGCGGCGGGCGGCGGGGGGCTGTGCCGGGGCGTCGTTCACCGTGCGTGCGCGTGCGTTGCTGCGACCGGCCAGGGCATCGCCATCGATGCCGGCGAAGGCGTGGTTCTCGGGGCGCTGCAACGCCAGCTGCTGTTCCGCGTCCAGGCCACGCAGCGGGTCGATCACACCCCGCGCCTGCGGGAACAGGGCCAGGTCGGGCTGGCCGGCGTCGGCGGGATTGCGCAGCGCGAGGTAGAGCTTGCCCTGCTGCGCGCCCAGCAGCAGCCGGTTGGCATCGGCCACCGGCACCGCCAGCACGGCGCTGCGGGCCGGCTGGGCTGCGTCACCGCTACTGCCGCCACCGCTGCTGGCGTTGCTGGTGATATCCGCCGCGCGCGGGTCTGCACGGTTGCTGGTATCGGCGCTGGCATTCGTGCTGCCCGCGTTCGGGGCGATGTCCTGCTGGCCATAACTGAGCACGCGCAGGCGCGACAGCAGAAGGCGGGTCTGTGCGGCGTCGGGTGCCGCGTTGTAGCTGGCAGGTTCGCTGCGCAGGTTGAGGAACACATCGACGAAATCGCCCGGCAGGATACGGTTGCCGGCACCGACCAGTTCATCCACCGGCACCGCCAGTGCACGCTCGCCGGGCCGCAGCTGCAGCGAGAAGCCCTGGGCCAGCACTGCGTCGCTGATGGTGCTGCCTTCGGCGATGTCCTGCACCGGCACCTTGCCGACCACGGCGGCCAGGTCGGCGGCGGCACCCGGCACGGCTGCGCTTCGACGGGCCAGGCGCACGCCATTGGCTGTGATCGGTTCACCGGCCGGCAGCCGGGCGATGGCCTCGACCACCGTAATGGCCTGTGCGTCGGCGTGAACGACCGGAGCCGCGCTTTCCGTCGAAGGGGCGGGCCTGCGGCCGATCACGAATGCGATCAGCGCCAGCAGCACCGCGAGTGCGATCAGAGCGATGGCGGCGATGCGGGTCAACTTGAGCATGGAACCGTCTCCTGTACCGTCAGTTTCCGGAGCCGAGGTCGAGCTGGGCGACCGCGACGCTGCGGATGGGGGCCCGCATCACCCAGCCGTAAAGCGTGGCGGTGCCGGGGAAGAAAGGGTGGGCGGCGTAGTCGTAGCGGACCGTGACCGTCATGCACTGCGCGGTTGCCATGCCCGCGCACGGTGCCTGCGCCGAGACCTGGATCGGACCGGTGCCGCCGGCGCTGCAGTCGGGGTTCTGCCTGGAGAACTGCAGCAGCCATTGCATCGACTGGCGTGCTGCGACGCACGCGGCGGTGCGTCGTTCGTTGGCGGTTCCGAAGCGCAGCGATGCGCGCGCGCCTTCGGCAGCAGCCGTTGCAAGCGTCTGCTGGGCAGCCATGATCAGCACGCCGGAAAAAGTGAACAGCAGCAGCGGCACCAGGCCGAGGATCATCATCAGCGCGTATTCGACGGCAACCACGCCACGCTGGCGCCGCGGACCGAGGGTGTTCATGCGAGACCTCCGTAGGTCGTGGCCAGGAGCCAGCCGATCGCCGCCAATGCGAGGTAGGCCGCATAGGGAATGCCGCGGCGCCCCTGGCGGGCAGCCTCCATTCCGCGCAATGCGGGGTGTGTCTGCCATTGCTCGCTGGCGCGCGATACCTGCAGCTGCACGCGCATCGGCAGGTGCATGCCCAGCTGACGCCCGAGCAGGATCGCCACTGCGTGGGCGCCGGCGGCAAGGCTGGCCACTACCCATATCGGCAGCAAGGCATGCCATCCCAGCAGCAGGCCGAGCACGGCAAAGAATTTCACGTCGCCTGCGCCCATCCAGCGCAGTGCGTAGAAGGGCAGGAGCGCGAGCAAGCCGGCAACGGCACCGAGCAGGTGCGCCGGCCATGGCAGTCGTGGCTCACCAAATTGCCCGGCGACGAGCAGAGGTATCGCGAGCGCGCACGCGGCCAGCAGCCAGGCATTGGGCACCCGGCGGGCATACAGATCGCTGATCGCGATCCGCAGGCACACACCGATGGCCAATAGTCCCAGCAGTGTCATCGCACTCCCCTTCGTCCGTCACTGGACCGTCTGCAACCGCATCCCGGCCTGCGGCCACCGTGGTCGCGGATGGCGCGACCAGCGGTGGTGCGTCCGCAGGTCGCTCAGGTGGTTGCTTCGGTGGCGATTGCCGAAAGGCGGGTGAACAGCGTGGTGAAGAATTCCGTGATCTGGGTGCGGCCCACGGCAATCAGGATGCCGGCGATCACAGCGGCCAGCAGCCCGTACTCGAGTGCGGTCACGCCATCTTCTTCTTTCAGGAACTTGCGGATGGAAGCGTTCATGACGGTTGTCTCCCTCTACCTGTCAATGGCAACAAGACACCTGCATCGGCCGGTTGCCCGACTCCGTCGGGACCGTCCATGGACCTCTGCCATCCTGGCGGAGGTGGCAATGCGGGACTGTCCCGCATCGCTAAAGCAGGGTGATCTCCGCCAGGGAGTGCAGCGACCGCGCATGTGCGACCGCGCGGCACCAGGCCGGTGGTCGCAACGTCATCGAGCAGCGCGTGCATCGTCATGCTGTCCCCTGGGTGTGACCGCATCGGAGCGGTTCGATCACCGTGATACCGACTTTGCCTGAATGGCGGCCGGGTGCAACCGGAACCTATATGCAAATTCGGCAGGAATCTCTTATTCCTGATAATCGGTTGCTTATTCTGTGATGAAGCGCCGTTCCCAGGCGTAACGATTCATCGTGATGTTAATAATGTGACCCGGGTTAACGCATGCGAGAATCGTGCCACTGGCGCCCACATTTCCTTCACGCCGGGCGCGGGTTGCTGTATTCCCGTGCGACCTGTTTACCTGCGTGGATTATCGGGCATACTCGTATTCAAGGTTTGGTACTTTCAAGGTGGAGCCGGCCAGTGGCCGCATCCATCACGGCAACGGATGATGCTCTTGGAAACCGCGCGCACCTGTAGGGCAGTGGGGGTTGCGGCGGGCAGCTGACCAACGGGGGACGACACTGTCATGGTTGATGGTGGGGTGGTTGACAGCGACGACGGCGAGCTCCGGTCGATCGACCTGGCCACGCTGAGCGGTGTGCTTCGCGTATGCGATGTGGAACTGTTGCTGCTCGACGGCAATGGTCCGCGCGCGGCGTTCGCTTCGCGCGTGCATGAGGAGGCCCTGTTCTGCAGCATCAGCTGCGGATTCCATTGCCGTGGCCGCTTCATGCTGCCGCCGGACTGGGCGATGCTGGGGTATCTGCAGGCCACCGACGAGGCGGTGAGCTGGTGCCATGGCGTACCGCTGGCGGCCGGGATGGCGTTGACCGTGCTTCCCGAAGGCATCAGTGAATTCACCCTCAGCCCCGGTACCCGCTTGACCCTGATGCTGGTGCCGGTATCCCGCGTGCAGCGCAAGCTGACCGAACTGAGCCTGCGCAGCACACCGCCGGCGGGACAGGCGCTCTCGCTGTTCAATCTGTCCGGTGATGATGCCCCGCTGGCGCTGCATTACCAGCAGCTGCACCAGCAGCTGGGGCAGGGTGCCAGCCTGCAGCCGGAGGAAACCGAGCGGCTGCTGCATGAGCACATCCAGGCCCTGCTGGGTGCCGGTGCCGTCGATCGCCCGGGGTGCAGCCGCGCACGGCGTACGCATTACCTGATCGCCCAGCGCGCCGAGAATTTCATGCGGCTCAACCTGCGTCGCAATATATACATGAATGAAATCTGCGACGCCGCCGGTGTCAGCGAGCGTGGCCTGCGCTATGCATTTGAAGATCTGTTCGGTACGTCGCCCAACCGTTATCTGTCCATGCTGCGCCTGTGTGCAGCATGCCGCAGCCTGTCGATGGCCGACTCCAGCAGGCGTTCTGTCAAGGCGATCGCGCTGAGCTGTGGCCTGTGGGATCTCTCCCGCTTTGCCGACAATTACCGGAAGGTGTTCGGTGAACTTCCGCGGGATACCCTGATGCGTGCACCCGCGCAGTTGGGCCAACCGGCCTGAGTCTTGCCCCACAGGGGCTTTCACGGCATTGCTGCCGGTTTTGCATATCCGGCTGCCGAATCCGGCCGTGGATTTGCCGGATTGCGCGATTGCCCTGCCGGATTGAAGTGCGCCACGCCTCCGCGAACCGTTGAAATGTCAGTCACCTGCCTAGCGGCAAGTCCACTGTCATTCAAGTTGTTCGCCTACGGGGGAAATGCTCATGAACCGCATCTACCGGCGTGTATGGAACCGCCAGCTCAATGCTCTGGTTGTGGCCTCGGAACTGGCCACCGGCGATAGCGGCGGCACCGCATCACGCGATCCGCGCACCTCCCTGCTGACGCCCAGCGCCCTTGCGCTTGCACTGCTGTGCGTGCTGGCCAGCGGGCCGGCATCCGCAACCGAATCCAACCAGTCGCTGCGCGATCTGCAGGCGCTGGCGGCCAAGTACACCCAGACCTTGCCGGTGAAGGTCGATGCCGAAGTCGCCCTGGCCGCAGCCGCGCGACAGGCGCAGGCGACGCCTGCGATCAGTGCCGATACGCGTGTGGGCCTGCAGTTGAGCACGACCTCGCTGCCGCTGGTGCGCGATGTCCTGCCGGCCGCCGTGCAGGTGAAGTTGGGTGCGAACGCATCGCCGCAGCATGTGCCCACGCCAGCCCTGGCCGCTGATGTGCGGGCCCAGCTCGGCATCGGAGCGGGTACCCAGGCGGATACCTCACTGGCAGCGAACGTTTCCTCCGGTGCCGCTTCGCCGCTGGGGCTGACAGCCGATGCGAAGGCAAAGGCCAGGGTCGGCATCGCAGGTGCTCCGGTGGCATCGGTGGGTGCCGGCGCCAAGGCGGCAGCGGGCATCACGACGTCCTCGCAGGGATTGTCCGGGTTGAAGGCCGGCATCGACGGCAACGCCGACTCGCATCTGGCCATCGCCGGACATCGAATCGAGGGCCAGGGCAAGGCCTCCGCAACCGCAGCGGTGAGCTTGCCCGCCAAGGAAGAACTGCCGGGCGAGACCGATGATCGCGCGATCACGGCGGCGTTCGATGCAGGCGTCGCCGGCAAGGTGCGCGTGCAGGGCCCGGGTGGCCAGGACGTGGTGGCCGATCGCAACCTGAAGCTCGCGGGCCGGACCGTCGTGAGTGCGCAGGCCAGCACGCTCGGTCTCGGAGGCCTGCATCACGGCGCCCTGGGCGATCTTGGCGGTGCGGTGGGTGGCGTAGTGCACGGCGTAGTCGGCACGGTGGGCAGCGCAGCAGGCGAGACGCTGCACGAAACCGTCGGCACCGTAGGTAGCGCAGTGGGCGGCACGCTGCACAACACCGTGGGCGCAGTAGGTGGCACGCTTCACGGAGCTGCCGGCACGGTCGGCGGTGCTGTGGGTGGCGTAGTGCACGACGTGGTCGGCACGGTGGGCAGCGCAGCAGGCGGAACGCTACACGAAACCGTCGGCGCCGTCGACGGTGCGGTGAGCGGTGTACTGAACGGCACTGTCGGCACCGTGGGTGGCGCAGTGGGCGGCACGCTGCACAGCACCGTGGGCGCAGTAGGCGGCACGCTCCACGGTGCTGTCGGTACGGTCGGCAGTGCGGTGGGCGGTGTACTGAACGGCACCGTCGGCAACGTCGGTGGTTCCCTGGGCGACACGTTGAACAACACCGTAGGTGCTGTAGGTGGCGTCCTCGATGGAACCGTCGGCACCGTCGGTGGTGCTGTGGGTGGCGCGCTCAACGGCACGGTCGGCACGATCGGCAGCGCCGTAGGCGGCGCTTTGAACGGCACCGTGGGTGCGGTTGGCGGTGTCCTCGATGGAACCGTCGGCACCGTCGGTGGTGCTGTGGGTGGCGCGCTCAACGGCACGGTCGGCACGGTCGACAGCGCCGTAGGCGGCGCGTTGAACGGCACCGTGGGTGCGGTTGGCGGTGTCCTCGATGGAACCGTCGGCACCGTCGGTGGTGCGGTGGGTGGCGCGCTCAACGGCACAGTCGGCACGATCGGCAGCGCCGTAGGCGGCGCGTTGAACGGCACCGTGGGTGCGGTTGGCGGCGTCCTCGATGGAACCGTCGGCACCGTCGGTGGTGCGGTGGGTGGCGCGCTCAACGGCACGGTCGGCACGGTCGGCAGCGCCGTAGGCGGCGCGTTGAACGGCACCGTGGGTGCGGTTGGCGGTGTCCTCGATGGAACCGTCGGCACCGTCGGTGGTGCGGTGGGTGGCGCGCTCAACGGCACCGTAGGTGCGGTCGGCGGCGTCCTGGATGGAACCGTCGGCACCGTTGGCGGTGCGCTCAACGGCACGGTTGGCACGGTCGGCAGCGCCGTAGGCGGCGCTCTGAACGGCACCGTAGGTGCAGTCGGCGGTGTCCTGGATGGAACTGTCGGCACCGTTGGCGGTGCGCTCAACGGCACCGTCGGCACGGTTGGCAGTGCCGTGGGTGGCGCTCTGAACGGCACCGTAGGTGCGGTCGGCGGCGTCCTGGATGGAACTGTCGGCGCGGTCGGCGGTGCAGTCGGCGGTGCGCTCAACGGCACGGTTGGCACGGTCGGCAGCGCCGTAGGCGGCGCGTTGAACGGTACGGTAGGTGCAGTCGGTGGCGTCCTGGATGGAACTGTCGGCGCGGTCGGCGGTGCAGTCGGCGGTGCGCTGAACGGCACCGTTGGCACAGTCGGCAGCGCCGTAGGCGGTGCTTTGAACGGCGCCGTGGGCGCGGTCGGCGGTGCAGTCGGAGGCGTGCTCAACGGCACGGTCGGCGCAGTCGGTGGTGCGGTGGGTGGTGTGCTCAACGGCACCGTCGGCACCATCGGAGGTGCCGTGGGCGGTGCACTCAACAATACGGTCGGCTCGGTCGGCAGCGTTGTCGGTGGCCTGCTCGGGGGTGGCAGCACCACGCCGGGCAGCGGGCTGGACGGCGTACTCACCGGCACGCTCGGCAACGTCGGCGGTGCGGTGGGCAACCTGCTGGAGGGCAACCTCAACGGTACCGTCAACAATCTCGGCGGCGCAGTCGGCGGGTTGGTGGGCGGCACGCTGGGTGGCCTGGGCCTGACCCAGCCCTCGGCGATTCCGCCGGACAGCCCGAAGGCACCCGCTCCGGCTGATCCGAATGCGGGACTCATCATCGGTACCGGTGGCCTGGTCGGCAACGTCGGCCAGCTGATCGGCCCGACGACCAGCAGCCTGTTCGGCGGTGACGGCTATCTGCACAACGGCAATCTCAAGCTCAGCAACGCGAACGTGATGCAGGCCTACTCCACGGTCAACGTGCTCGGCCTGCCGGTCGTGAACCTGTCACCGGTCGGCAGCACCCTCAATGGCCTGGGCGGCGCGGTGACCGGTGGCAGCTCGCACCTGACCCTGATCGGTGGCGTCACCTCCGACAGTTACATCTACAACATCAACAACGGCAACCCCGGTGGCCTGCTGGGCCTGCTGCTGCCGACGGATTCGCCGGCATGGGCCGCCAAGTGCCTGGATATCGCGTTGGCCGACATCTCCTGCTGGGCGGTCAACGCCGCACAGGATTACCAGGTGCTGATGGGTGACGGTGCCTTCGCCAACGGCTCCAAGGAAGTGGTGATCGGCGCCAATGCCCGCCATGAGCTGCCGAAGGTGGACGCCAACGTGGCGTTCCCGGGAGCCGGTCCCAACGATCCCACCAATCCAACCGGCGTGCCGACTGCGGACTACGCCGCGCGCATGGGCCACTCGGTGATCGTCGGCGACAGCGCGGTGGGTACTGCCAACGGCCAGACCCTGCTGGGTGCGGAGGCGACCTCCAACCAGGCCAATTCGGTGGCGCTGGGCTACCGTTCCGCAGCGCTGCGCGGCGCACAGGCCAGCTACAGCGCCTATGGTCTGACTGCCGCCCAGGTCTCTGCCGGTGAAGTTTCGGTGGGTACCGCCAACGGTGGCGAGCGCCAGATCACCAACCTGGCTGCGGGTAGCGCCAACACCGATGCGGTCAACGTCGCCCAGTTGAAGGGTGCGATCAGCCTCATCGACGATGTTTCGGCCGGCGCGGTGATGTACGACGTCGATGGCGCAGGCAATCCAGACTATCGCCGCGTCACGCTCGGCAACGGCACCGGTACCACCACCATCGGCAACCTCGCCGCGGGTGCGGTGACCGCCGGCAGCCTGGAAGCCGTCAACGGCGGCCAGCTGGCCACCACCAACGCCGCCATCGCCGGCTTCTTCGGTGGCATCACCGCCTTCGATCCGGTCAGTGGCGCCTTCACCGCGCCGCTGTTCGAGATCAGCACGATCTCCACCGATGGCGCCATTGCGCAGGGCCTGTACAACAATGCGACCGATGCCTTCGACGCCGTCGACGGCTCGCTGGTCAATCTCAACACGCAGATCAACGATATCCGCAACGGCGGCACCAAGTACCTGCGGGTGAACTCCACGGGCGTGGAGGCAGTGGCCACCGGTGCCGACTCCATCGCGGTCGGTACCAACGCCCGCGCCACGGCGGCCAACGCGATCGCGGTCGGTGCCGGCAGCTTGGCTGACCGTGCGAACAGCGTGTCGATCGGTGCAGCGGGTGCCGAACGCCAGGTGACGAATCTGGCCGCCGGTACGGCTGCCACCGATGCGGTGAACCTGGGCCAGCTGCAGGCCTCGGAGGAAGGCGCGCTGCGCTACGACCTCAATGGCGATGGCAGCGTCAACTACGGCAGCGCCACGCTGGGTCAGGGCGGCACGGCGACCACGCTGCGCAACCTCGGCCCGGGCCAAGTGAGCGCCACGAGCACCGAAGCCATCAATGGTGCCCAGCTGTTCGCTGCCAACCAGGCTGTCGCCACCCATCTCGGGGGCGGCGCGGCGGTCAATGCGGCCGGTGTGCTGACCGCGCCGACCTACACGATCAACAACATCGCCGCCAATGGCACCATCAGCCAGGGCAGCTACAACGACGTCGGCACCGCCTTCGACGCGGTCAGCAATTCGCTGGCCAATGTCGCCGACCAGACCGACGATATCGACAAGCGCGCGGTGAAGTACGATGTCGATGGCAGTGGCAACGTCGTCAACACGGTCACCCTGAGCGGTACCGGCACGGGTGCGGTGAAGGTGACCAACGTGGCGGCCGGCAGCATCCTTGCAGGCAGCAGCGACGCCATCACCGGCGACCAGCTGTTCAGCACGAACTCGACCATCGCCAGCTACTTCGGCGGCAGCACGGCCTTCGACGGCACCACCAATCTGTGGACCGCGCCGTCGTTCAGCATCTCCAGCATCGCCACCGACGGCACCCTGACCGCCAACGACTACAGCAACGTCACCGCGGCGTTCTCCGCGGTGGACGGTTCGCTGAGGGTGCTCAACCAGCGCATCACCAACGGTGGCGGCAGCCCGTACCTGGCAGTGAACTCCAGCGCCGCGGCGGCCGCTGCGGCAGGTGCGGAGGCGCTGGCGGTGGGTCCGCAGGCCAGTGCGGCAGGTGCGTCGGCCGTGGCAGTCGGCAACGGTGCCAACGCCAGCGCGGACAACAGCGTGGCACTGGGTGCCGGCTCGGTGGCCAGCGTCGGCGCGCAGAGCGGCTATACCGGTGCCTATGGTCAGACGGGTGCCAGCAATTCGGCAGGCGAAGTGTCGGTCGGCAGCAGCGGCAGTGAACGCAAGATCACCCACGTTGCCGACGGCTCGGACGATCACGACGCGACGAATGTCGGCCAGCTGAAGAATGGCGTGAACTATGCCATCGATCAGTCCAAGGCCTACACCGACCAGAAGATCCAGAACATCACCAACGTCGCCGGCAGCTTCCGCGCCAACAACAGCAACAACCTGGCCGATCCGGCCGCGACGGGCGCCAATTCCGCAGCCGGTGGTGCAGGATCGACGGCCGCCGGTGCCAACTCGACGGCCCTGGGCAACGGCTCGCAGGCACAGGCCGACAACTCGGTGGCCCTGGGCGCAGGGTCGGTGGCCAACCGTGCCAACACGGTTTCGGTTGGGGCCAGCGGCGCCGAACGGCAGGTGGTCAATGTGGCAGACGGCACCCAGGCCACCGATGCGGTCAACGTGCGGCAGCTGCAGGCCTCGCAGCAGGGCACCATCCGCTACGACACCACCGTCAACGGAGCCACCAACTTCAACAGTGTCACTCTCGGCAGCAGCACCAGCGGCCCGACGACGGTCCGCAACGTTGCCGCCGGTACGGCGGGCACCGACGCGGTCAATGTCGACCAGCTGAAGTCCGGCATGGCGCAGACCCTGGACTGGTCGAAGGCCTATACCGACGAGCGCATGGGCGGCTTCGAGCGCGACCTGCGCAGGACCGACAACCGCGCTTCGGCCGGCATCGCTTCGGCCATGGCCACGGCCTCGCTGCCGCAGCCGAGCGAAGCGGGTCGCAGCATGGCCTCGTTCGCCGCCGGCAGCTACAACGGCGAATCGGGCGTGGCGGTGGGCCTGTCCGGTGTCTCGGAAGGAGGCCGCTGGATCTACAAGTTCAGCGGCTCCACCAACAGCCGTGGCGAGGCCGGTGTGGCCGTCGGTGCCGGCATCCAGTGGTAACCGCCGTAGCCGGGCCGCAATCGCGGCCCGGCTGCCGCGCAAACGTCTACAGGGGGAATGACATGAATCAGCATCGCATCGCCCGCGCCGGCCGCATCGCCGCGTCGCTGGGCCTGATCCTCGCCGCCGGCCTGCTGGCCGCCTGCCGCAGCCACGCGCCCGCCGGTGAGGCGCCGGCCGAGGCCACTGCAGTAGCCTTCCCGGAAGTCTCCAAGGCGTCGCTGAAGGAGGGTACCTATCCCGACATCGCCGACCTGCGCCGCTTCGCGCCCGGGATGAGCAAGCGGCAGCTGTACAGCCTGCTGGGTACGCCGCACTTCAACGAAGGCATGTGGGGCGTGCGCGAGTGGAACTATCTGTTCAACTTCCGCACCGCACAGGGCGCCGAGTACTTCACCTGCCAGTTCCAGGTGCGCTTCGACAACAAGGGCATCGCCCAGGCCGGCTACTGGAAGCCCGAATCCTGCGCCGCCGTGCTCGACCCGCCGCGGCCACCACCGCCGCCGCCGGCACCCGCGCCACTGCCCGAACAGCCGCTGCGCCTGGCCGCCGATGCACTGTTCGGTTTCGACAGCGCGGTACTCAGCGCCGAAGGGCAGCAGGCGGTGCAGGGCATCCTGGCGCAGGTCCGTGAGGCCAGCAAGGTGCAGTCGATCCAGGTCGTCGGCTACACCGACCGTATCGGTGCGGCCAGCTACAACCAGCAACTCTCGCAGAAGCGGGCCGAAGCGGTGCGCACGGCCCTGGTGCAGGGCGGAGTGCCGCCGGGCAGCATCAGTGCCGAAGGGCGCGGCGCGGCTGAACCGATCGTGCAGTGCACGCAGCGCAACCGTCGCGAGCTGATCGCGTGCCTTGCGCCGAATCGCCGGGTGCAGATCGTCGGGATCGCGCACCCGCGCTGAAGTCTCCCGCGCCGTGGCCATGCCCCGGCATCCCGAGTCCCCCCTGACCACCGGCAGGACGTGGCCACGTCTCCCCCGTCGTCCACCCCTGCCGGTGGCTCAGGTTTTCATACGGTGCACGCGATGAACGCCCAATTCCTGCCTCTGTCCATGAAGACGGAAACCACCCTCAGCGTGTATGGCCAGCTCGGCAATCATGCGGTCGTGCGCATCCCCGGGCGGCGCCTGCCGGGCCTGATCCTGCAGGCCGATACCGTGGCCGGGTTCCTGGCCCAGCTGCAGGAAACCCAGGCCTGCCTGCGCAGTGGCCGGGCGCAGCGTGCCGATGCAGAGCTGGACATGCTGATCGACATGCTGGAGCAATGGTACGCGTTGATCGAGTCGCGGCTGGCCGATGCCGGCGAAGCGCTGTAGCAGCGGGGCGGGCGATCAATCGGCGTCTTCGACGCGCTCGCCCATCAGTTCGCGCTGGCGCTTGTCCAGCTCCTCGGCGTAGCGCCTGCGCACGAAGGCCTCGGAAACAATGCCCAGCAGCTGGCCATCGGCGGCAACCACGGCCAGTTCGTCGGCCTGCGTCCGGTCGAAGCACTGCATCACGCTGACCACATCCGCGCCCGGCAACAGTGACACCTCGCGGTTCTCGGCCAGATCGCCAACGGGTGTCTCCGGCTTCACGCCGTCGGCGAAGACGCGCGGAATCTGCACGATGCCGGCGTAGTGGCCTTCGCTGTCGATCAGGACCACGCGACCGCCGGAGCCCAGCGGGAAACGCTGGCGGAACGCAGCGGCATCCAGCCCGGCCGGAGTGGTGGCAACGCCCTTGCGCATCATCCGCCCGGCGTTGAGGGTGTGGATCCAGCCGACGTCGCGTGCGCTGCGGATGGTTTCGCCGCGCAGATGCATGCGCCATGTCGAGAACGAGTAACCGAACCACTGGCGGACCAGTGTGCTGGAGACCAGTACCGCGCTCATCACGACGCTGGTCAGCAGGAAGTCGTGGGTGCCTTCCAGCACCAGCATGGCCATGGTCATCGGCGCGCCGACCACTGCGGCGGCCAACGCGGCCATGCCCGCAAGCGCCGCGGACGTGGCATCAACCACGGGCACGCCGGTGGCCGTCGCCAGCAGGCCGGCAAACAGGGTGCCGACCAGGGTGCCCATGAACAGCGACGCAAAGAAAAGACCACCTCGGAAGCCGAAGCCCAGCGAAATGCCCGAGGCCAGAAGCTTCAGGGCGAGCAGGCCGCCGATCCAGATCAGTGGCAGCTGCGTGGTCAGGTCCAGGTGCAGCGCACCGTGACCGGAGGAAAGCACCTGCGGGCTGGCCATGGCCAGTGGAATCAGCAGGAGGCCGCCGACCACCGGGCGCCCCCACAGGGGCAGTGGACTGCGCTTGACCACGCCTTCGATGGAGGCGATCAGTCGCATCACGCCGATCCCCACCATGGCGCAGCAGCAACCGAGCAGGCCGTAGATCGCGTAGTCGGCGGCGCGCACATCGATGGTCGAGGCTGCGGGCAGCAGGTACGCCTCGATGCCAGCCTGGTCGGCGACGAATGCACCCGCCAGTGCGGCCAGGGCCACAGGCGCGAGAGCGGCGGGCGTGTAGGCGCCGATGACGATCTCGAACGCGTAGAACGCGCCGGCCAGCGGAGCCCCGAAGGCCGCGGCGATGGCGCCGGCGGCACCGGCACCGACCAGGATGCGCACATCATTGCGGCGCAGGCGCATGACACGGCCCAGCTGCGAGCCGCTGCCCGCACCCATCTGGGTATACGAAGCCTCAAGGCCGACGGACGCACCGCAGCCGTTCGACAGCAGGGTCTGGGTGAGCACGATCAGATTGTCGCGCATCGACATGCGACCGCCATGCAGGGCATTGGCCTCGACCGCGTCGAGCAGCGGGCGCTTGCGCCGTGCGGCCGCCAGGCTGACCAGCCCGACCAGCAGGCCGCCCAGCGGCAGCACCAGCAGGGCGGTCCAGCTGAGCGCGGGCAGGGAGCTGAGGCGCATGCCGGGTTCCAGCCCGTACAGCGCACTCTGCAGCCCGCGCGCGATGTCCGACTGCAGCAGCGTCAGGCCACCGGCGATCAGGCCGACCAGCAACGCCAGTGCGATGAACCACAGGTCGCTGCCACGCAGGCGCAGTCGCAGGCCCTGGAAGGCCAGATGCAGGCGCGATGGTGGAACCGTGGAGGCCATGGTGGCGGCATGATACGCCGCCATCGTGATCGCCACCGTCACCGCATCGGGCATTTACCGCATCAGAAGCGGTAGCGTCCCTGAAGGTAGAAGGTGCGTGGCGCGGCCACCATGCGCCCGGCATTGCCGTCGACATTGCGGGTGTACCAGCGCTTGTCGGCCAGGTTGTTCACGCCGGCCGTGATCTCGCTGTCGCCCAGCCCCGGAACCTGCCAGGCCACCTGCGCATTCCACAGCCGCACCCCCGGCACGCGGCCCACACGTGCATCGGCGCTTTCCTGCCAGGTGTTGGCAGCGTCGGAGAACTGGCCGCTCTGGTGCGTGCTGGAGACATTGAAGGTCCAGGCCGACAGCGCATAGCGGGCGCCGATGCTGTCGGTGTCGCGCGAGTAGAAGGGCACGTCCCGGCCGCGGTTGTCACCGGACTGCTGGATCGCCTTGGTCCAGGTGTAGTTGGCGTACAGTTCCAGTCCGGCCAGCACGCTGTCTTCGGCGAAGCGGTATTCGAGCGCGCTTTCCACACCCTTGTGGTCGGTCGCACCGATGTTCTGGAAGGTGGGAGGAGTGATTCCCGGCACCTGCAGGATCTGGTTGTCGAAGCGCATCCTGAACACCGTGACGTCCGCGCGCAGCGCGCCGTCCTGCCAGCGGGCGCCCAGCTCGGTGGTCCTGGCCACCTCTGGATTCAGCGGATTGCTGGCGGTCTGCGAGTTCAGCTGGATGTTCTGCACCGGCCCGAACGAGCTGGTGTAGTTGCCGAACACGGTCAGCTGCGGGGTCAACAGGTAGGCGACGTTGAGCGAGGGCAGGGCTTTGTCGTTGCGGCTGCTGAAGGTGGTGCCGCCATCGGCCTGGCGGCGGTCCATGTCGATCCATTCCATGCGCACCCCCGGCGTGATCCGCCACTGGCCGATGGCGATGCGGTCGTCGAGATAGAAGGCGTGGGCGTCGGTGGCATTGTCGAAGCGGTTGATGGGGCTTGCGGCGCCGGTGCGGCGGGTCACCGTGTAGCTGCGGTCGTTGCCGCGCTCGCGCAGGAAGCGGTAGCCCGCGGTGACGTCGTGCACGCTTGCCCCCCAGTGCAGGCGCTGGGTGTATCGCGGTTCGATGCCGAGCACGCGGTAGTCGCGCGGCTGCACGCTCACCTGGGTGTTGGCAGCGTTGATCAGCGAGCTGGCACGGGTGCTCTCGTTGTAATAGGCCAGTACCTCGAACTCGCTGGTGTCGGACGACGTGTGGGTGTAGCCCAGATCGATGCCCGTGCGGTGGCCCTTCCAGAAGTCATCGGGACGCGTGTTCTGGAACGGATCCGCCTCGTACTGCGCGCGGGTCAGGCCGCCTGGCGTCAGCGAGCGGACGTCGTAGTAGGACAGCTTGGCACGCAGCGTCTGCTGGTCGTCGATGGCGTAGGCGAACTTCAGTGCCAGATCGTTGAAACGGTCGTCGCTGCCTTCGCGCCAGCCGCGACCGTCCTGGCCGGAATAGAGCAGGGCGACGCCCAGGCCGTTGTCGCTGGTGCCGCCGAGGAAGGTGTTGTACTGGGTGCTGTCGCCGCCGCCATGGTCATGGGCGTTGTAGCGGATCCCGACCTCGCCGTGCAGGCCGCTCTGCTGCGGAATGGCGCGGGTGCTGAAGTTGATGATGCCGCCCACGTTCTGCGGCCCGTAACGCACGGCTCCGCCGCCACGCACGACGTCGATCGATTCGATGTTGGACAGGCTGGCCGGCGCGAACGACAGCTGGGGCTGGCCGTAGGGTGCGACGGCCAGCGGCACGCCATCCAGCAGCACCGTCGAGCGGGGTGAGTAGCGGCCGGTGAGGCCGCGCACGCCGATGTTCAGCGACACCGAACTGCCGGCGGTGCCGGAGTTGTCGGTGACCTGCACGCCGGGGATGCGGCGCATGGCGTCGCCGATGCTGGTCGCGCCACTGGCCTCGATGCGCTGGCGATCGACCACCGTACGTGCCCCGGCGAAGCTCTTGACGCTGTCATGCAGGCCGGTGCCCAGCCAACTGCCGGAGACCTGGATGCTGTCGAGCGTGGTCGGCGCGTCCTGGGCGAGGGCGGAAGCAAGGGGCATCAGGCACAGGGCGAGGGCTGCCACCAAGGGCAGCTGGGCCGGTTTCGGGGTGCGGAGGGGCATCTGGACGGCGCAGGGAAGGTGGTAAATGAGAATTATTGCTGATCCCATTCGTGAATGGAATCGAAGGCCGATGGCCTCCGGGGTCGGGTGGTAAAGTGAAGGATTGCCTCCTGACTCACCGAGATCCGTCATGCCTGCAGCTGTCTTCTATCCCGTCGGAACCCCTGGCCAGCCGTGGGGAGCGGCGGAACGGGAGCAGTGGCGTGCGCGCCAGCAGCGCCTGCGCCGCTACGACGAGGAAGTACTGCCGCGCATCGAGGCACTGGCAGCGCGCTTCGACAAGGTGGCCTACGGCCAGCTCGACTACGCGGGAGAGACCTATACCCTGTTCGCCCTGCGCAGCCGCGACTGGAACCCGGCGCTGCCGGCGGCGCTGGTCACCGGCGGCGTGCACGGCTACGAAACCAGTGGCGTGATGGGTGCCCTGGAGTTCCTTGAAAAGCACGCGGCCGATTACGCGGGCAAGGCCAACCTGCTGGTGGCACCGTGCGTCAACCCGTGGGGCTTCGAGCGCATCAACCGCTGGAACTTCGACGCGATCGATCCGAACCGCAACTTCCGTGCCGGTGGTCCGGCTCGCGAATCAACCGCGCTGATCGAGCTGATCGAACCCCTCAAGGGCCAGTTCGTGCTGCACATCGATCTGCATGAGACCACCGACAGCGATGAAAGCGAGTTCCGCCCTGCGCTGGCGGCGCGCGACGGCAAGCCGTTCGAACCGGGCCTGATTCCTGATGGCTTCTACCTGGTGGACGACAGCGCCAATCCGCAGCCGGCGTTCCAGCAGGCCGTGATCGCGGCGGTGGAAAAGGTGACCCACATTGCACCGGCCGACGACAAGGGCGAGATCATCGGCTCTCCGGTGGTGGCCCATGGCGTGATCGAGTACCCGCTGGTGGAATTGGCCCTCTGTGCCGGCATCACCGGTGCGCCGTACACCACCACCACCGAAGTCTACCCGGACAGCCCGCGCGCCACGCCGCAGCAGTGCAACGACGCGCAGGTGGCCGCGGTCTGCTCTGCGCTGGACTACGCACTGGCGCATCGCTGAGGGGGAGTGCCGAGCCCATGCGCGGCTGCGGTTGCAACAACCTTGATACATCCCGGGCCGATACGGCCCGGCGCTACCGCAGCGCGTCGGCCCACCACAGTGCGGCCGGCCCGGGCGGCGTGTCGCGTCGCCATACCAGGTCGCTGTGGATGCGCCGCGGCCAACCGGGCAGGGCCAGTTCCACCAGGTGTCCGCGGTCGTAGCGCTGCACCAGCGCTCTCGGGAGTTCGGCCCAGCCGATGCCTTCCTCGGCCATTTCCATCACCATCAGGTAGTCCGATGCGGTCCAGGCCGGGCCGGCGACGGCACGCGCGTGATCGACCTGTGCGCTCAAGCGAATCTGCCGATGGCGGGCAAGCTGCGGTGCGGCGCGCGCACCGGCCGCGGCCAGTGCGTGTCCGTGCGCGACATACACCGCCAGCTCGCTGTGATGGGCCAGGGGCTGTGCGATCACTGCATCCGGATAGCGCTCCTGGCGAGGCAGCAGGCCCAGTCCGGCGCGGCCGCTGCCGACCAGTTCCAGCACATCGTGCCCTTCAGCGTCGAGCCACTCCAGTTCGATTTCGGGAAAGGCTTCAGCGAAGCGCTGCAGCACCTGTTGCGCCGGGTCCAGCTGGTAAACATCGGAGAACACCACCGTCAGCCGGGGTTCGACAGGTGCAGCCAGGCGCACGCTCAGCTGCCGCAGTCGTGCATCGGCAGCCAGGATTTCCTGGGCATGGCCCAGCACCTGCCGCCCCGGGTCGGTAAGCTGCGGATAGCGCCCGCTGCGGTCGAACAGGGATACGCCCAGATCGGCTTCCAGATGGGCGATGGCGGTGCTGACCGTCGATTGCGTCTTGCGCAGGCGCCGCGCGGCAGCCGAGAAGGAGCCCAGTGCGGCAGCCTCGACGAACGCCTGCAGGGATTCAGGAGAGTAGGGCATCGATCCATCGCTAATGTCGATGGATTCCATTTTTGATCCATCGTAAATGGCGATGATACTGGACGCCATCGCCCCTGTCAGCGGGCGCTGTGAATCCTGCTGGAGTTTTCCCATGACCCGTCGTGTTCCCGCCCCAGGCCCCCTGATTGCCTGGGCCTGCCTGACCGTGGCGATCGTCGCCGAAGTGGTCGGCACGTCATTCATGGCCCATGCCGCCCGCGCCGGTGGCTGGACCGGCTACCTGGTGATGGCCGGGGCGCTGGCGTTGTCCTATTACTTCCTGGCGCTGTCGGTACGGCGCATCGCGGTCGGCGTTGCGTACGCGGTGTGGGAGGGGCTGGGGCTGACCCTGCTGACCCTGGTCGGCATTGCGGTGTTCGGCGAGAGCCTGTCGATGCAGCAGCTGGCCGGCCTGCTGCTGGCGGTGGCCGGCATTGTCTGCGTCACCCTTGGGGAGGCGCACTGATGAACACAACGGCACTGTTCTTCGTGATCTGTTCCGCACTGATCGACGTCGCGGCAAACATGATGGTGGCCAAGTCCGAAGGCTTCCGCCGCTGGCACTGGGGTGTCGGTGCCGTTGTCATGGTCTGGATCGCCTTCGCGCTGCTGGGCCAGGCAGTGCGCTACCTGGACCTGGCCACGGCCTATGCGCTGTGGGGTGCCATCGGCGTGATCGGCACCGCTGCCTGCGGGCGCCTGCTGTTCGGCAATCGCCTGCGGCCCATCGGCTGGATCGGCATTGCACTGGTGACGGGGGCGGTGCTTCTGCTCAGTACCGCATGAGCGGCGACGATTGCAGACCGGAGCGCGCTGTCCGACACTGCGGTTTTTCCGCAACGGAGTGCCGCCATGTTCAGCCACATCACCGTCGGTTCCAATGATCTTGCGGTCTCGCGCCGCTTCTACGACGCATTGTTCGCAGCCATCGGCGGCCGACCGGGCATCACCGATGAAGATGGAAGACTGGTCTACGTCAAGGACGGGCGGATGTTCATCGTGACCCCGCCCATCGATGGCCAGCCGGCGTGCCACGCCAATGGCGGTACGATTGGTTTCGCGCTGGAGACTCCGCAGGCGGTGCACGCCTGGCAGGAGGCAGGCATCGCCCACGGCGGCAGCGCCATCGAAGATCCACCGGGCGTACGCCACAAGGCCGGGCGGCAGCTGTACCTGGCCTACCTGCGCGACCCTGATGGCAACAAGTTGTGCGCCGTGCACGTGATGCGCTGAACTTCGCGGCGCGCGCGTGATACCACGCGCGTGCTGTCCCTGTGCTGTCATCGCGCGACAGCACTTCATCCTGCGTCCACCGCCGTTCAGCCAGAATCCGCCGGCTCACTCTTTGATCGACCGGAGAACGCCGCCCCGTGGAAGCCCTGGAGCCGCAACAATCCCCGGTGCGCACCCTGCGGCCTGTATTCGCCTTCGCGGCGATCATCGTCGTGGCGTTCGCGCTGTTCGTCAGCCTCTATCCGATCGGTGCCGGTCGCCTGCTGCTCAGCGCACAGGACTGGGCGGCACTCAACGTTGGCTGGTACTACCTGCTGGCGATGACCCTCTATCTGGTGTTCGTGGTCGGCGTGGCGCTGTCCAAGTATGGTGGCATCAAGCTCGGTGCCGACCATGACGAGCCCGAGTTCAGCTATCTCTCCTGGGCGGGCATGCTGTTCGCCGCGGGCATCAGCATCACCCTGTTTTTCTTCTGTGTCTCCGAGCCGCTGACCCATTACCTGCAGCCGCCGCAGGGCGCTCCCGCCGCCGGCGAGGCCGGCGCGCGCCAGGCCATGCAGCTGCTGTTCCTGCATTGGGGCCTGCATGGCTGGGGCGTGTTCGCGCTGGCGGCGATGGCCATGGCCTACTTCGCCTATCGCCACAACCTGCCGCTGGCGTTGCGATCTGCGCTGTATCCGCTGATCGGCAAGCGCATCAACGGACCGATCGGCTACACCGTGGACGCGCTGGGCATTGTCGCCACCGTGTTCGGCATCGGCGCCGACATGGGCTTCGGTGTTCTGCACCTCAACGCCGGGTTGTCGCACCTGTTCGACATCCCGCACTCGAACTTCGTGCAGATCGTCCTGGTCGCCAGCATGATGGGGGCCGCGGTGGCCGTGGCAGTGTCCGGCGTGGAGAAGGGGGTCCGCTGGATGGCCAACATCAACATGCTGCTGGCGATCGCGCTGGTGCTGTTCATGCTGTTCGCCGGGCCCACCCAATATCTGTTCGGCACGTTGATGCAGAACCTGGGCGACTATCTGGGCAGTGTGGTCGGCAAGAGCTTTGACGTGTACGCCTATGGCGGACGGCCGGCATGGCTGGGCGGCTGGACGGTGTTCTACTGGGCCTGGTGGATCGGCTGGGCGCCGTTCGTCGGCCTGTTCATCGCCCGCATCTCGCGCGGACGTACCATCCGCGAATTCGTGTTCGGCGTGCTGCTGATTCCGCTCGGCTTCACCCTGGCCTGGCTGTCGATCTTCGGCAACAGCGCGCTGGACCAGGTGCTGCACCATGGCCAGCAGCAGCTGGCACAGCTGGCCGTGGATGACCCGCCGACCGTGCTGTACGCATTGCTTGATGGTTATCCGTGGAGCCGCACGGTGATCGCGGTGACCGTGCTGGTCAGCTTCATCTTTTTCGTGACATCGGCCGATTCGGGCGCGGTGGTGCTGTCCACGCTGTCGTCGCACGGCGGCGCTCCGGAAGACGATGGCCCGCGCTGGCTGCGCGTGTTCTGGGGCACGGTGATCGCCGTGCTCACCGCAGGCCTGCTGCTGGCGGGCAGCATCGATGCGTTGAAGTCGGCGGTGGTGCTGGCGTCGCTGCCATTCTCGGCGGTGCTGCTGCTGATGATGTGGGGCCTCACCCGAGCCTTCAGTGACGAATCGCACCGCAAGCGCGCGCTGCAGTACCGGCCATCGCCGCTGATCGGCGACGATCGCCACCACCAGGGCTGGCGCCAGCGGCTTGCGCAGGCCATGCACTTCCCGGTGCGCGACCAGGTCTACCGCTTCATGGATGACACGGTGAAACCGGCGATGGAAGCCGTGGCCGAGCAGCTGCGCGAACAGGGCTGGGACGTACATACCCGCATCGAAGCCGGCGACATGGAACTTTCGGTCAACCATGGCGAGCAGCAGGACTTCCTGTATCGGGTGATCCTCCGCGGCTACCTGACGCCGTCGTTCGCCGCCCAGCAGCTGCGCAACCAGCGCTACTACCGCGCCGAAGTGCATCTGTTCGAAGGCAGCCAGGATTACGACCTGGTCGGATACAGCCGCAAGCAGATCATCAACGACATCATCAGCCAGTACGAGCGGCACCTGCAGTTCCTGCACCTGAGCCGGTGATGCACGACCGCTGCGATGGGTGCGGACCGTTGGTCCGCACACTCCGTGGAGCCGAGCCCACGCTCGGCTCCATCAAGCCGGTAAAGCAGCCGGGCATGGGCTCGGCGCTACATGTGCAGTTTCCGCATCAGAACCGGTAGCGTGCCCCCACCGTGACGAACTGGCCGCGCAGGTTGTACTGGCTGATGTCGAAGCCGTTGGAGCCGCCTGCCGGGTCGAATGGCGGGTCCTTGTCGGTCAGGTTCAGCACCGACAGCGACAGCGTGGTGTTGGGAATGCCTTCGTACGCCACGTACAGGTCCAGCTGGTGATAGGGCTTGACGCGATCGCGCAGGCCCGGGTTGCTGGTGGCCGTCGCTACCCGCTGGTCGTAGCCGCTGACATATTGCAGGCTCAGCGTGCTGTTCCAGTCGCCCACCGCCCAGTTCAGTGACGTGGTGCCGCGGGTGCGCGGCAGCGCGCCGTGGCGGTTGTTGCCCGCGCCGTCATAGGGCGCCTGACCGGCTACCAGGGGCTGCTTGAAGCTGAGCAGATGGGTCCAGCTGCCGGCGAGGGTGAGGTTGCCCCAGCCGTCGGTGCGGAAGGTGCGGCTGGCCTCCAGGTCGAGACCGGACGTGGTCAGCTCCCCCTGGTTGGCATACTGGTTGGTGATGAACTGGATGCGGCCCTGCGCATCGCGCTGGACCCGGCCCGGGAACAGGGCGGGATTGTCGACGATGAACTGTGCGCTGTCGGGCTTGACCAGGTTGTCCTGCTCGATGCGGTACCAGTCCAGGCCGATGCTGCTGTCAGCGTCCGGCGACCACACCGCGCCAACGTTGAGATTGCGCGAGCGCTCGGCCTTCAGGTCGGGATTGCCGGTGCGGATGTTGGTGACACCGCGGCTGCCACCGGGCTGCAACGGGTCGATCGGGTCGATCACCGATCCGTAGCTGACCGTCTGTCCGGGTGCGATTTCCGGCAGCGAGGGGGCGCGGAAACCGCGCGAGAACGAACCGCGCAGCAGCAGGCTGTCCAGCGGCTGCCAGCGCAGCGCTAACTTCGGCGAGAACGCCTTGCCGAAGTCGTCGTAGCGGTCGCCGCGTCCGGCGACCTGCAGTTCCAATGTGCGATGCAACGGTACGCTGAACTCGGCGTAGGCGGCGCTGACCTGCCGCTCGCCATCGACCACGTTGATCGCCGGCCGCAGCTCCGTTCCGGACAGCACCTGCGCACTGGTCCGTGCATCCAGCGATTCCTTGCGGAACTCCGCGCCCCAGGCGAAGCCGACCGCGCCGGCCGGCAGCTCCCACAGCGACGTCGATGCCTTGAGGTTCAGAGAGTGCAGCTGGTACCAGCCCGGGCGCTTGGTCTGCAGGCGCAGCGCGTCAAGCGCGGCCGGCGTGCTGGCCGGGTCGAGGAAGTTGTAGCTGCCATCGCGCAGGATCTGCTCGAACGCGTAGCGGTTGATGAAGTTGTCCACGTACTCGCGCTGCTCGCTCTGCGAGGTCAGCGCGGCGACCTCCCAGTCCCAGCGCGCGCCCTGGCCACGCACGCCGGCCAATGCACGGTAGAACACCTGCGTGTTGTCCTTCAGGCGCGGGCCGAGATCGAAAAACGTGTACTCGAAGGGCAGGGGACCGCTGCCCGGGTTGTTCGGATGCCCGACCGGCAGCACTGCCGGAATGTCGAGCAGGGTGCCGGTGGCGGGGTTGTAGGCGCGCAGGCCCGGGCCGACGGTCAGTGGCGCGCTGAAGATCTGGTCGGCCGTGTTGTGGCTGTAGAGCACGTCGGCGAAGGCTTCGACGTTGTCACTGAAGCGGTAGGTCGCGCTCAGCGAGGCCTGCAGGCGTTCGGCACCGGGCTGCAGGGTCTTGAATGGCTGCGCATTGAACGCGCAGGCCTGGCCGGGCAGGCTGCTGCCGAAGTCGCTGTAGGGCCGCAGCTGGCTGCCCTCGGGGCAGGGCGAGAATGGCTGCGGCGCGCGCGGGTTCGCCAGCCAGTTGCCACCGGCAGTGGACCAGCCGGCCAGGCGACCACCGGGCTTGTCGCGGAAATCGCCGCTGCGGGTATAGGCGCGCTGGTCGGCGTCGAGCCGATCGCGCTTGAGCACGTCCAGCCCGAACAGCACGTTCCAGCCCTGCTGTTCGAGGTCGCCGAAACCGGCCAGCAGATTGGCCTTGCGTTCGTCGAGGCCGCCCTGGGTGGCCGTACCGAAGCCGCCGCCCACTTCCACGCCCTGGAAGTTCCTGCGCAGGATGATGTTGATGACGCCGGCGATGGCATCGGAGCCATACACCGCCGAGGCGCCGTCCTTCAGTACTTCAATGCGCTCGACCGCGCTGATCGGCAGCGCATTGAGATCGACGAAGGTGTCCTGGGTATTGAGGGCGAAACCGAAGTTGGCCACGCGATAGCCGTTGACCAGCACCAGGGTGTTCTTCGGCGACAGCCCGCGCAGGCCGATCGACGCCGAGCCCGCCGCGAAGCTGCCGGTGTACTGCTCGTCGAAGCTGTTGCCGGCATTGGCCGACAGGTTGCGCAGCACATCGGTCAACGTGCTGCGACCGGTCTGTTCGATCTGTTCACGGCTGACGATCTGCACCGGGTTGGGGCCGGCGGTGTCGCTGCGCTTGATGTTGGATCCGGTCACCAGCACGGTGCCGAGCGTGGTGCTGTCCTTGCCGGTATCGGCGGTTTCAGCAGCGCCGGCAGCGCCGGCGGTAAGTCCCAGCGCGATGGCGCCGGCAAGCAGGTTCAGGGTGGTGCGGTACATGGAAGCGACAACGCCGGACAGAAGAGGAGCCGCCAGTACCGCATGCGCTCGCCTGCGCCTTCCAATGACGAAAGCGCATTCAGTTATACATCACAGGTTCTTAACGAGTGACTGGCCCTGTTATCGACCGGTGCTGCGCATTCCTCTCAGGGGTCAGATCCCTTTCCAACGGAAAGGGATCTGACCCCGGTTGGCCGACCGTCAAGGCCGCAAGAGCACCTTGCCGTTGCGGCCGGAACCTGCGCCGGCTTTGACCGCCGCAGCGATATCGTCGAGTGCGAACACCTGTTCCACCGGCAGCGTCAGTTCGCCGCCGGCTGCACGCTGCAGCAGTTCGCCCACCAGCCGTCGCTTGTCGTCCACCGCCATCGCCTGGCTGACCTTGCTGCCCCAGAAGCCCTTCACGGTGGCTTCCTTGTAGATCAGGCCTCCGGCGGGGATGCGCATGGGCTCGCCGCTCATCACGCCGAAGGACACCAGCGTGCCGTGGTGGCCGAGCAGGTCGACCAGGCCACCGCTGGCGTCGCCGCCGATGGAATCCACGGCGGCCGCCGCCTGCGCTTCACCGGTCACTGCACGCACGCGGTCCTTCCAGCCGTCCACCGAGGTATCGAATACATGATCGATGCCGAGCGCCTGCAGCTGCTCGACCGCATCGGCGTTGCGCACAAGGTTGGCCACATGGACACCCCGCGCCCGCGCCAGCATCGCCAGCGACTTGCCGACCGCGCCATTGGCGGTGTTCTGCACGATCCATTGGCCTGGCTCGACATGCAGGAATTCCAGCAGCATCAGCGCACTGAGCGGCATGGCAATCAGCTGCGCAGCGGTCTCATCGGGGATCGATTCCGGCATCGGAATCACCATCCGTGCCGGCGCGATGAATGCTTCGGCCCAGGTGCCGTGCACCGAGGCGGCAGCGACACGCTGACCGACCCGAAGGCCGTCGACGCCGTCGCCAACCGCGTCGACCACGCCCAGTGCCTCGCTGCCACCGATTGCCGGCAGCGTCGGCTTGTAGCCATACAGGCCGCGCACGGTCAGCAGATCGTGGTTGTGGATGGAGGCGAGCACGGTACGGATGCGCACCTCGCCAGGACCAGGTTCAGGCAGGGCGGCCTCGGCGACGGCAAGGACGTCGGACGGGTCGCCGAAGGAGGAGTACTGGGCAGCGCGCATGGGGGATGTTCCGCGGAAAGTGGAGGTTGTATCGAAGTGGGGATGCGTGCGGCTTCGACAAGGCGGCGCAGACGCAACACGGCATCCTGCGACGGTTCGTCGCGGAGGGCGCTATTTACTGCATCTTGTGTTGACGATATCCATCATCCCCACTATGTTGGGGCCGTCACTCCCGGTCAGCCGCCGCCGCCGGACGATGCAAGACACGTCCCGCGGCCCGCCCCTGAAGGCTTGCCGTGTCGACGCGGCCGCCCTCGTGCGGACTCAGGTCGCCCCCACGGCCCGGATACCGGCCGCAGGCGCAGGCACTTGCCGACGATCTGGTGTTCCCGCGCTTTGGCATCCCACCCGATCGCCCCGTGCGCCGGTATCGCGTGCAGGGCCGCCATGGCATCGGCGCAATCGTGCGTGCGAGCCTGGAGACGCAGGACCATGACTGAATACACCTACCGCGCGGCCGATCCGGCCGGCGCCGGCGACGCCCTGCGCGCCGGTGGCGAGCGCGTGCCGACCTGGATCACCAAGGAGGCCGGCAACCGACGCCTGCCGTTCGACGCCGGGCGCCTGCAGCGCAGCATCGACGCCATCCATGCCGAGTTCCCGCAGCTGGACGTAGCCGACTACCGCCGCGTGGTACAGGCGATGGTTGAGCGCAAGCCCAGCATCAGTGCCGACGACCTGGTGGACCTGCTGATCCGCGAGGCGGAATCCCGTGTGGACCTGGTCGCGCCGGACTGGGAGCGGTTCGCCGCCCGCATCTACCTGCGCCGCCTGTATAAGCGCGCCAGCCGCAACCGCTTCTACGATGTCAGCCTGAAGTACGGCTCGTACGTAGGCCTGCAGGAGAGCCTGGCCGACCGTGGCGTCTACAGCAATGACATCCTGCGCTGCTACTCGAAGGAGGAGCTGCAGCAGGCCGGAGAGATGATCGATCCCGACCGCGACCGTCTGTTCGCGTACAACGGCCTGTACCTGCTGGCGACGCGCTACCTGGCCAGCGACCGCAGCCGTGAGGTGTACGAGTTGCCGCAGGAGCGCTGGCTGACCATCGCCCTGTACCTGATGCAGGAGGAGAAGCCGCGTGAGCGGCGGATGCAGCTGGTCGGCGAGGCGTACTGGGCGCTGTCCAACCTGTACATGACGGTGGCCACACCGACGCTGGCCAACGCCGGCAAGGTCGGTGGACAGCTGTCCAGCTGCTTCATCGATACGGTGGACGACAGCCTGCAGGGCATCTATGACTCCAATACGGACATTGCCCGGGTTTCCAAGCACGGCGGGGGTGTCGGCGCCTACCTGGGCTACGTGCGCAGCAGCGGTGCACCGATCCGGGGTGTGCCCAACTCGTCCGGCGGCGTAGTGCCCTGGATCAAGCAGCTCAACAACACCGCGGTATCGGTCGACCAGCTCGGCCAGCGCAAAGGCGCGGTGGCGGTATACCTGGACATCTGGCACCGCGACATCGAGGCCTTCCTCGATCTGCGCCTGAACAACGGCGACCAGCGCCTGCGCGCGCATGATGTGTTCACGTCGGTCTGCGTCCCCGATCTGTTCATGGAGGCGGTCGAGCGTCGGGCCGACTGGTACCTGTTCGACCCGCATGAGGTAAAGCAGGCCAAGGGCTGGTACCTGCAGGACTTCTACGATGAGACGCGCGGTGCGGGCAGCTTCCGCGACCGCTACGCGGAGCTGGTGGCCGACGAGCGCATCAGCCGGCGCACCGTGCGCGCGATCGATCTGTTCAAGCGCATCATGCTCAGCCAGCTGGAGACCGGCAATCCATTCCTGTTCTACCGCGATGAAGTCAATCGCAGGAACCCGAACAAGCATGCGGGCATGGTCTATTCCAGCAACCTGTGCACGGAGATCCTGCAGAACATGAGCCCGACGCGGATGATCCAGGAGATCGTCAGCGGCGACCAGATCGTCACCACCCGCCGCGCCGGCGATTTCGTGGTGTGCAACCTGTCCTCGATCAATCTCGGACGGGCGGTCACCGCGCCGGACGATCTGCTGGCGAAGGACGTGCTGGAACGGTTGATCCCGATCCAGGTGCGCATGCTGGACAACGTGATCGATCTCAATGCCTTGCCGGTGCCGCAGGCCACGATCACCAACCGCAAGTACCGGGCCATCGGCCTGGGCACGTTCGGCTGGCATCACCTGCTGGCGCAGCAGGCGATCCCGTGGGAATCGCCGGAGGCCGAGGCGCTGGCCGACCGCCTGTACGAACGCATCAACTTCCTGACCATCCAGGCCAGTGCCGAACTGGCGAAAGAGAAGGGCCACTATCCGATGTTCGCCGGCAGCGACTGGCACACCGGCCGCTACTTCAGCGACCGCGATTACCGTGATGCGGCCTGGCAGGGCCTGGCGCGTGAGGTGGCCCGCCATGGCCTGCGCAATGGCTGGCTGCTGGCGGTCGCGCCGAACATGAGCACCGCCCAGATCGCCGGTTCCACTGCCTCGATCGATCCCATCTACAGCGCGTTCTACTACGAGGAGAAGAAGGACTTCCGACGGCCGGTCGCGGCCCCCGGGCTGTCGCTGGAGACCTGGCCGTACTACGAGAAGGGCGCCTACAAGGTGGACCAGTTCGCCAGCGTCCGGCAGAACGCCCGGCGCCAGCGCCATGTGGACCAGTCGATCAGCTTCAACCTGTATGTGCCCAGCACCATCCGTGCGAGCACGTTGCTGGAGCTGCACCTGAGCGCATGGCGCGCGGGACTGAAGACCACCTACTACGTGCGCTCCAACGACATCGACATCAGCGAATGCGAGTGGTGCTCGAGCTGATCGCTGCGCCCCAGCCGCGGTAGCGCCGGGCCATGCCCGGCGAGCGCACCGCGCGGCCACCGTACATTCCGCCGGGCACGGCCCGGCGCCATCCTCAGCAGGTAACACAATGGCAACGCCGCTTGACCGCATCAAGATCCTTGAACCACGCCATCCCAATCGCAGCACCGGCATCATCAACGGCCGCACCAGCGGCATACTGAACTGGAACGACATTCCGTACCCCTCGTTCTATCGGGCGTACAAGGAACTGTCGACCAACTTCTGGATCCCCGACGAAGTGGACATGAAGCTGGACGCACGCCAGTACGGTGAACTGTCCGGACGCGAGAAGAACGCCTACGACTCGATCATCGGCCTGCTGGCCACGCTCGATTCGCCGCAGACCCGGTTCATCTACAACGTCGCCGAGTACATCACCGATCCGGCCGCGCATGCCAATGCGGCGATCATCGGCCAGCAGGAAGTGATACATAACGAAAGCTACAGCTATGTGCTGGCGTCGATCACCGATCTGCCCAACCAGAACCGGGTGTTCGAACTGGCCCGCACGCATCCGACCATCATCAGCCGCAACGCGCCGATCATGCAGGCGTACGACGACTTCATGCGCGACAAGACCGCCGAGACGCTGCTGAAGTCGCTGATCCAGTCGTCGATCCTGGAGGGCATCAACTTCTATTCCGGCTTCGCCTATTTCTACAACCTGGTGCGGCAGAACCGCATGACCGGCACCGGCAAGATCATCAGCTTCATCAACCGCGACGAGCTGGCCCATACCAAGTTCATCAGCGAGGTGATCCGCGCCATCGTCGGCGAGAATCCGGAACTGCAGACCAACGAGCTGACGGCTTACGTACACAGCGCCTTCGAGCATGCCATCACGCTGGAGACGCAATGGTCGTCGGAAGTGCTGGATGGCATCGACGGCATCGATGTGGACGAGATGGTGCGCTATGTGAAGTACCGCGCCAACAAGATGGCCGGCATGCTGGGCATCGAGCGGCTGTACAGCGATACGACCGACAATGTGATGCCGTGGATCAAGGCCTACGCCGACAACTTCACCGAAACCAAGACCGACTTCTTCGAGATGCGCAATGCAAGTTACAAGAAGACCAACGTCGACAACGGCTTCGACGATCTCTGAGCGGGGGCCGGCGCTGGGCATCCTGATCGTGGTCGCCTCGCTCAGTGGCAATACCCGGGAGCTGGGACGGCAGATCGCCGAGCGGTGTCGCGCGGCGGGTCACGCGGTGCATTGGCAGGAGGCCGACGACCTGCGCCAGCCGGCTCCGCTGGCGGCCGATGAAGCCGACCTCGTGCTGCTGGGCAGCTGGACCGACAACGCCGGGCGCACACCGGCGGAGATGAAGGCATGGGTGGCCGGCATTGCCGGGCTGGGTCAGCGGCCGCGACAGGTAGCCGTGTTCGGCACCGGTGAGACACAGTGGGGCCAGGAGTACTACTGCGGCGCCGTGCACCGCCTGATCCGCTACTTCCACAGCGGCTACCCGCCGCTGGAGATTGAACAGATGCCGCACGGCGAGCGCCACGCCGCCGCCATCGACGCCTGGACCGACGCGGTCCTGGCCCATTACCGGAGTACCACCGATGCAGATCATCGACGCCACCACGCCTGAGCAGCTCCAGCAGCTGCTGGCCGAACACCCCCGGGTCCTGGTGGATTTCCACAAGGACCAGTGCCCGGGCTGCCGGATGCTGGAGATGTCCCTGCAGCGTGTCGCCAGCAGCGGCGCGGGGCAGGGCATGACCCTGCTGCGGGTGCAGCTGGAAGTGCTGGGTGAAACCTTCTTCAGGGAGCTGGGGCTGCGCCAGACACCAACGCTTGCGCTGTTCCGTGACGGCAACGAACGCATCCGCCTGGCCGGATTCCAGTCGCCACAGCAGATCGAGGCCGCCATCGCCCTGCATCTGTAGAGCGGGGCCAGGCTCGACAGCGCTGCACGCGTGCGTCGAGCATGGCCCGGTGGCGGCCCTCGGCCGTCAGGCGCCGGCGAAGGTGTCGACCAGCAGTTTCACATTCAGTGCCACGATCACCAGCGCGATCAACCAGGCGATCGTACCCAGCCACCGCGGCGCCACCAGTGCGCCCATGGTCACCTTGTCGGTCACGATCCGCACCAGCGGAATGATCGCGAACGGCAGCTGCATCGACAGCACCACCTGGCTCAGCACCAGCAGCTTCACCGCGCCCTGGTCGCCGAACAGCACGATCACCACCACCACCGGAATGATCGCCAGCGCCCGGGTCAGCAGCCGCCGCAGCCACGGCGGCAGGCGAAGGCGCAGGAAGCCCTCCATCACGATCTGCCCGGCCAGCGTCGCGGTCACCGTGGAATTCAGGCCCGATGCCAGCAGTGCCACCGCGAACAGCGTCGCCGCGGCGCCCACGCCCAGCATCGGTGCCAGCAGCTGATGCGCCTGCTCGATGTCTTCCACGTCGAAGCGACCGTTGGCATGGAATACGGCCGCGGCCAGGATCAGGATGCTGGCATTGATGAACAGTGCCAGCGTCAGGGCCAGCGTGCTGTCGGTCACCGCCCAGCGCAGCGCGCTGCGGCGACCCTCGTCGGTACGCGGATACGCTCGGGTCTGCACGATGGAAGAGTGGAGGTACAGGTTGTGCGGCATGACCGTGGCGCCGATGATGCCGATCGCGATGTACAGGGCGTGCGGATCGGTGACCACCTGTGCGCGTGGAATGAAGCCGCCAAGCACCGCCATGACAGGCGGCGCGGCCATCGCGATCTGGACCACGAAGCAGGCGAAGATCACCATCAGCAGCGCGATGACGAAGGCCTCCAGCGCGCGGAAGCCGCGGTTCATCAGCAGCAGCACCAGCAGCGTGTCCAGCGCGGTGATCACTGCACCCCACAGCAGCGGCAGGTCGAACAGCAGCTTCAGTGCGATGGCGGTGCCGATCACCTCGGCCAGGTCGCAGGCGATGATGGCTGCCTCGCACAGCGCCCACAGGGCCAGGTTGACCGGCTTCGGGTAGCGCGCGCGACAGGCCTGGGCCAGGTCCAGCCCGGTGGCGATACCCAGCCGCGCCGAGAGCGCCTGCAGGATCACCGCCATCAGATTGGACACGAGGATGACCGACAGCAGGAGGTAGCCGAAGCGTGAGCCGCCGGCCAGGTCGGTGGCCCAGTTGCCAGGGTCCATGTAGCCGACCGAGATCATGTAGCCCGGGCCGAGGAACGCCAGCAGGCGGAACCACCAGTGGCCCTTGTCGGGTACCGCCACCGAGGCATTGAGTGCACCCAGGCTGGCCGGGGCAGGGGCCGAAGGGTCATCGGGCGCCAGGGTGTTCATGCGCTTAATATAGCCACTGCTATATCCAATAGCAATGTGAAACAATCGTCTTTATCGCGTCACTGGTCCAGAATTCAGCTTCATTCCCGGACGACTTCGGCAGGACAGGCGCACGCGTGGGCAAGAGCGACGATTCGACATCGCCAAAGAATCCCCCCTTGATCGAGGCCGAGCGCCAGGTCGAGAGCTTCCGGCAGGTGCGCGAGGCGCACCGGATGGAACTGGTGGAGGACTATGTCGAGCTGATCTCGGACCTGCTGGCCGATGGCGGCGAGGCCCGCCAGGTCGACATCGCCACCCGCCTGGGGGTGGCGCAGCCGACGGTGGCGAAGATGCTGCGGCGGCTGGCCCGCGACGGCTGGGTCGTGCAGCGGCCCTATCGTGGTGTCTTCCTGACCGCCGAGGGCGAGGCGCTGGCCCATGCCAGTCGCCAGCGGCACCAGACGGTGGAGCGCTTCCTGTTGGCGTTGGGCGTGGATGCCGATACCGCCCGGCGCGATGCCGAAGGCATCGAGCATCATGTCAGCGAGCAGACGCTGGCCCTGTTCGAAGCATTCGTGCGCAAGGCCGAGGGCGGGTAGGGCCGGTGCCCGCGATCTGAAGGGTGGCGGTAGCGCCGGGCCATGCCCGGCGGCTGCATGCGCTCGGAAGGAGGGGTAGCGTCGGGCCATGCCCGGCGGCCATGGAAGGAACCGCAGGTCACTCAAGCGGCGGGCAGCGCGCCTGTTCCTGTGCGCATGCCCCTGCCTGCCACAGCTTCAGCACCGGCTGCAGACCCTCATAGCGCCGCCCATGCCACCCCTTCGCCAGCACGCGACCTTCCGCGTCGATCAACACCAGATTGGGCGGCGCGGGGCCGGCCAGGGCCTGCAGCACCGGCATGCGCGCGGCCCTGCGCGGGTCCAGTACCGGCCACGGCATGTCCTGGCGGCGCATGTAGCGGCGCAGCGCGGCCTCGCTCTCATCCTGGCTGACGTACACCACCTCGGTGTCCGCACCGGCCTCGCGCAGTGCGTCACGCACGCTGCGCAGGGTCGGCACGAAGGCATGGCAGGGCGCGCACCAGTCCGCACCGAAGTAAAGCGCGATCAATCGCGGCGGCGGCGACCACTGCATCGGGCGAAGCGATCGCGCCTCTGGTCGCATCAGCGACGCCGAGACCTGCGCGTGCAGGTTCTCGGCCGCGACCGGCGCGGCCAGCAGCGTGCAGCCGGCGCAGAGCAGAACGCGCAGTGCTTCAGAACGCATAGCGCAGGCTGACATACCACGAGCGCGCGAAGCGTGGCCCGTAGACGTAGTCGCTGTCGCGCAGCGCGCCGACTTCAAGATCCTTCTGCCGCTGGTCGAACACGTTCTTGACTCCGGCTGTTACGGACACCTCCCGTTCGGCGCCCACCCCGAGGTGGCGATGCCAGCGGGCACCCAGGTCGGTCACCCAGAAGGCACGGGTGCGGTGCAGCTCACCCAGCCGGTTGTTCAGCACTGGCATTGAACCGGTGTGGCGCAGCGCGATGAAGGTCTCCCACGGTTCTGAAGGCAACCAGCCGAGCTGGGCCAGCCCGGTCCAGCGAGGGGTCTTGAGGTAGTCGCGGCTGTCGATCACGGTGTCGCCGCCCTCGCCGGTGTCATCGAAGATGCGCTGGGGTTCGCGGAAGCGCGAGCGGTACCACGATGCGCCCGCGGTAAGACGCCATTGCGGCGAGGGTTGCCAGCCCAGATTGGTTTCCATGCCCAGTACGTCCGAGCCCGAGGCGTTGTAGCGCAGCTGGCCGAGCTGGCCGTCGGCGCCGCGCAGGATCTCGCCCAGCGCAAAGGTGTCACGGATGCGCGCGTAGGAGGCGGTGGCGTCCCACGTCCACACGGGCTCGGCCGGATCCGAACGCCAGTCGAAGCCGAGCAGGGTGGTCAGCGCACGTTCCTCCCTCAGGCCCTCGGCATTGCGTACGCGCACCTGCTCGCCACCGAGCGTGTCCACATGCACATCCTCGACGAAGATTTCCGGTGCGCGGAACCCGCTGGCAATGCCCGCCCGCCACTTCAGGTTCTCCGTGGCCTGCCAGGCCAGGGCGACACGCGGTGAGAGCACCGCGTTGTCCAGTTCGGAACTCTTGTCCACGCGCGCGCCGATCACCAGGTCGATGTCCTCGCGCAGGCTCCATTCGTCCTGCACGAAGGCGCCCAGGTTGTGGAAGCTGGCGTCCTCCAGCACGGCCAGGCGCTGGCCGTCACCGGTCCGGTTGTCGTCGCGCAGGCGCTCGTGCTTGTACTGCACGCCGAACGCCAGGGCATGCGCGCCCAGCCGCCAGTTCAACTGGCTGTCGAGGTAATGCAGCGGATTGTGCGTGCGTCCGTATTGCCGCCAGGAGCGCGAGGCGGCGCTGCCGGCCACGGTGGGGTCGAGCTCGGAGGGATCGTATCCGGCTGCCGACGGGTCGGTGACCACATCGCCGAGACCGCCATAGAAGCTGTCGCGATCGATGTCGGCGAAGGCATAGGCGAGGCGGAAGTCGATGTCCGGGCTTACGTCCTGGTCCCAGGACACGCTGCCACGCCGGTACGTGGTGTCGAGCGATTCTGCGATGTTGGCCAGATACTCCGGCTGGTCGAGGCGGTTGCCGCCGCGCCGGCTTTCATCGGTGACCTGCACGTCCACGCGCAGCCGTGTTCCCGGTGTGGGCGCATACCAGGCCTGCAGTCCACCGACCTTGAGATCCTTGCGCGTGATCTCGGTGTAGTCATCACCGTTGTAGTCGATGCCACTGTTCCAGTTGCGCTGGGCGATCACCGACAGCCCGGCATCGATTTGCGCGGCGACCAGATCCAGCCGGGCATCTGCATTCTTCTGCGGCGTGCCACGCAGCACATCCACGCCGGCCTGCACATGGCCACCACTGCGCGAGGGCAGGGGCGGAACCAGGTTGATCACGCCGGCCACCGCGCCGGGTCCATACAGCGCCGAGCCACCGCCCTTGACCACTTCGATGCGATCGACGAAGCCGGCGGGAATCTGCTCCAGGCCGTACACGCTGCCCAGCGTGGACAGCAGCGGGATGCCGTCGAACAGCAGCTGGTTGTAGGCACCCGGCAGGCCCAGCAGCTGCACTTCGCTGGTGTTGCAGTTCTGGCAGTTGCTTTCCACGCGCAGGCCATTGATCAGTTCGACCGCACGGGAGAAATCGGTGGCCGCACGCAGCGCGATGTCCTCCCTGCGCAGCACTTCGGTACGGATCGGCACATCGGCAAGCAGGCGCTCGCTGCGCGTGGCGGTACTGACCTTGACCTGCACCCGGTCCAGCTGCGTGGGCGAGGGCGTGCCGGCTAGTACCGGGGTCGACAGGGCAAAGAAGATGGCGGTGGCCAGCGGAAGGTGGCACGGCGGCACGGCGTGGGGCATGGAGGCGTCGTCCTTGGGGAAGAGAGCGGCGAGGGCGACCTGGCTGGTGTACATGAAAGCAAATGCTCATAGATATAGCAATTGCTATATCAAGCGCGACGCTGCTTTCGTGGGCACGGCACAGGGCGCCTCATCAGGAACGAAGGTGTTATAACATTACAATAGACGACGTCACCCCTGCCGGATGTCATATCCGGCAGGGGTGTTCAGGCGCGGGTTCCGGGCGGGACGCCGGGTGTTACCAGGCGGCGCGCAGGCCGACCTGTGCACCGTGGTTGCGATAGCCGCTGTCGCCGCGCTGCACGCGCAGGTCGCCCCAGGCACTCCAGCGTTGCCCCAGCTGCAGCTGCGCGCCCGCCTGCATTTCGTAGCGGCTGTCGGGCGTCTTCGCGCTCAACAGCTCTTCGTTGAAGCGCATCGAGGGATCTCGCTGGCCGCGCAGCCAGTTGACCGCCAGGAAGGGTTGTACGCGATTGCCGCGCAGGGTGCTTTGTCCAAACAGACGCACACCCAGCCGACTGTTCAGCCCGATGCTGCGGCCATCCTCGACCCGCGTTCCGTTGTCCTCAACCAGGCTGTCACTGTCGTAGTCGGTCCAGGTCAGCTGTGCCTGCGGCTGCAGGTACAGAGTGCTGGCCTCGCGGGTGCGGATCGCCCAGGCGTAGCCGAGCTCCAGCGACGCGCTGCGGACGTCCGCATCGTAGGTTTCCGCCGCAATGCCCTCGCCCTGCACATCATTGTCGAAGCGTGCAGCCTGCACCCAGCCGTCCACGTACAGACCGCCGCTGCTCTGTGCATCCTGTACCCAGCCCAGGTACACGCCTGCCGATTTGCCCTTGATCCTGCCGCGGGTGCCATAGCCGGACAGCATGGAGACTGCGCGGGTGGTGGCGTCGCCGGTGCCGAGCATCACGCCCACCTGGCCGCGCCCGTCGCTCCAGCGCCACAGATCGCTGCCCAGCTGCAGGACGTTGAGATGCGTGCGAGCATCGACCTGGCCGGCAATGCTGGCCTGGATCTGATCGCGGCCACCACGCACCCAGGTTCCCGGGCGCGCGCGGTCGAAGCCGGGCTCGCCGCGATCGTGACGACGTACCTGGAACATCTGCTCGGCTGCGATCTGGTTGGCCAGATAGGCGCCGGGCTCCGGGCGCAGCACGGGCTCAGGCTTGGGAGGAGGAATCACCGGATCCTCCGGATCGCACTCCGGCAGGGAAGGATTGATATCGCATGGATTGCCCGTGTAGGCCGAGGTCAGGTACCAGTTGCCGTTGGCCGTCGTGGCCGAGCCTTTGTGCAGGAAGTACTCGTACATGCCGCCGATGGCGCGGCCCTGCAGCGCGAAGCTGCCGTTGCTGGCGCCATCGACCTGGACCAGCAGGATGCCGTCGACCGTCTGCGCGCCAGCGCCCGCGATGTTGTTGACAGTGACGTTGGTGGCGCCGCTGGTGGCGCCGGTCACATGCAGGCGCGAACTGGCGGCGTCGTCGCCGGCCAGCACGGTGTTGAAATGCAGGGTGCCGCCGTTGCCGGTGTAATCGCCATTGACGGTCAACTGCGGATACGCCGCCTGACCCTCCGCGCCGAGCAGGATATGGCTCCCCGCGCCGAGGGTGAGGTTGCCGGTGCTGCTGTCGCCGGACAGCGTCCAGCGTCCGCCCTGGTCGACGATCACCTCAGCCGGGCCGGTGATCTGTCCGGTCAGCACCAGCCCATCGAGGAAGCGCAGGGTCGTGCTGGCGGTATCGGCGATGACGAAGTTGCCGTTGAGGGTGGACGTGCGGGCGGTGAAATCGAGTGCCAGATCGGGGTCGACTTCCACCAGATTGCCGTTGCCACCGATGAGCGTTGCGCCGTTCTGGACGGTCAGGCGTGCCAGATCGGGAGCACGGCCAATCTCCATTCTCACCTTGACGGCGGGACCGGTGGTGCCCTCCACGCGTGATCCATCCACCAGTACATGCCAGTCCGCAGGGTCCGCATAGGGGGGTTGGCTCAGTCTGGAATTTCCCAGTAGCAGGCCGATGTCGCTACCGATGGCGGCGGAGCCATCACGCAGCTCGATCGAGCCGGCCAGGCTGCGCATGCCGATGGCTCCCGAGAAGGTCGATCGCTCGGCAACGATGGTGCCGCCACCACTGGCCTGAGCACCAATGGCGGCACCCGACACCTTGCTGTCGATGAACTGGGCGAGGCTGAGAGGCTGCGGGGTGGCGGTAATCAGCGCGCCGGTTGAAAAGCCGAAGCCGTTGGCATTCGTATTGACGATCTCCGACCTGAGGAAGCGGCCCTGCGAGTTGGTCATCGATCCTCCCGCTCCCGACACATTGCGGGTAATGGTCGTGTCCGTCGCATTGACGACGCCCCCCTCGCTGGCACCCACGCGACCCACACTGACGCCATTGAGGTTCAATGTTCCCTGGACGGAAAAATCACGGCCCTCATAGGGGCTTCCCGGATCCACCGTCAGCGTGGTGCCGGCCGGGACCGAAACTGACTGGGCATGACCTGTCAGCGGCACGCCGACGCAGGCCGCCAGGGCCAGCGCAAGCGGAGCGACCTGCGCGGGCAGGGCGCGTGAAGCGGACTTCATCGTGTACATGGGATCTCTCCAATGCGTTGGATGGGGCCCGTCCCCACAGGCCAAAGGCAACACTCTGCGGGGCGACAGCCTGCAGAGCCATGCAACTTTTCCAGAACCTGCGGCGACGTCCATCCAGCTGTGGAGGGCCTATTCAGCTGCGGAGCTCGCGCATGCTGGATAGTCCTGCTGAAGTGAAAACGGCATGAAGCCCCTGTCGAGGCGAGGCGAACCCCATTTCACCGATCTAAATCGTGATGCAAATCACAGATGACCGAGGGGGCGACGTCTCGAAATGCTGCATTGCAGCATTCCGGCGCAAAGCGGCAACGGTCTGGAGCCTGGCGATCAGCCGCGGCGGAAGGCGGCCGGGGTGCGGGCGCCGACGATGATCATGCGGATCATCGTGGAGATCTGTTCGACCAGTTCCGGATCCTTCTCCGGCGGCAGGTCCATCGCGGTGGCACCCATCGCGAACACCAGACGGGTGATCGCCTTGGACACCAGTTCCGGTGCATGCAGCACCGCGCCGTCGAGGGCCGCCAGGCGCACCAGGTCGTGCTGCAGCTCTTCCTCGAAGTAATGCAGCTCGCGTTCGACGGCGTGCTTGAAGTCATCCGAGCCGACCGCGCCTTCGCGCAGCAGGACGTGCAGCAGCTTGTCGTCCGCGCGCAGCTGCTCCATGAAGGTCTCCACTGATACCCGCACCACGCTGGTGGCGGAGGAGGTCGCGCGCTGCCGCGCCTCGCCGATGATGGTGCGCAGCGAGCGGCCGGCCACATCGATGAGGGCCACGGCGAGTTCGTCCATGTCGCGGAACTGCCGGTAGAAGCTGTTCGGCGCGATGCCTGCCTCACGCGCGACCTCGCGCAGGCTGAGGGTGGACAGGCTGCGGTGCGGGCCGATCAGCTTCAGGGCTGCGGCCAGCAGATCCTCGCGGCTCACCGTACGGCGGGCCGGGCTCTGCGCATCTTCGGGTATCGACAGGACGGTGGCAGCGGCCATGAGGGTTCCGGTGGGGCAAGGCTGAATCATACCCAATCCGGTTCAATATACACGTGTATACACAGGTGTATGTGCGCCCGTATAGTGACTGCCATGAGCGCTGTCGTCCGTCCGTCCCCGTTTTCCCTGCACCGCTGGCTGTCGCCCACGCTGTTCGATTTCTGGGCCGGCCAGCTCAATCCGTTGTGGACCCTGCGCGAGCCGTTGGCACGCCTGGTCCGGCGCGAGCCGGCCGGCGAGGGCGCGGCCACTCTGGTCCTGCGCTGCAACCGGCACTGGGCCGGCATGCGCGCCGGCCAGCACGTCACCCTTGGCGTCGAGCTTGAGGGGCGGGTATGGCAGCGCAGCTACAGCCCGACCCGGCTGAGTGGCCGCGAACTGGCCATTACCGTCAAAGCCGTGGAAGGGGGGCGGGTCAGCCAGCACCTGGTGAACCAGGCGCGGCCCGGTGACCTGTTCCGCATCGATGCCGCCTTCGGTGACTTCCATATGCCGGCCGCCGCGCCGGTGTTGCTGCTGGCGGCGGGCAGCGGCATCACGCCGATGCGCAGCCTGCTGCGCGAGGCCTGCCAGCGACCGCTGGGCGCGCCGGTGGACCTGTTCTACTGGGAACGCACAGCGGCCGCCATCCAGTTCCGTGACGAACTGCATACGCTGGCGACAGCGACGCCGGGCCTGCGCGTGCACCTGCTGACCACCCGCGAGGGCGAGGTGCCGGCCGCGCGCATCGATACCCACGCCCTGCAGATTCCCGGCGATGACACGCCGCTGGCACAGCGCCATGTACTGGCCTGTGGCCCGGACGGCTTCGTTGCCGCCGCGCGCCGCCGCCTTGCACATCAGGTGGCCGGTTTCCAGGCGGAAGCCTTCACGCCGCCCGCGCCGCTGCTGGATGCCGACGGCGAAGGCGAGGTGTCGCTGACCCTGGCACGCAGTGGGCGCCAGCTGCGCGTGCCGCGCGGCCGCTCCCTGCTGGAGAGCCTGGAAGCGCAGGGCATCAAGCCCCGGCACGGCTGCCGCATGGGCATCTGCAACAGCTGCAGTTGTGAACGCGTCAGTGGCGCTACCCGCCATCTGCGCACCGGCGATACGCATTCCGAAGCGGCACAGCCCGTACGGATCTGCGTGAGTGCGCCGACCACCGACCTGACCCTGGATCTCTGAGGAACCGTTGCCATGACCCGCGCTACCGACCGTGCCCTGAGTCCTGCCGAAATGAACGCCTTCGGCCAGGAGCTCGACGCGATCCGCGACCGTGTGATCGGCAGTCTCGGCGCGTCCGATACGCGCTATATCCGGCGCGTGGCCGCGGCCGTGCGCTGGTTCGGCGTCGGCGGCCGCAGCCTGCTGTTCCTGGCGGCGTTCTCGCCGCTGCTGTGGGCACCGCTGCTGTGGCCGGCCGCCATCGCTGGCACGCTCATGCTGGCGCTGTCGAAGATCTTGGAGAACATGGAGCTGGGCCACAACGTGATGCACGGCCAGTTCGACTGGACCGGCGACCCGAAGTTGAACGGCAACACCTACGAGTGGGACATCGTTGCCACCGCCGACAACTGGCGCAAGACCCACAACTTCCGCCACCACACCTATACCAACGTGCGCGGCATGGACGATGACATCGGCTACGGCCTGCTGCGCATCTTCCCGGAACAGCGCTGGAAGCCGTTCTATCTGCTGCAGCCGATCATCGCACCGATCTTCGCGCTGCTGTTCCAGTGGGGCGTGGCCGCCCAGGACCTGCGCCTGGGGCGCTGGCTGAAGGGCCGCATCAGCAGCCGCGCGATGTGGCTGCAGACCCGTCCGGTGGCGCGCAAGATGCTGCGCCAGGTGCTGAAGGATTACGTGCTGTTCCCGCTGCTGGCCGGCCCGTTCTTCCTGACCGTGATGCTGGGCAACCTGGTCGCCAACGGCCTGCGCAACATCTGGACCTACGTGATCATCTTCTGCGGCCACTTCACCGCTGAATCGGAGACGTTCCCCAAGGAGTGCCTGCGCAACGAATCGCGTGGCCACTGGTACCTGCGCCAGCTGCGTGGCTCGTCGAACATCAGCGGTGGTTTCCTGATCAACGTGCTGTCGGGCAACCTCAGCCACCAGATCGAACACCACTTCTATCCGGATCTGCCGGCCAACCGCTATGCGGCCATCGCCAAGGAAGTGAAGGAGATCTGCCTTCGCTACGGTCAGCACTACAACAACGGTTCGCTGCCACGGCAGTTCGGCCAGGTGGTGTGGCGCATCCTGCGGCATGCCTTCCCGAGCAAGCCGCGCCGCCTGCCGATGCCGGACATCATGACGGCGCCGGCACCGGCCAACGCGGGCTGATCGATGCGGCCGGCCTGTGCGGCCGGCTCAGCCCGCGCTCTCCTGCGGCGCCGGCTGTTCGCGCTGCAGCCGGCGCAGAAACACCTGCATTTCCTTCCGAGCCTGCTCATCGCCCTGGTGGCTGGCCACGCTGAGGCCCCGTTGCCATGCCTCGCGCGCCGCCTGCGGCTGGCCACCCGCCAGCCAGGCCTTGCCCAGCAGTTTCCACGCCGCCGAGTACTGCGGATCGAGTGCCACGCAGCGGCCCAGATGGGTCGCCGCGCGCGCCGGATCGCCGGCGTCGAGCCAACCCTTGCCCAGCCCGAAGCGCAGCAGCGCGCTGTCGTGGCCGTTGGCAAGCAGGTCCTCCAGTGCCTCGATGGTCATGTCCGCACCTCCTGCAGGGTGTCCAGCGGCCCCGGCAGGAAGCGGCCACGGTGGAACATCAGCGGCGCACCGCCGGTCTCATTGATCTCGATGATGCGGCCGGCCAGCAGCAGGTGATCACCCACCTGCCATTGCGCATGACGGGTGCAGGTCAGGTGCGCGACCGCGCCGGCGATGCGCGGCGGCGCGTCGTCTTCGTCTGGAAGCAGGGGTACGCCGTCGAAACGATTGCGCACCTGGGGATCGGCGAACGTGCGCGCCAGTGCTTCCTGGTCCGCGCCCAGCACGCTGATCGCGAAGTGCGTGGCGCGCTGGAAGGCCTGCAGGCTCTGTGCGTGCAGGGCCAGGTTCCACAGTACCAGCGGCGGCTGCAGCGACACCGGCACGAAGGAATTGATGGTCAGGCCCAGCGGTGTGCCTCGTGCGTCGCGGGTGCAGACGATGGCCACGCCGGTAGGGAAGTGGCCGAGCAGCCGCCGCAATGCACGCGGCGGCAGACTGACCGAGGGTACCGGAGCCGGGGCGGGGAAGACCCCTGCCCACGGCCCGGCGTAATGGGGAGTGCCGGCGCTCATGCGCCGCCCGCCTGGCGGTAGCGGCGACCGACTTCGGCCCAGTCGATGATGTTGAAGAACGCCCCGATGTAGTCCGGACGGCGGTTCTGGTAATGCAGGTAATACGCGTGCTCCCACACATCCAGGCCGAGGATCGGCGTGTTGCCGGACAGGCCGGCCGCCGCGCCCATCAGCGGGCTGTCCTGGTTGGCGCTGCTTTCAACCCGCAGGCGGCCATCGTGATCACGGGTCAGCCAGGCCCAGCCGCTGCCGAAGCGGGTCAGCGCCGCCTTGCTGAAGGCATCCTTGAAGGCATCGAAGCCGCCGAGGTCACGGTCGATGGCCGCCGCCAGCACCTGATCGGGCGTGCCGCCGCGTGCGCTGAGCACGGTCCAGAACAGGCTGTGGTTGGCGTGGCCGCCACCGTTGTTCCGGACCGCGCTGCGCTGGGCCTCCGGCACGGCATCGAGGCGGGCGATCAGCGCCTCGACCGGCTGTTCGGCGAGGCCGGCCTGCTCGACCGCGGCATTGAGGTTGTTGACGTAGGTCTGGTGGTGCCTGCTGTGGTGGATCTCCATCGTCCGCGCATCGAAATGCGGTTCGAGGGCATCGTAGGCATAGGGGAGCGGGGGAAGCGAGTACGACATTGAAGCAGTCTCCGTAGCGAAGGCCAGCGGGCTGGCCGTGGGGAGACTGTTATCGCACCTCAACATTGGTTGAGGTCAACCCGCCTGCTCCTTCATCCACTCAACCCAGCCAATCCCTGCACGCCCCATCCACCTGATTGCCGCACGCCTGCTGCATCCGCTGCTGCAGCCGCGCCAGCGTCTGCGCGCCCTGGTGCTTGCCACTCCATGCCTTCAGCTGCCCGGCCAGGCGTTCGAAACGCTGGCGGGTGCGCTGGTGGTAGCCCGACGGCTGCGCCTCCAGTTCGGCGATCAGCGAGGCGGTCGCCTGCTCGATGCGCGGTGCATCGTCCGGCGCCAGCTTCAGCAGGCCTTCCACATACAGCACACCCCACTGCACGCGGGTCGCCGGGCCTTGCGCACCATCGTAGGCGCGTTTCAGCCACTCCAGCGCACCGGCGGTGTCGCCGCGCTGCTCGGCCAGTTCGGCCAGCTCAGGCATGTAGTAGTACGGCTGCTCGCTGCGCTTCAGTTCGGCCAGCAGCAGCGACTCCGCGCCGGCGTCGTCGCCGACCTGGCGCAGTGCGTAGACCGCGCTGCTGATCGTGGCCTGGCGTGCATGCGCATCGGTGGCGGCGGCATCGGCGGCGGCCACGCGCTGCTTGACCCGATCAACCAGAGTGGCGGGCAGTGCGCCCTTGGGCTGTTGCTGGCGGGCCAGCGACACTTCGGTCAGCGCACGCGACAACGCGTCGTCGGCGCGGTCGCCACGCTCGGCGTCTGCGCGCTCCAGTGCGACCAGCAGCTGCTGCCCGAGGGTGTTGCTGGTGGCCGGCCCGGTGCTGGCCTGCTTGACCAGCTGCGCGCCCGCATAGCCCAGCAGCTCGCGGTTGCGGCGCACCTCCGCGGGGTGCGCCAGCACCGCCTGCAGCAGCTCGCGCACTTCGGTGGGCGAGGTATCGGGCTTTTCGGCTGTCGCCAATGCAAGCAGAGCGAAACGGCGCTGCAGGGCGGCCTCCGGTGCGGCCTTGGACAGCTGGCGCAGCACGTCCTGGCTGTTGCGTTCGCCGGCCAGGCGGTTGGCGTCGACTTCCCAACCGTAGTCGCCCAACACCTGCCAGTCTTCGGCGGCCAGTTGCTCCGGCGTCGTCAATGCGGTGGCCAGGGTGGCGGCAACGGCACTGCGGCGGCCTGCGGCCACGGTCAGTGCCCGGGTCAGTTCGGCGGCATCGTTGCCGCCGGCCACGCGGGTGATTTCGTTGCGCTGTGGGTCCAGCACGATCAGGGTCGGATAGCCGCGCACGCCGAAGCGCTCGCCCCAGGCCTGCGCACCTTCCTCGTCGCCATCCAGGTAGACGGGAACGAATTTGCTGGTCAGCGCGATGAAGGCCGGGTCCTTGAACAGACCCGCCTTGAGCTGGTTGCACGGTGGGCACCAGACCGCACCCCAGTACAGCAGCACCGGCTTGCCGCTGTCGGCGGCTTCGGCGAAGGCGTCGTCGACGTCGCCCTGGCGCCAGGCGATGGCGGACGCCGGTGCGGGGGCCTCGGCGGAGTTGGCGGTGGAAACCGGGGCCGGGGTGCAGGCGCTCAGCGCCGAAGCCAGCAGCAACAGGGAAAGCGCAACGCGCATCGGCAGCATCTCGAAGGGCAGGGTGACAGGCCATTGTAGGAATGACCGCAGAGGCTGCTGATTCAGTTTGCTCATGAAGGGTGCGCTGCAGTGCATGACGTCCGCCGCCCGCACCCTCTGCCGATACTCCACCCCATTGAACTCGCCGGCTTGGCACGCACCTGCGGCAGCGCCGTTGCCGCAGGGCCCACGCTAAGCTGGCAGCATGAGCGATTTCAATCCTGCCTACGCTGCGCTGTTTGCAGAACAGGGCCTGAGCCTGGGACTGATGACGCCGGTGGCGGCGCACGGGTTGGCCGATCCGCATGAGGCGCGGCGTATCGCCCGGTTGGCCGATGACCTCGGCTTTGCCGCGCTGTGGACGCGCGACGTGCCCTTGATGGTGCCGCAGGGACCGGAGGCGACCGCGAGCGCGCTGGATGATCCCTTCCTGTGGCTGGGCATGCTGGCCGCCGCGACAGAGCGCATCGTGGTTGGCAGTGCGGCCATCGTGCTGCCATTGCGCCAGCCGCTGCAGGTGGCGAAGTCGGCCTTGAGCCTGGACCGGATCAGCGGCGGGCGTTTCGTGCTGGGCCTGGGTTCGGGTGATCGCCCGGAGGAATTCGCCGCGTTCGGCGAGGATCTGGAGGGCAGGGCCGCGACGTTCCGTGAGCGCTGGTCGTTGCTGCGGGCGGCGCTGTCGCCGCAGGCACACGAGCGGGCCGCCGTGCTGCAGGTGACCGGAGGCTTCGACGTGCTGCCTGCGCCGGCCGCGCGCATTCCGATGCTGGTGGTGGGTACCGCCAGGCAGAGCCTGCAGTGGATCGCCCGGGAGTCTGAAGGATGGGCCACCTATCACCGCGAGGAGGCTGCCCAGGAGGGACGCATCGGTCTGTGGCAGCAGGCGTTGGCGCAACAGGGCGCGGCGGGCAGACCGTTCGTGCAGTCGATGCTGCTGGACCTGCAGGCGGACCCGCAGGCACCCGCCGAGCCGTTGCCGCTTGGCCTGAAGGTCGGCCGCGATGGCCTGCGTGACTATCTGCTGCGCGTGCATGGGCAGGGCGTGGCGCATGTGATGTTCAATCTGGTCGACAACGGCCGGCCGGTGGAGGCCGTGCTGCGCGAGATCGGGGAGCGGGTGCTGCCGCGTATCCCCCGGTAGCTGTGCTGCGCCCGCCGGGCATGGCCCGGCGCTACCGATGTGGGCGGGTGTGACCCGACGGTGTCCTGAACGTTCGCATCTGCGTATCATTCGCATCTTCTGTCCCTGCAGGAGCGCGATGTGACCCCGGGCAATCCCATGCACCCCGTCGGACGGCTGTTCGCCGTGGTTGCCTTCATCGAGGCCATCACCTGGGCCGGCCTGCTGGTGGGCATGTGGCTGAAGTACGGCCCGCAGGCCAACGTCGCCCTGGTCAAGCTGTTCGGGCCGCTGCATGGCGTGGCGTTCCTGGTGTACGTGGCCGTGACCCTGTTCTCCGCAGTGCGCCTGCGCTGGCCATGGTGGGCCAGCGCGCTGGCCCTGCTTGCTGCTGTCCCGCCGCTGGTCACGCTGCCGCTGGAGTGGTGGTTCCGCCGTCGCGGCCTGCTGTCGCCGCGTGTGACGCGCTGACACGGCTGTTGCGGGTCCATTCAATTGAATGGGTATCAAATGCAAATACGAGCCGTTATCATTTAAGGATGGTGCCGCTGCGTGACGTGGCGGCATCGGGCGGAGCGTCGTGCTGGCGTTCTGCCGTCCTTCCCTGTCACGGCTGGTGTTCCATGCACGCACGTCCCGTCGTTCCCGGTTTGCCGGCCCTGGTGTTGGCGGCCCTGATCGGCACCATGGCCATGATGTCTTTCGTCGCCGTGATCGGCCCGGTGGTCCGGCTGCTGGGCCTGTCCGAATGGCACGCGGGCCTGTCGGTGACGGCTGCCGGCGTGCTGTGGATGCTGGCGGCTCGCCGCTGGGGCCAACTCAGCGACCGCATCGGTCGCAAGCGCGTGCTGCTGCTGGCGATGGGCGCGTACACCGGCGTCTACCTCGCGCTCGCCATGTTCATCGATGTGGCCCTGCAGGTCACGCCGCCGGTGGTTGTGTCGGTGCTGGTGCTGGTGGGCGCGCGCGGGCTGATCGGGCTGTTCTATGCCGCGGTGCCACCGACGGCCGCAGCCTTGATCGCCGACCAGGCGCCGGCCGGCCAGCGCACGCAGTTTCTCGCCCGTCTGGGCAGTGCCAATGCACTGGGGATGGTGCTGGGCCCAGCGGCAGCAGGCTGGCTGGCCTACACGCATCTTTCGCTGGCGCTGTATGTGGCCGCGCTGTTGCCGCTGCTGGCGCTGGCACTGCTGGCGTGGCGTCTGCCTTCGACAGCGCCGGCAGCGGCGGCATCGTCAGCACGACGGACGCCCCTGCGCCGTCTGGACCGGCGCCTTCGGCTGCCCCAGCTGGCCGCGTTCCTTGCAATGGTGTCGGTGACCATCGCGCAGGTGACGGTCGGCTTCTTCGCGATCGATCGCCTCGGCCTGGCAGCGGCCGAAGGCGCGCGCATGGCCGGCATCGCACTGACGGCTGTGGGCGTCGGGCTGATCCTGGCGCAGGCACTGGTGATGAAGCTGGAGGTGCCACCGCGGCGCTGGATCGTGCTGGGTGCATTGATCGCCGGTATCGGCTTCGCCTCGGTAGCCGCCGTGCAGCAGTCCTGGCAGCTGCCGGCGGCTTATGCGCTGGCGGCATTCGGCATGGGCTTCGTGTTCCCGTCGTTCCAGGCGCTGGCCGCCGATGCGGTGCAGGCACACGAACAGGGTGCCGCCGCCGGAACGGTCGCTGCGGCACAGGGGCTGGGCATGGTGGTCGGGCCGATGCTCGGCACGCTGTTGTATCGGGGCGGGCCGAGCCTGCCGTATCTGCTGGTCGGTGTGCTGCTGCTGTTGCTGTGCGTGCTGGCGGCAGCGCACCGGATGAAGGAGGCGACATGAACGATTCGCTCAGGGACGATGCATGGCAGGAGACGGCGCCGTTGCCGTTGCCGGCTGCGGATGACCCCACGCTGTTCCTGCTGCAGCATGCAGGGCAGCATGTGCATGCGCGTGGCTGTCGTGCGGCGCTTGCGTCCGGTCCGCTGGTGACGCTGGCCGGGCGCGTGGCTGCGTTCTTCGCGCAGCAGCGGGGCGGGCCGGGCCTGCTGGTCGGAGCGATTCCGTTCGAACCACGTGCTGACGATGCGCTGTACCAGCCCGAACGCGTGCTGCCTGCGTTGCCGGTGCAGCCGCAGGCTGCGCCTGCGCTGGAGGGTGTCGTGCAGGCCGAACCTTCGGCGGACGACTACGCCGCAGCGGTGGATAGGGCAGTGCAGGCCCTGCGTGATCCCCGACAGGACCTGCACAAGGTGGTACTGGCGCGCAGCCTGTTGGCACACACACGCCACGCCCTGACGCCCGATGTGCTGCTGGCGAGACTGGGAGCCGATCCGTCGGTGGCGACCTACGCGGTGCCACTGCCGGTGGAGCTGGGCCAGGCCCCGGCATGGCTGGTCGGGGCGACGCCCGAGCTGCTGCTGCGCAAGCGCGGCGCGCAGGTGCTGTCGCACCCGCTGGCCGGCTCAGCCCGGCGCAGTGCGGATCCGGTGCAGGACGAGCGTGCCGCGCAGACCCTGCTGGCGTCGGCCAAGGATCACGACGAGCACCGTCATGTGGTCGAGGCCATCGTTGATGGCCTCTCTCCCTATTGCAGCCATATCGATGCGCAGGCGCGGCCGGTGCTGCATGCCACGGCCACCATGTGGCACCTGGGCACCCGCATCCATGCCACGTTGAAGGATCCACGGGTGCCGGCCGCCGCCCTGCTGGCGCAGCTGCATCCCACGCCCGCCGTATGCGGCACGCCGCAGCAGGCGGCGCTGCAGCGCATCCGCGAACTGGAGCCGGTTCCACGCGGCTTCTACGCCGGTGCCGTGGGGTGGCTGGACGCGCAGGGCGACGGCGACTGGTACGTCGCCATCCGCTGCGCACGACTGCAGGGCACGCAGCTGCGCCTGTATGCGGGCGCCGGCATCGTCGCCGGGTCGCAGCCGCAGGCCGAAGTGGCCGAAACCGCAGCGAAGTTTGCTGCCCTGTTGAACGCGTTGGGCGTCAGTGAGCCCGCGCCCCCGACCGAGCCCCTCGCATGAGCCCATCTCCTTCCCGCCTGCCATTGCAGCAGGTATGGCCCGAAGACCGGGTCGCCCACTATCGCCGGATGGGGCATTGGCGCGGGGAGACCTTCCCGGCCTTCCTGCGCGAGCGCGCCGAACGCTACGCCGATGACATCGCGGTGGTGGCAGGTGATGTCCGACTGAGCTATGCGCAGCTGTGGCACGAGGCCGGGCGCATCGGCAGCGGCCTGCTGGCGCTGGGCCTGCAGCCCGGTGAACGGGTGCTGGTGCAGCTGGGCAACAGCGCGGGCTTCATCGCCACCGTCTGCGGCCTGTTTCGCGCCGGCCTGGTACCGGTGTACGCGTTGCCCGCGCACCGCATCACCGAGCTGGTGCACTTCGCCACAAAGGCCGAGGCCAGTGCCTTTGTCACCGCCGATGTGCACGAGGGTTTCGATCATCGCGGGCTGGCACGGGCACTGCAGGCGGAGGTGCCGGCCCTGCGCCACGTGGTGATCGACGGCGATGCGGAGGAGTTCGTCGGGCTGGCGAACCTGCAGGGCGACCGCAGCCAGCTGCCGGCCGACCCGGATCCGCAGTCGGTGGCGTTCCTGCAGCTGTCAGGTGGCAGCACCGGCCTGTCCAAGCTGATTCCGCGCACGCACGACGACTACATCTATTCGTTCCGTGCCAGCAACGCGATCTGCGGGATCGACCGCGACAGCGTGTATCTGGTCGCATTGCCGGCCGCGCATAATTTTCCGATGAGCTCGCCGGGCTTCTTCGGTGCGCTGTATGCCGGTGCCCGCGTGGTGCTCAGTCCGGGGCCGGGCCCGGATGTCGCGTTCCCGCTGATTGCACGCGAGAAGGTGACCTGCTGTGGGCTGGTGCCGCCGCTGGCCCTGCTGTGGGCGCAGGCAGCGGCATCGACGAAGCACGATCTGTCCAGCCTGCGGGTGCTGCAGGTGGGCGGCGCAAAACTGGTGCCGGAGGCCGCGCGGCGCGTCATCGATGGCCTGGGCTGCACGCTGCAGCAGGTGTTCGGCATGGCCGAAGGCCTGGTGAACTACACCCGCCTCGACGATCCCGAGGAACTGGTGGTGGCCTGCCAGGGACGTCCGATCAGCCCTGACGACGAAGTCCGTGTGGTCGACGACCACGATCAGCCGGTTGCCGAGGGCGAGATCGGACATCTGTTGACCCGCGGCCCGTACACCATCCGTGGGTACCACAACGATGCCGCGGCCAACGCGCGCTCGTTCACCGACGACGGCTTCTACCGCACCGGCGACCGCGTGCAGCAGCTGCCCGGGGGATATCTGGTGGTGCAGGGGCGTGCCGGTGACCACATCAACCGTGCCGGCGAGAAGATCTCCGCCGAGGAGATCGAAGACCATCTGCTGGCCCATCCGGGTGTGTTCGATGCGGCGGTGGTGTCCATTCCCGATGAGTACCTGGGCGAGCGCAGCTGTGCCTTCGTCATCCGCCAGGGCGAGCCGATCACGGCACCGGCACTGAAGGCCTGGATGCGCGGGCGCGGGCTGGCGGCGTTCAAGGTGCCGGACCAGGTGGTGTTCGTGGACAGCTTCGATACAACGGCGGTCGGCAAGATCAGCCGCCGCGAACTGCGTGCGCAGCTGCGTGCGCGTCATCTGCAACAGACAGGAGGAACGCGCTGATGGCGCTGCCCCGCATTGCTTCATATTCCCTGCCGACCGCCAGCGAGTTGCCACAGCCGCGCGGCCCCTGGCGCCCGCAGCGCGAGCGGATCGCGTTGCTGGTGCACGACATGCAACGCTACTTCCTGGCAGCGTTCGACGCGGACAGCGAGCCGCTGCGCCCCGCCGTGGACAACGTCGCGCGCCTGCTGGCGCATTGCCGGGCGCAGGGAATTCCCGTGTTCTATACCGCCCAGCATGGCGATCAGGACCGGCGCGACCGCGGCCTGCAGGCCGACCTGTGGGGACCCGGCATGCGCCGGAGTGAGGAACATGAGCCGATCATCACCGCGCTGGCCCCGCAGCCGGGCGAGCACGTACTGGTCAAGCATCGCTACAGCGCCTTCCAGCGCAGCAACCTGGAGACGCTGATGCGCGCGCGCGGGCGCGACCAGCTGCTGGTGACCGGTGTGTATGCGCATATCGGCTGCACCGCGACCGTGGTCGAAGCCTTCCAGCGTGATATCGAGGCATTCATCGCCGCGGATGCGGTCGCCGACTTCTCGCGCGCCGATCATGAGCAGGCGCTGCACTGGATCGCACGGACCTGTGGCGTACCGATGACCACCGGCCAGCTGCTGGAGACACTGTGATGGATAGGATGGGCGATGTGCTTGACCTGGAACGGATGCGCGCGGACGTGGCGCGCGTGCTCGAATGCGAGCCGGCCGACATCGGCGATGACGACAACCTGATCGATCTCGACCTGGATTCGATGCGCATGCTCGGCCTCGTTCTTGCGTGGAGCAACACTGGCCTTCCGCTGGAGTTCTCGCAGCTGGCCGAGCACACCACGCTGCGCCAGTGGTGGCAGGTGGTGCAACGGCTGCAGGCCGCACAAGGCGCATGAACGGTGCAGCGCCAGCCTCACCGGTGGCATTGACCGAGGCCCAGGCGGGGCTGTGGTATGCCCAGCGCCTGGCTCCCGACAACCCTGCATTCAACACGGCCCATGCCGTATGGATCGACGGCGCGCTGGACGTGGCGGCGTTCACGGCCGCCGCCAACCAGGCGGCGGCAGAGGCGCAGGCGCTCGCACTGCGCTTCACGGAAGGCAGCGATGGCCAGCCGCTGCAATGGCATGAGCCGGCGCATGTACCGCTGCTGGCAGTCCATGATCTTTCCAGCGCTGCCGATCCGGTGGCCGACGCCAACGCCGCGATGCGGGCCGACCGGCTGAGCCCGGTCGATCCCACCCGCGACCGGATCAGCCAGCAGGTGCTCTACGCACTGGGAGGCCAGCGCTGGGTCTGGTACCTGCGCGTTCACCATCTCGGCACTGATGGCTATGGCATGGCACTGTTCAGCGATCGTGTCTGCGCGCTGTACGCCGGGCGCGGCGGCGATGCGCTGCCGCCCCTGGCCGGTGTACTGGCCGACGATGCGGCATACCGCATCGATCCGCGTCGCGAGATGGCCGGTGCCTGGTGGCGCGACCACCTGCGGGACGCGCCGGCCGCCGCTGGTCTGGCCGGCGTCGCCGCCGCCAGTGATGACGCGCTGCGCTGGGTGCAGCCGCTGGATGCCACCTTCCGTGAAGAGCTGCTGCAGGCATCGGTGCGCTGGCTGCAGCCGTGGCCGGATGTGCTGGCCGCACTTGCGGCCGAGTACCTGCGGCGGATGAGTGCGGCCGAGGAAGTGGTGCTGGGGGTGCCCTACATGGGGCGCCTGGGAAACGCGTCGGCGCGCGTGCCCGCGATGGTGATGAACGTGCTGCCGCTGCGCGTGGCCGCTGCCGAGGGCAGTGTCGAAAGCTACACCCGTGGCATCGGCCGGCAGTTGAGCCAGAGCCGCAGGCATGGCCGGTATCGCGGCGAACAGCTGCGGCGCGATCTGGGCCTGGTCGGTGCGCAGCAGCGCCTGCATGGCCCGCTGGTGAACATACAGCCGTTCTACAGGCCGCTGGCGCTGCCCGGCGTGCAGGCCACGCTGCAGGTGCTGTGCACCGGGCCGGTGGAGGATCTGGTGCTGGGCTTCCGCGGTGATGGCCAGGCGCTGCTGGATCTGGAGATCGAGGCGAACCCCGCCCTGTACAGCGACGCCGACGTGCAGGCGCATGCGCAACGGCTGCTGCATTTCGTGTCGGCGGCGCTGGATGCCGACGACATTGCCAGCGTGCCACTGGCCACCGCGGCAGAGGTCACGCAGGTGGTTCACCGCTTCAACGCGACCACCCATCCATTGCCTGCAACCACACTGGTGGAACTGTTGCAGCAGGGCATGGATCGCGACCCGCAGGCAACGGCGCTGGTCTGCGGCGACGCCACGCTTGAGCATGCCGCGCTGGAGGCACGCAGCTTCGCGCTGGCGGCACAGCTGCGCGCGCTGGGGGTGGGGCCGGGCAGTGTGGTGGCGGTCGCGCTGCCGCGTTCGATGGAGCTGGTCATCGCCCTGGTGGCCGTGCTGCGTGCCGGCGCCGCCTATCTTCCGCTGGATCCTGCACATCCCGACGAGCGCCTGGCGCGCATCCTGCGCTCGGCGCGTCCGGCCTGCGTGCTGGCCGACAGCACGATGGCGCACCGGGCCGCAGGCGTGCCGGTGCTGCCGCTCGATCAATGGATGGCACAGGGGGCTGCCGCGCCCTGGCCGGACCCGGCGCCGGATGATGCGGCCTATGTGATCTACACCTCAGGCTCGACCGGCGACCCCAAGGGCGTGGTCATCGAGCATCGCGCCATCGTCAACCGCCTGCTGTGGATGCGCGAGCACTACGGCTTCGGCGCAGACGACCGCGTGCTGCAGAAGACGCCTGCCACGTTCGACGTGTCGGTCTGGGAGTTCTTCCTGCCGCTGCTGTGCGGTGCAACGCTGGTTCTCGCGGGTCCGGATGCGCATCGTGATCCCACCGAGCTGGGCCGGCTGATCCGCGCGCAGGGCATCACCACCGCCCACTTCGTCCCGTCGATGCTGGACGCCTTCCTCGCGGCGCCCGCCTCGCAGGGCCTGCAGCTGCGTCGGGTGTTCACCAGCGGCGAAGCGCTCGATGCCTCGCTGCGCGACCGCTTCCATGCCCGCATCGACGCGCAGCTGCACAACCTGTATGGGCCTACCGAAGCCGCGGTGGACGTCAGTTACTGGCCGGCCCCGGCAGGCGATCGCTCACGGCCGGTGCCGATCGGCTTCCCGGTCTGGAACACCCGCCTGTATGTGCTTGACGCAGGCATGCGACCCTTGCCGGTGGGCGTGCCGGGCGAGCTCTACCTGGGCGGCGTGCAGCTGGCACGGGGCTACCTGGGCCGCGACGATCTCACCGCCGGACGTTTCCTGGCCGATCCCTTCGTGGCGGGCGAGCGCGTCTACCGCACCGGGGATGTCGCGCGCTGGCGCAGCGACGGAGCGGTCGAGTATCTGGGCCGCAGCGACCATCAGGTGAAGCTGCGCGGTCTGCGCATCGAGCTGGGGGAGATCGAGGCGGCGCTGCGGGAACTGCCCGGCATGGAGCGCGTGGAAGTGCTGCTGCGCCACGACCTTCCCGGTGACCCACGGCTGGTCGCCTATGTGCCGGTGGCAATGGCCGACGCCGCTGCCCTGCGCGCGCACCTGGCGGCGCGCGTGCCAGACTACATGGTGCCGTCGGCGTTCGTCGGGGTCGATCACTGGCCGGTGACCACCAACGGAAAGCTGGATCGCAGCGCGCTTCCGAAGCCGCCGGAGGTCGGGGTGACCGGTGTCGCACCGCGCACGCCACTGGAACATGCGCTGGCCGCCTTGTTCGCACAGGCACTGGGCCGTGAGCAGGCAGTTGCGGTGGATGCGGACTTCTTCAGCCTTGGGGGCGACTCGCTTTCGGCCGTGCACCTGCTGCTGGCCATCGAACAGCGCTGGCGCTGCGAGCTGGGCCTCGGCGTTCTGTTCGCGGAGCCGACGGTGGCGGCGCTGGCCCGGCGTATCGCCGAACCCCCGATGCTGGCCGATCATGCCTTGGGCCCGGTCATCGCGTTGACCACGACCGATGGGAATGAACCCCCGCCGCTGTTCGTGCTGCACCCGGCAGGCGGCATCGCCTGGAATTACCGCGCGCTGGCGCGTGCGCTGCAACCGGCGCGGGCCGTGTACGGGCTGCAGTCGCCGGCGCTGGACGCCGCGCAGCCGCTGCCGGCCAGCATCGAGGCGATGGCCAACGAGTACGTGCGGCGCGTGGTGACCTTGCAGCCGCGGGGGCCGGTGCACCTGCTCGGCTGGTCGGTGGGCGGGATCATCGCCCAGGCGATGGCCGTGCGCCTGCACGAAATCGGTCGCGAGGTCGGCGAGCTGGTCCTGCTCGACGCCTATCCCAGTGAGTGCTGGCGGGCCGAGCCGGAGCCGGATCCGATCGCCGCACTGCGGGCGTTGCTGGCCATCGCCGGTCACGATCCGGACGCTCACCCGGAGCTGGACAGCCGCGAGCGCATTCTGGCTTTCCTGCGTCGAGGTGGCAGTGCGCTGGGCAGCCTGCCCGACGTGGTGCTGGACGGCGTGGTGCGCGCGGTCACCGGAACCAACCGGCTGATCCGCGAGCACCACCACCGTCCATTCGACGGGACCCTGGTGCATGTGCGCGCAGGGCGCGACCACCAGGCACGACCACAGCTGCAGTCGGCGCTGTGGAAGGCGCACGCGCGCACGGTGCAGGCGCTGGAACTGCCGTTCCTGCATGCCGAACTGACCGGCCGTGATGCGGTGGCGCAACTCGCGCCATGGCTGTCGGCGCGACTGCGGCATTGGGATGAACAACAGGAGATCGCAACATGCAGTTGACCGGTTTTGAGGGTCGCGTGGCGCTGGTGACCGGCGCAGCCGGGGGGATCGGCAACGCGCTGGTGAAGCTGCTGGTCGCCGCCGGCTGCCAGGTGGTGGCCACCGACCGCGAGTCGCCCGCGATCGTGGGCGAGCGCGTCCATGCCTGTGCGCTGGATGTCAGCGACAGCGCAGCGGTCGATGCGCTCATCGACCAGGTAGAGGCGAAGATCGGACCGATCGCCCTGGCGGCCAGTGTGGCCGGCGTGCTGCAGGTCGGCGCGGTGACGGATACCTGTGATGCCGATTGGCGCCGTGTTTTCTCGGTCAACGCTGACGGTGTGTTCCATCTCGGCCGCGCACTGGCGCGGGTGATGTCACCGCGCAGACAGGGCGCCATCGTCACCGTCAGCTCGAACGCCGCAGGCGTGCCGCGTCACGGCATGGCGGCCTACGCTGCCTCGAAGGCGGCAGCGACCATGTTCACCCGTTGCCTGGGCCTGGAGCTGGCGCCACTGGGCATCCGCTGCAACATCGTCGCACCCGGTTCGACGCTGACCGCCATGCAGACCGGCATGTGGGAAGACGCGTACGGTGCCGAGCGGGTGATTGCCGGCAACCTCGACACCTACAAGGCGGGCATTCCCCTGCGTAAGCTGGCTACGCCGGAGGACGTTGCCCAGTCGGTGATGTTCCTGCTGTCCGAGCAGGCCGGGCATGTGGCGATGAGTGACCTGTACGTCGACGGCGGCGCCACGCTGCGCGGCTGACCCCCTGATGCAGGGCCGGGCCTCAACCGGGGTTGCGGGGCTTGCGCGCGCGCTTCGGTTTCGCCGCATCACCGCCGCTGGCCGCACCGTCCTGCAACGCCTGCAACCACGACAGGGTATCGACGTAATCGATGAAGTGGCGCAGATAGCCGGGGCTGGCGGCCTGCATCGAATCGAGCATGCGCTGCACCAGCACCGCAGAGTTCAGCGGGCCGCCGTCGGCGGGGGCCTCGGTGCGCAGCGAACGGCGCACCTGCAGTTCACTGCGCAGCTCCGACCACTCGCGCTGCACCTGTTGCAGCATCGGCACCTGCGGGTAGTCCGCCAGTGAGCGCGACCCCGCATCGAGATCGCGCACCAGTGCACGCAGCCCCTCCAGCGCTGGCAGCTTACCTGCCATCCGGTGCCCTGGGCCTGGGAATCGGCGCGATCTCCACGCGGCGGTTGCGCGCGCGGCCATCTTCGCTGGCATTGGAGCTGACCGGTTGCTCGCTGCCGAAGGCGGCGGCGAACACCGCATCGGCCGGTACGCCATCGGCGATCAGGGTACGGGTCACCGTCAGCGAACGCTGCGCGGACAGTTCCCAGTTGTCGGCGAAACGACGGTTGCCTTCGCGCACCGGCGCATCATCGGTGAAGCCGCTGACCATCAGGATCTCTTCGCGGCTGCCCAGGTAGGCAGCCAGCGGTGCGGCCAGGCTGCGCAGCAGCTCCTGGCCCTCCGGCTGCAGCTGGTCTGAATTGAGGGCGAACAGCACACTGCCGCTGATGCCGATGCGGCCATCGACCAGCGTCACCCGGCCCGCCGCCAGCGGGCCGGCCAGTGCCTGCTCCAGCGTCTGCAGGCGCTTGGCTTCGGCCTGGCGCTGCCTGACCTCATCCTCCAGCCGCTGCGAGAGTTCCAGCTGGACCGCTACCACGCCGACCAGGATCAGCACGAACGCGCCGAGCAGTACCGACATCAGGTCGCCGAATGCCGCCCAGATCGGCGCGTGCGAACCGCCGTCGACCTCCAGCTCGTCGCTCATGCGGTGCCGGCCTTGCCGCGGCGCGCGGCCAACTGTTGCAGCTCCTCCATCACCTGTTTCTGCGACAGCAGGCTCAGGTCGACCACCTCGCGCGCCTGCGCCACGTAATAGGCCAGCTGCTCGTCGCTGCGGGCCAGCGAGGCATCCAGCGCGCCACCGATCTGTTCCAGCCTGCCCGACAGCTCGGCCGATGCGGCGCCGAACTGGGCCACGGCGTCGCCGAAGGCGCCGGCAAGGTGGCCGACTTCAGTGGCGCTGCCATCGAGCAGTGCAGCGATGCCGTCGAGCTTGCCGGTTTCGGCCGCGATGTGGTCGGTGAAGCGGTTGCCGACGCGCTCCAGCAGTTCCGCCGAGCCGCCCACCAGTGCATCGACCGCGCTGCGTTGTTCATGCGAGGCATGGTTGATCGCATCCAGCAGGGTCTGCACCGTCGCCAGCAGGCGGCCGCGCTCCTCCAGCATCGCGTTGTCGCGCACCAGACTCTCGGAGAGCGTGCTGCGCAGCTCGTTGATGACGTCGGCAGCGGCCTTCGGTGCGGCGGCAGCCGTCTGCAGCAGGGTCGAGACTTCCGCGAGCGTGGCGCTGGCCTGGGCACGGCCGTTCTCGCCGATCTGCTGCGCGGTCTCCGCCAGCGTGTCGCAGATCTGCTGCTGCTGCGCAGCCAGGCGTTCTCCATCGGCGTGCAGGCGTTCGGCCAGATCGTTCGACAGGGTGTGCAGCGCGTCGCTCCAGCGTTGCAGGCGCTGTTCGTCCCCGGCCTGCAGTTGTGCCTGCAGCGCGGCGTGGGCCTGTTGCAGATGGGTGCTGGCGGCCTCCCAGCGCGCCTGGCGCTGCTGCTCGTGGTCCTGCAGCAGCGACTGGCTGGCTGCATGACGTTCTTCAAGCGCGTGAAGCAGCGACTGGGCCCGTTCGTCCAGATGCTGGCTGACCGCCTCCAGTGCCTGCTGCTGGCGCTCGACCAGCGTGGTGTTGAGCGCATGCTGCTGGTCGGCCGCAGTGCGCCACGCGTCGGTCTGGCGGTCGGCATCCGCCTGCAGCCGTTCGCCGATGCGTGCCACCACTGCTTCGCCGTGTGCACCTTGGGCATCGCTGAAGGCCTGCAGATGCTGGCGAAGGTCGGTCACCAGCGCCTGCTGTGCCTGGGCCTGTTCGGCCATCACCCGCGTCCAGCTGGCTTCAGTCGATACGCGGCTGCGCTCGAAGCCGTCCGCCAGCCCGGCCAGCTGCTGCTGCACCGCCTGTTCAACGCGCGCATGCAGGGCCTGGCCGTGGCTGGCCAGGCCAGCCAGCGTGGTTTCCGCCATCGGCTGCAGGGCACCGCCGATGGCCGCTGCGCTGGCTTCGGCGCCTTCGCGCAGCGATTGCTGGAGGGAGGCCGCCAGGCGCTCCTGCAGCGCCTGGCTCTGGCTGAGGAACTCGGCCTGGCCGGCCAGCAGCCGTTCGTTGGCCGCCAGACTGTGCTGCTCGAAGGCACCGGTCATCGCCTGCAGGCGGTCGACCAGGGCCGGCAGCGCTGCGGACTGCGCCTGCAGCAGTCGCAGGGATTCGGCGCGTTGCCACGCCTGCGAATACGGGTGCAGCGGGCCGGAGATGGCACGGTCGAGCTGCTGCACGGCCTGCAGGCGATCCCGGCGCAACAGCGCCGAAAGCAGCCCCAGCATGGCCGAACTGGCGACACCGGCAATCGACGTACCGAAGGCGACGGCCAGGCCCTGTACTGGGGATGCCAGCGAGCCGCGGATGGCGGCCATGTCGGTGGCGCTCTGCAGGGCGAGGCCGGTGCCGCGCAGGGTGTCCATCATGCCCAGCAGGGTGCCGAGCATGCCCAGCAGCACCAGCAGGCCGACCAGGTACGGTGTCAGGACCGGGCCGGGCAGGGCGGTGCGCTCACCTTCCACGCGCAGGCGCACGGCATTGCGCAGGCTTGCCGGCACGCGCTCCAGCCAGGGTGCCAGGCGCTCCTCGGCGGCGGACAGATCGCCCAGGGCATCGCGCAGGCCCGCGCTGGCCTGGCGATAGCGGTACAGCTCCACACCACCGGCGATGTAGCAGGCGGCAATGACCGCCGCGACCGCTGCACCCAACGGGTGCACCGAAACGTAGCCGATGCCGATCCAGCACACGGCCAGCAGGCCGACAAGGAAGACAACGACAGGGAAAGCAGTTCTGGACATGGTGTTCCGGGTCAGTGGGAGCGCAGGGCTGCCAGCAGCCCCTCGATCGGGTGGAAGCGCAGCTGCAGCTCGGCAAGCAGCAGCGAGCGCATGTCATGGCGGAATGCGGTGCGCCAGCCAGGCTGGCCATGCACGCGGTCGAAGCGGGTGCCCAGCACTGCCGGGGCGATGGCCAGCAGGCTGTGCTCGCGCGGGCTGAGGGTCTGCTCCATCACGGCGTCGATCTCGGCCAGCCGCGCCAACTCGGGCGAGGCCCGCAGCAACTGGTCACGGAGGCGTCCGCGCAGGCGTCCGGTCGCGGTCTGGATGGCCTGCTGCAGCACCCGGTAGCGCTGCCGCAACGAGGCAAAGGTGGGTGTGGCGGCCGCCTCGGCCAGATCGAGCAGGCGCTCGGCTTCGGCGTCGTCACGAATCGACGCCAGCAGGCTGGCATGGGCCTGCTCGCAGTCGGCCAGCAGGTCGTCCATCGCCTCGCCCGCGTCCGCCGCTGCAGGCCCGCGTCCGCCCAGTGCCGTCGACAGCGCGACAGCACGGCTCCAGTCCACCCACTGACCGAGGCGATCGGTCAGGACGGGACTGGTGGCCGGCATCGCGCCGTCGCTGAGACGGGCGAGCAGGCGAAGGAAATCCGGTCCACCCAGGACCGTCTGCGCTGCGTTCGCCATCAAGGGGTGAGGGGCCAAAAACCGTTGATTTTACAGCCAGATGAGCCTGGCTGGATGAAGGGCGGGACGGGTGGGCGGGCCCGCAGGCGCCACAAGGCTTAGAATGACCGGCTGCACTCACCACGTTCGACCTCTGGAGCACCCATGACTGTTGCGCAGTTCTACCCGATCGGCACCCCCGGACAGCCCTGGGGCGATCCGGAACGCGCGCAGTGGCGGGCCCGCCAGCAACGCCAGCGCAGCTACCATGACGATGTGGTGGCGGCGCTGGAACGCCTGGACGAGCGTTTCGACGTGATCCAGTACGGGCAGCTCGATTACGCGCCGGACCACTATCCCCTGTTCGCCGTGGTCAACCACGACTGGAACCCGGCACTGCCGACGGCGCTGGTTACCGGCGGCGTGCATGGTTATGAGACCAGCGGCGTACACGGTGCCCTGCAGTTCCTGGAGCAGCAGGCCGAGCGCTACCTGGGGCGTCTGAACCTGATCGTGGCCCCCTGCGTGAGTCCGTGGGGCTATGAGCGCATCCAGCGCTGGAACCCCGCTGCCCTGGACCCGAACCGCAGCTTCCGCGACGGCGGCCTGATCGAGGAAGCCGCCTCGCTGATGCGCTGGGTGGCCGGGCGCAAGGCCGACATCCGGGTGCACCTGGACCTGCACGAAACCACCGACAGCGACCTGCACGAGTTCGACCCGGCCCGTTGCGCCCGTGATGGCAAGCCCTTCGAGCGGGACACCATTCCCGATGGTTTCTACGTGATCGGCAACAGCGAAGACCCGCAACCGGCGTTCCAGCAGGCGCTGATCGCTGCCGTGGCGCCGATCACCCATATCGCCCCGGCCGATGCCGAGGGCAACCTGGTCGGCCTGCCGTTGCAGTCGCCGGGCGTGGTATGGGGTGAATCGCGCTCGATCGGGGCCTGCGCCGGATTCACCGATGCACGTTTTGCCACCACCACGGAGGTCTACCCGGACAGTCCGCGTACCCACCCGCAGGAGTGCAACGACGCGCAGGTCGCGGCGGTCTGTGCGGGCCTGGATTTCGCCCTGGCGCACTGATCCCGACCGGGAATGCGACCGACCGGGATGACGCTGCTACGCGGCCATTACTCGGCGAAACTGGCGGTGTCCTTGCCTTGCCGCTTGGCGTGGTAGAGGGCTCGGTCGGCCAGTGCCAGCCAGTCCTCGACACTGCCGTGTCGCGGGCTCGCAGCGACTCCCATGCTGACACTGAAATCGCTCGCCGGTCCTGTCCGGCGTGCGTTCTCGTGCAGGCGTTGCCGGATGCGTGCCGCCATCTGCATGGCGTCTGACGCGGCGCAGTCGCGCAGCAGCACGACGAACTCATCCCCCCCGAGCCGTGCAGCTGTATCGGCCGGGCTGGCGAATTCGCGAAGTGTCGTGGCGATATGCCGCAGGACCTGATCGCCGGCGCGATGCCCCTGCGAGTCGTTGATGCGCTTGAAGTCATCCACATCCAGCATCAACAGGCACGCCATGCCACCGTGGCGCTGTGATTTGTCCAGCGCCTGCTGGGCACGGTGGATCAGGAAGCCCCGGTTGGCCAGCTCCACCAGCGGATCCATCCGGCTCAGCCGCCGCAGCTGCCGGTTCTGTGATTTGACCCGGCGCGCGAGTTGCCAGCTCAGGATGCTGAGGCCGATGCCGTACACGAACAGGAACGGCATGCTCAGCATGATGCTGCGTTGCGAGGTGGTCGGCTGGTAGGGGAAGCCCAGCGCGAACCAGACGAGTCCAAAACCCAGCACCAGCGCCAGCGTCGCCCGCAGCGCCAGCCGCACTCCCCCTGCTGCGATCTTGTCGGCCACCAGCAGAGCGGTGAACAGCGCGCTGGGCACGATGCTGAGGGCGATGAACGCGATCCACGCGCCGCCAAGGAAGGAATCGAGCACCATGCAGCGGAACTGGGTGGCGGCCGGCTCGGGGGAACGCCGGGTGAGGACCAGAGCGATCGTCGGCCATGCCAGCGCGTTGAGCAGCAGCAGCGTCCATGGCCACACGCCATCCTGGCGTTCGAGCAGGATGGAGGCCAGAGGGAGGGCCGCCAGGCTGCTGCCGACGAACCGCATCCAACCGATGCGCCGCGCCGCGCCGATACCCTCGACGGCCACCTCGGTCGAATCAGTGAAGTAGGGCATTGCCGATCCCCCCAAGATCGCACGACCAACGGCGCTCCACGGTGGAGCGCGCTCCAGCAGTCTGGCATTGCGACGTCAACGGCCCGTGCATGCTGCGGTCGCCGAGGTCAGCGCCGGATGGCAACACGGGGCCGCAGGCGCCGGGCGCCCGTTTGCTTCGGTCCGGAATCATCGAGGGCAGCGCGGCGGGCGTCTAAACCTTCTGCACCCCTGCCGCATCCAAGGCAGGCGGCAATCTGCCGTTGCCTCCACTGGAAGCCATCAATGCGCCAGTCCATACGCTCGTGGTACGTCGCCCTGGTTGCGGGGCTGCTTGTTCTTCCGCAGCCCTGCGCCGCGGCCGGGACGATCACCCTTCCTTTCGAGCAGGACAAGGATCACCGGATCTATGTGGAAGGGCGGATCAACCAGTCAGGACCGCTGCGCTTTCTTGTCGACACCGGCGCTGACGGACTGGCAGTCACGGTTGCCACCCGCAAGGCCGCGTCGATGCAGGTCGATGACCGCTCCGAGAACACCGGCTCCGACGGCGTGAGTTTCGTGGACTACAGTACCCACAACACGGTCGTCGTGGGAGACATGCGCCGGACGATGGGGGCGGCCGTGATCGACTACGGCAAGCGTCCGTTCGACGCCGTGCTTGGCTGGACATTCTTCGCGGGGCGCATCATCGAGATCGACTACGACCGCAAGCTGCTGCACGTGCACGACAGGTTGCCGGATCTGCACGGATACACCCGCGCGAACGTCCGCTGGATCGACAATACGCCCGCCATCGAAGTGCTTCTGCGTGAGGGTGGCTCGACACTTGCGGCCTGGCTGTTCATGGACACCGGCAGCAACGGCGCCATCGATCTGGGTCATGCGTACAGCTCGCGCCACCGACTGCAGGAGGTGTTCACCCGCACGATCGGTACCTCACAGTTCAGCGGCTCGGCGGGAAGGAAGATCCGGGCCGTCGATGCACGGATCGCATCGGTCGATGTGGGCGGGCTGCGACTGGAACAGCCCAAGGTGTCGTTCACCATCGATGAGGATGGATCCAATGCCGACGGCACGCTGGGCAGCGAAACACTGCGCAACTTCAACATCCTGCTGGATACCAGAACCGGGCAGCTCCATCTGCGGCCAAACGGTAACGCGCGCGCGCTGCCGAACTAGCCCTTCAGCGCCCACCGCTGGACGCAGCAGCGGCAGGCAGCGCAGGAAGGGCTGACCCATCGCGCGTCTGCGCCCGATCGGTCAGCCAGGGCTGCGTTCACCGACGCAGCGCGTCGACGATCACGCCGGTGGCGATTTCAACAAGCAGATACTCGGTGTCGCTCTGGCGGACCCAGCGCTGGCCGCGGCCGGGATCACGCAGCCTGTAGCGTGCGTAGTCATCCACCCAGTAGCGACGATCCACTTCCGCCCACGGCAGATGATCACCGCGCCGCCATGCCTTCTTCTGCCATCCTGGCGGCGGTGCGTCGCGATTGTGCGGCCCGCCTGCGTGCGGTGGGGGACCGTTTCCGCGGGCGTGGTGCGGCGGATCCGCCCAGGCCGGTGCGACGGCGAGCAGTGCCACCATCAGAGCAGGTACGACGTGTCGGGTCCTCATGGCATCCTCCTGTCAGTGGCCGGTCCTGCCGGCCTGGTGAGGTGGACCATAGGCCAACGCCGGTGAACGGAATCATGCTGTCTGTTTCCCTGCCGAGGGGGCGGCGCCTGTTGGCGGCAGCGTCGAATCGAGGATGTCCAGCAGGGCACGCAGACGGTCCATGTGGCGCAGATCCTGGTGATAACCCACCCAGATGCCCCGCGAGGGGGGCGTCCCGTGTGATTCGATGCGCTGCAGTCCGGCCACCGCGTCACCCAGCGCACGGGGCAGCACGGCGATGCCGGTACCGTGCAGGCACATCTGCGCCTGGACACTGCGACTGGTACTGGTGAATGCGCGCGGCGAACGCGGAAACCGCTGCAGCAACCATTCCACGTCGGGGAAGTGCGACTGCGCGGTGTTCATCAGGACGAGTCCGACCGAATCGGGGTCGTCCTGCAGCCGGGCGATGGTCGAGACCGAACCATACAGGCCGTAGGGCAGGGTCATCACGAGGCGCTGGACGATGTCCGGCTCACTGAACGGCACGATGCGGAACGCGACGTCGGCATCGCGGCGCGACAGGTCCAGCAGTCGATAGCTGGCGATCAGTTCCGGAACCACCGCCGGATGCCGGCGTACCAGTTCGGCGAGCACGGGCGTCAGCACGTGGCAGGCAAACCAGTCCGCGCTCGAAATGCGCAGAATGCCTTCCAGCCGGCCCGGGCTGCCTTCCAGGCGGCGCTCCATGGCCAGGGCGGAGTTCTCCATGGCTTCGGCCAAGGCCAGCACTGCATCACCGGCATCGGTCGTGACCAGCCCGTCCCGCGTCCGCCGCAGCAGGGGCTGCCGGGCGTGCTGTTCAAGGGCCTTCAACCGGCGGCCTACCGTGGGATGGCTGACACCAAGGCGCCGCGCCGCCTCACCCAGTGATCCGCCCCGCACGATCGCCAGGAAGACACGGACATCACCCCATTCCATGATCGTGCTCGTTCAAAAATGTACGGCAAATGTGCATCAGTGTCAGTCCACATACAAGTTTGAAAGGTCCAGCATGGGCCCCGGTCGCACTGACCGCCTCCCCCTGGAACTGGATCCGCTTGATATGAACACGCTGAAGGACAAGGTCGCGCTGGTCACCGGCGCTTCGAAGGGCATTGGCGCTGCGGTTGCCCGCCGCCTGGCGGCCGACGGCGCCAGCGTCGTCGTCAACTACGCCTCGAGCCGGGAGGGCGCCGAACAGGTCGTTGCCGATATCGAAGCCGCCGGTGGTCGGGCGCTGGCGGTGCGCGCCGACGTGCGTGACGCGCGCGAGGTCGATGCAATGGTGGCCACGGCCCTGGATGCGTTCGGCAGGCTGGATGTAGTGGTGAACAACTCGGGCGTGTACCGGTTCGCGAAGATCGAGGACACCACCGAGGCGCTCTATCGCCACCAGTTCGACATCAATGTGCTGGGCCCGCTGCTGGTCACTGCCGCCACCGTTCCCCATCTGCGGCCCGGTGCAAGCATCATCAACATCAGTTCATTGGTGACCCGCATCCTGCCGGTGGACAGCGCCATCTACACCGGTTCGAAGGGCGCGATGGACGCCATCACCGGCGTGTTGTCCAGGGAGCTTGGTCCGCGCGGTATCCGTGTCAATGCGGTCAATCCCGGCCTGATCGAGACCGAGGGCACGCACGCTGCGGGGGTCGTCGATTCCGGGTTCCAGGCCTGGAATCTGGCGCAGACACCACTGGGCCGGACAGGCCAGGTGCTGGACGTGGCGCCGATCGTTGCGTTTCTCGCCTCGGACGATGCGCGATGGATGAGCGGCGACACCCTGCTTGCCTCTGGCGGCATGCGCTGAGTGGGGGACGTCATGAATCTACCGGCTGACGCTGCGGGCGCTGTATCGCCCGATCCGCGCCGTTGGATGGCATTGGCTGTACTGCTGACAGGCACGCTGCTGCCGCCGCTCGACTTCTTCATCGTCAATGTTGCGTTGCCGGCCATCCGTGTCGATCTGCACGCGCCCCCGGATGTCTCGCAGCTGGTCATCTCGGTCTACGCCACGGCCTACGCGGTGACCCTGATCCTGGGAGGCCGGCTGGGCGACATCTACGGCAGGAAACGGGTGTTCATCGCAGGCATGCTGGGGTTTGGCCTGGCATCGGCGCTGTGCGGCCTGGCGCCTGCGGCTGAAGTGCTGGTGGCCGGACGGCTGCTGCAGGGGATGTCGGCCGCGCTGATGGCCCCGCAGTCATTGGCATCGATCCATGCCCTGTTCCCGGACAGCGAGAAGCGCCGTGCGCTTGGCCTGTATGGCGCCACCTTCGGCCTCGCATCGGTGGGCGGGCAGCTGCTGGGAGGGGTGCTTGTGACAGCCGATCTGTGGGGGACAGGGTGGAGGAGCGTGTTCCTCATCAATCTTCCCATCATCGCAGCCGCGGTGCCGGCTGCATTCGTGCTGCTGCGTGAGTCGCACGCTCGCCAGGGAGCACGGCTGGACGCTGTCGGAGCGGTGGCGCTGGCGGCGTCGTTGCTGGCGCTGGTGGTACCGATCATCGAGGGCCGCCAGCGCCAGTGGCCGTGGTGGTGCGTAGGACTGCTGCTGGCAAGCGGCCCCCTGCTGCTGTTGTTCTGGAGGCATGAGCAGCGATGCGTGGGGCGTGGGCAGATGCCGCTGGTATTGCCATCGCTACTGCAGATACGCGGGTTGAGGCGCAGTCTGTCAGCGACATTCTTCTTCTACGCGCTGGCTGCGTTCTTTCTCGTCTTCGCGGTGTATCAGCAGTCCGCGCTGGGGCGCAGCAGCGCGTCGGCGGGGTTGGCGATCCTGCCGTTGGGGCTGGGTTTCCTTCTCGGGCCCCTGTGTGGTTCGGCGTTCCGGCGGCTGGCCGCACAGGGTGCATCGCATGGGATGGTGATGGAGGTTGTGGGCCTGCTGGCGGTCGCAACGCTCGCGCTGCTGGACATGCCATCGTGGCTGCCGCTTCCGCTGTTTCTGATCGGCGCGGGACAGGGCATTGCGCTTCCGGCGCTGGTGAAGCAGAGCGTGGACCATGTGGATGCCCGCCACGCCGGGCTGGCCGCAGGCGTCGTGAGTGCGACACTGCAGATCAGTGCCGCGCTGTCGGTGGCGTTGGTCGGCGGTGTGTTCTTCGCCGTCGCGCCTGACACGGCAACGCCCGCGGAGGTGCGCACCGCGTTCGTGGTGGCCTCGCTGGTGATCGCGGCATCCTTGGCGATTGCCGCCGGATTGGCTTGGCGACGCGGTTGAGACGGGGTCTTCACGCGACGTCCACGTCTTCCACCTGCAGCTGAAAGCCAATCGGAGAGTGTGCCGAAACGCCGCTATATTCCAGACACCCCAGACGAAGGAGGGAGTGGAATGATTCTTACTAAGCAGCACCTGATGATGGCACGTACGCTCGGTGTGGCGATTGTCGCCACCGTAGGCCTTGGGGCCTGCGCCACCTACAAGGACGATTTCGCAACGATCAACTCGCGGCTCGACCAGCTTGATGTGAAGGTGCAGGGTGCGGCGCAGAGCGCCGAGTCGGCCAATCAGTCGGCGCAGCAGGCCAACCAGCGTCTGGATCAGATCGAAGGCCGCGTCCAGCAGCTTGAACGGGCACCTCGCCGCACCCCGCGCGGCTGACCACCTGTAGCCTGCACATCCGAGTCAGGGGCCCAGTGGCCGCAGCGGCCACTGGTGTCCTCCCGTAATACAGCTTTCGAGGAATGCTCCCATCCATACCCACTCCTCCCTTGCGCGCCGTGCCCATCGCGCTGCTCTGGCAGTGGCGTTGGCGTTCCTGGTGGTTGGTGTCGTCAATGCGGAAGATGCCGTCGCGCCGCCGTCGGCCGCCGTTGATGAACTGCCACCCGGCCAGGATGTCTCCGAAACCGTGATCGAACTGGCGGGCTGGGTCGTGGCGTCCAAGGACAGCCAGGGCTATCCGTTCGCAGTCATGGACAAGGCTGCCGCGCAGATCCTGGTGTTCGGTGGCGACGGCCGGCTGCGCGGCGCGGCCCCTGCATTGTTCGGTTCAGCGACCGGCGACCACACTGCGCCCGGCGTTGCGGGTCTCGCCCTGCGTGCCATTCCGGGACGGGACCGCACCACGCCTGCAGGTCGCTTCGTGGGCGGCTACGGCCCTTCGATCGATGCGGGGCGGGTGCTGTGGGTGGACTACGAGTCCGCAGTCTCCATCCATCCGACCGCGACCGGCGTTCCGGCAGAGAGGCGAGTCGAGCGCCTGGCATCGCCGTCGCCGGACGACAACCGCGTCACCCACGGCTGCATCAACGTCTCGCCGGAGTTCTACGAACGCATCATCCGTTCCACCTTCGAGCGGGGCGGGGTGTTCTACATCCTGCCGGACGTGGACCCGATCGAGCAGACCTTCCCCGAGTTCGCACAGAGCCGTGCCGCTGCGCAGCACAGCGGCGGCAAGCGCGCACGATCTGCCCGCAGGTAGACGCTCCACCGCCGCCCCGGTGGGTGGCGCGGTCAGCTTGGCGCGCATCCATCCGGACACTGGCTACGGCTCTTGCTGTTGCCCGGCAGCGTGCACCCGCCGCCGGAAATCGTTCATGATGGGCCCAGTCACACTCCCGTGGCAGCGCAGGCCGCATGCTGTGATGCGCCGACAGGCAGGACGGTGGAGCAAGAAGGTGGACCAGCCATGAGCCAACTCACCGACGGTTTCGGACGCAGCTTTCCGTACCTGCGCCTGTCGTTGACCGAAGCCTGCAACTTCCGTTGTGGCTATTGCCTGCCGGAGGGGTACCAGGCCGATGGCCGCCCGCGCTTCCTGCAGGTCGAGGAGATCAGCCGCCTGGTCCGCGCCTTCGCGGCGCTGGGCATGAGCAAGATCCGGCTGACCGGTGGCGAGCCCAGCCTGCGCAAGGATCTTGATGACATCATCGCGGCCGTGGCGGCGGTGCCGGGTATCGGCAAAGTGGCCATCACCACCAACGGCACGCAGTTGCCGCGTCGCCTGCCGGGTTGGCACCGCGCCGGCCTGACGGCGCTGAACGTCAGCGTGGACAGTCTGCGGCGCGAACGTTTTGCCGCGATCACCGGGCATGACCGCCTGCCGGAGATCGAGCAGGGCCTGGCCCTGGCGCAGGCGCTGGGGCTGCCGTCGATCAAGCTCAACGCGGTGCTGCTGCGCGGCCTCAACGACGATGAGCTGCCGCAGTGGATGGCGTACCTGCGCGACCGTCCCTTCAGCGTGCGCTTCATCGAACTGATGCGCACCGGCGACAACGAAGCCTATTTCCAGCAGCATCACCTGCGTGCCGACGGCGTGATCGATCAGTTGCTGGCGGCCGGCTGGCGCGAGCGTGCACGGGCGGCCGATGCCGGCCCGGCGCGCGAGTTCGGCCACCCGGACCATCGTGGCAGCATCGGCATCATCGCGCCGTACTCGCGCGATTTCTGCAAGGGCTGCAACCGCTTGCGGGTAACGGCCAGGGGAGACCTGCGGCTGTGCCTGTTCGGCGACTTCGGCGTGCCGCTGCGCGCGCTGCTGCAGCACGATGACGACCATGACGCGCTGCTGGCGCGCATCACCACCCAGCTTGGCCTGAAAGCGGCCGGGCATGGCCTGCACCAGGGCCGGACCGGGCTGACCCCGCACCTGGCTTCCATCGGAGGATGAGCAGCACGATGAGTGGGGAACTGAACGCGGCATTCCATATGGCCGATGTCCGCAACAAGCGCATCAGTCGCCGGCGGGCGGTGGCGGTGGGCGAACTGCATGCCGGTCCGCTGGCGTACCCGTTGATCGTCGAGCGCCGCCTGCCGAAGGGCGATGCGCTGGTCATGGCCGAGATCGCCGGCCTGCAGGGGGCGAAGATGGCGTCGATGCTGATGCCACTGTGCCATCCGCTGCCGCTGGAGCTGGTGCAGGTGTTCTGCGCGCCGGTGCCGGAACGGCACGCCATCCGGGTCTGGTGCGAGTGTGCCAGCGAGGCGCGTACCGGTGTGGAGATGGAAGCGCTGGCCGGCGTCAACGCGGCGTTGCTGACCCTGTACGACCTGAGCAAGCCGGTGGAACCGGCGCTGCGCATCGAAGGTATCCGCCTGCTGTTCAAGGAGGGCGGCAAGCGCGGCCTGTGGCTGCATCCTGATGGCATGGATGATGCCGAGCGCGCGCGCTTCAGACCGCGTGCGCCGAAGGGCCTGGAAGGCGCGGCCTGCGCGGTGATCACCCTGAGCGACCGTGCCAGCGCAGGTACTTATGAGGATGTTTCTGGCCCGACCCTGGTGGCCGGCCTGAACAAGCTGGGCGGCGAGGTGGTGGCTGCCGACGTGCTGCCCGATGGCATCGAGCCGTTGGCGGATCGCCTGCAGGCATTGGCCGCCGACGGCGTGCGCCTGTGCCTGTGCACTGGCGGTACCGGTCTGGGCCCGCGCGACCTCACCCCGGAGGCGCTGCGTTCGTTGAACGCGCGGCCGGTGCATGGCCTGGCGCAGATGGTCCGGGCGCTGAGCGCGCAGCACACGCCGATGGCCTGGCTGAGCCGCGCCGAGGTGGTGCAACTGGGCAGCATGCTGGTGTTCGCGCTGCCCGGCAGCCCGAAGGCGGCAGCGCAGTGCCTGGACATCCTGGCGCCGGTGCTGGGCCACGCCCTGGCGATGGTCGACGGTGGTGACCACGCGTGATTCTCTACAGTGAAGCACTGCAGCACCTGCTGGAGGCGGCCACGCCGCTTCCCGCCGAGCGTCTGCCCCTGCAGGAGGCCGCAGGCCGCACCCTGGCCAGTGACATCCACAGCGCACAGGCATTGCCGCCGTTCAACAATTCGGCAATGGACGGTTTTGCGCTGCGCGCCAACGGGGTGGCGTTCGAGTCGGGTACCGAGTTCACGGTGCAGGGCTGGCAGGCGGCGGGTGATGGCGATGCCGAAGGCGGCGAGGGCGCCTGGGAGATCATGACCGGCGCGCGCATGCCGGGCGGCCTGGACACGGTGGTACCGATCGAGAACGTGCAGATCCTCGCCAGCGAAGCGGGCCGTCCGACCCGGATCGCGCTGAAGAGCGTGGTCAGGCCGGGCCAGAACGTACGCCTGCGGGGCGAGGACGTAGCCGAAGGCGAATGCGTGCTGCGGGCCGGGCAGAGGGTGGATATCAACGCACGGACCCTGCTGCACGCCCTTGGCGTTGGCGAGGTGGTGGTGATGTCGCGACCGGCGGTGGCGGTGATTGCCACCGGCAAGGAGCTGGTGAGCGAGGCGACGCAGGCGCTGGCGTCCGGGCAGATCCGTGACAGCAACCGCCCCTACCTGGTCGGGCGGCTGCACGCGGCCGGAGCTGAGGTGGTGTGGCAGGGCACCGTCGGTGATGATGTGGCCGCGTTCGATGCAGCGCTGAACCAGGCACTGGCGGCCGGTGCGCGGGTACTAGTCAGTACCGGTGCGGTCTCTGCGGGCCGTTACGACTTCGTACCCGACGCACTGCGCGCGCGCGGGGCGCGAATCGTGTTCCACAAAGTGGCGATCCGTCCGGGAAAGCCGCTGCTGTTTGCGGTACTGCCCGACGGTGCGCTGTATTTCGGCCTGCCGGGCAACCCGGTGTCGGCGGCAGTGGGGCAGCGGTTCTTTGTCGAGCCTGTACTGCGCCGGCTGCTGGGGTTGGCGCAGGAACCGGTGCTGCGGCTTCCCCTGCAGGCGATGGTGCGCAAGCCGCCCGGCCTGCGCGTCCACGCCCGTGCGCGGGTGGAGCTGGACGAGCAGGGCCAGCTGAGTGCGCGGGTGCTGTCCGGACAGGAATCGTTCCGTCTGATGTCCATGGTGCAGGCCAACGCCTGGGTGGTGCTGGAGGACGAGGGCGATCTGGTTCCGGCCGGCAGCGCGGTGCGCGTACAGGGCTGGGGCCACGCCGACCCGGTGCAGCTGACGGGCAGGGAGTGGGAATGAAACAGGTGACGTTGCAGTTGTTCGGTGCGTTTTCCGATCTGGATGACCGTCGGGAGATCACGCTGGAGGTGCAGGGTGCGACCGTGGCCGACCTGCGCCAGGCGCTGCGCGAGCTGCTGCCGGTGCGTTGGCCCGGTTTCCGTGCCGGCCTGCTGGACTATTCGGCCTTCGCCGACCAGCAGCGCGTGCTGCGCGATCACGATGTGCTGCCGGAGGATGGCCGCGTGGCCATCCTGCCGCCGGTGAGCGGGGGCTGAGCGATGGACGCGAAGCCGATTGCGAAGGTGGTGGACCGGGCGCACGGGGCGATCGACCCGGCAGAAGGGATCGCCGCGGTGTCCGACCCGGGTTTCGGCGGTATCGACGTGTTCATCGGCAAGGTACGTGACGTGAACGTCGGTCGGGTGGTCACGGGCATCACTTACGACCTGTTCGAGCCGCTGGTGCTGAACGAAATCCAGCGCCTGGCGGCCGAGGTGGAGGCGGCGTTCGGGCCGCGCCTGAAGCTGTATGTGGCGCATGCCAGGGGGCGGCTGGGCATCGGCGATGTGGCTGTGGTGGTGGCCGCCGGCAGCCCGCACCGGGACGAAGCATTCCGCGCGTGCCGGCAGCTGATCGAGGCAGTGAAGCACCAGTGCCCGATCTGGAAGCAGGAACACTACGAGGATGGCGACAGCGCCTGGAGCGAGGGCTGCAGCCTGTGCCATGCGGACAGCACGCCCGCACATGGCCATGACCACGAGCACGGCCATTGACGGCATCGTGCTGGCTGGAGGCCTGTCCAGCCGCATGGGCCGCGACAAGGCGCTGCTGCCTTGGCGCGGGCGCACCCTGCTTGAGCACATGCGTGACGTGTTGATCGAGGCCGGTGCGCAGCGGGTGTGGGTGAGCGGTGACTATCCGGCCTTCGATGGCATTCCCGACCAGGTCGCGCGCTGCGGCCCGCTGGGCGGGCTTTACAGCGTGTCTCTGGCCATGCCCGATACCGTTGCGTGGGTGGTGCCGGTGGACATGCCCAGCTTGACCGGCGCCCTGCTGCATCGGCTGCACGGGGTGCCTTCCGCCTGCAGCGTGTTCTCCGGCGAGCCATTGCCGATGTGTCTGCAGATCGATGATCATTGCCGGCGGGCCCTGCGGACCTTGATCGAAGATCCACAGGCGCGGCGTTCGCTGCGCGCCCTGCAGGAGCGGCTGGCGGCGACGGCGTTGCCGCTGCCTGAGAATGAGCGTGCCTTGCTGTTCAACTGCAATACCGGGGCCGACTGGGAGTCCATCGCAACATGAAAGTCCAGCTGCAGCGGCAATCCATGCGCCTGCGTGTCGATGAAGAGGAACTTGCAGCACTGCTGGCCGGTGACTCGCTGGAGAATCTGACCCGGTTTGGTGGCACGGGCGGGTGGGGGACCGCGTTGTCGCTGCATGGGGGCGACCAGGCGGTGCTGCTGGACGGTGGCACGGTCTGCCGGCTGGTGTTGCCACGCGATGCTGTGCAGGGGCTGGCAGCACGACTGCCGTCGCGTGAGGGTCTGGAATTTTCCATCGCGCTGGATGATGACAGTTCGTTGCAGCTTCAGTTCGACGTGGATGTGCGCGACAGCATGCGCCAGCGCGGCCATCAGCGGCGGGGGCAGCGTCCGCCGCCGTGAGACCGGCCGTGGCACGCCTGCCGTATGATGAAGGCCTTCATCCAGGCATTTCGTGATGTTCTCCACTCCGTACCCCCAGGTTCGCCAGGGCGCGGCGACGCCGAACCCCGCCGCTGCCGATGACGGCGACGCGCTGCACTTCTGCAGTACCTGTGCATTCTCCGATGCCTGCATGTCGCAGGGGTATGACAAGGCCGCGCTGGGCGAACTGCATGTGCTGGTCGACCATGTCGGCCCGTTCCACGCGGGCGACTACATCTTCCGCGCCGGCGAGCCGTTCGATTCGATCGCGGCGGTGCGTGCCGGCATGGTCAAGACGTTTGTCGATGACAGCCAGGGCAACGAGCAGGTGCTCGGTTTCAGTCTGCCCGGTGAGGTGATCGGCCTGAACGCGATCCACGAGGCACGCTTTCCCTGCAATGCCGTGGCGCTGGATACCGTGTACCTGTGCCGGATCTCATTCCCCAGGCTGAGCCTGCTGGCCACCCGCATGCCGGGCCTGCAGGCGCGGCTGTTCAGCCTGCTCAGTGCGGAGATCGGCAAGGTTGCCCTGCTGGCGGCCAACCATCGCACCGAAGAGCGGATGGCCGCGTTCCTGCTGGACATGTCCGAGCGCTACGCACGCCGCGGGTTCTCCGCCACCCGGTTCAACCTGACGATGGCACGCACCGAGATCGCCAATTACCTGCGGATGGCACCGGAAACCGCCAGCCGCGTGCTGCGCCGGCTGAGCGATGATGGGATCATCGCGGTCAGGCAGCGGGAAATCCTGTTGTTGCAGCCCGAGCGCCTGGCATTGCTGGCATCGGCCGATGAATCCGATCCGAACTGAATCTGGCGGGGAGCCGAAGATGATGCGAGCGGGACTGATGTTGCTGGGGATGCTGGCGTCGCTGCCGGCGTACGCAGCCGGGCTGACGGTATCGGCGGCGTCGAGCCTGACCGAGAGCTTCCGTGAACTCGGTGCCGCCTATGAGAAGGCCCACCCCGGCGCCCGGGTCGATTTCAACTTCGCCGCCTCCGGCGTGCTGCTGCAGCAGATCAGCCGGGGCGCACCGGTCGATGTGTTTGCTTCGGCTGACGAAGTCACCATGGATCAGGCACAGCAGCAGGGCCTGCTGGCTGCCGGTACCCGCGAGGTGTTCGCGGTGAACGCGCTGTGGGTGGTGGTGCCGCCGCAGACCCGGGGCGGGCCGCGTAGCCTGAAGGATCTCGCGGGTGCCGACGTGCGGCGCCTCGCGCTGGGCAACCCGGACAGCGTGCCGGTCGGCCGCTATGCCAAGGGTGCGCTGGAAGCGGCGGGCCTGTGGCCGTCGGTGCAGGGCAGGATCGTCACCACGCAGAACGTACGCCAGTCGTTGGATTACGTGGCGCGGGGGGAGGTGGACGCCGGTTTCGTCTACGCCACCGACGCACAGGCCATGGCCGGCCGCGTGCGTCGTGCCTTCGCAGTGCCGGTGTCCGGACGCATCGCCTATCCGCTGGCGGTGACCCGGGCCAGCACGCAGCCAGCCGAAGCCAGGCGCTTCGCCACCTTCGTGCGGTCGGCACAAGGGCAGGCGATCCTGGCCAGGCACGGGTTCGGCAAGCCCTGACGGATGGACTTGGACTGGAGCGCGCTGGGGTTGTCGCTGAAGGTCGCCGGCTGGGCCACGGCGATCAATCTGGTGCTGGGCGTTGGATTGGGGGCGTTGCTGGCGCGTCGGCGCTTCCCCGGCCGCGAACTGCTGGATTCGCTGCTGACCCTGCCGATGGTGCTGCCGCCGACGGTGCTCGGTTATTACCTGCTGGTGCTGATAGGGCGCAACGGCCCCATTGGCGCGTGGTTGCAGTCGTGGTTCGGCATCAACCTGATCTTTACCTGGCAGGCGGCGGTGGTCGCCGCGGCAGTGGCTTCGCTGCCGCTGGTGTTCAAGCCGGCACGCGCGGCGTTCGAGGATGTGGACGGGCAGCTGGAGCAGGCCGCGCGCACGCTCGGCGTGTCGGAGGCGGCGGTGTTCTTCCGCATCACGCTGCCGCTGGCTTGGCGCGGCATTCTCGCCGGCCTCCTGCTGGCGTTTGCCCGGGCGATGGGTGAGTTCGGCGCGACGCTGATGGTGGCCGGCAGCATCCCGGGTCGTACGCAGACGCTGTCGATCGCCATCTACGAGGCGGTGCAGGCAGGGCAGGACGGCAGGGCCAATGCGCTCGTGATCCTGACGTCGGTAGTGTGCATCGTCATCCTGCTGCTGGCGGCACGCCTGGTGGGCGGGCATCGCAGGGAGCTGCGCGATGTGGCTTGACCTGAAGGTGCAGCGCCGGATGCAGGCAGCGGGCCAGGTCTTCGAACTGGACGTCACGCTGCAGTGCACGCAGCGCCAGGTGGTGGTGTTCGGCCCGTCCGGGGCAGGCAAAAGCCTGACGCTCAAGGCCGTGGCCGGACTGCTGCGTCCCGGACAGGGCCATGTAACGCTGCAGGGGCAGGTGCTGTTCGATTCCCACGCGCGGGTCGACCTGCCACCGCAGCGGCGTCGCCTGGGGTACGTGTTCCAGGACTACGCGCTGTTTCCCCACCTGAGCGTGCGCCAGAACGTGGCGTTCGGGCTGCAGCGGGGGTGGTTCAATCCACGCCGTGGCCAGCGCTTCGACGTCGTCGAGCAGTGGCTGCAGGCGTTCCGTATCGACCACGTGGGGGATCTGCTGCCGTCGCAGATCTCCGGCGGCCAGCGTCAGCGTACGGCCCTGGCGCGGGTCATGGTGACCCAACCGCAGGCATTGCTGCTGGACGAGCCGTTCGCTGCACTGGACCACGACCTGCGCCAGCACCTGCGCGAGGAGCTGGCGGCGGTGCTGGACAGTACCGGCATTCCGCTGCTGCTGATCAGCCACGATCCTCAGGATGCCGTTGTCTTCGGCCAGCAGGTCGCGCACATGGCGGACGGCCGGGTCGTCGGCGATTGATGCATGCGCTCGTGCCGGGCCACGCCCGGCCGAATCGATGCAGGGTCAGTACAGCTCGCAGTGAATGCGGCCCTCCCCGCGCAGCAGGTCCCAATGCCCCTGGCCGCCAATGGCGTCGACGGCCTCGCGCACCGCGTCTTCCAGGTGGCGCTTGTTGCCGCACAGGTACAGGTGCCCGCCGCGGGACAACACCTGCCTTACTTCGCGGGCGCGCTGCCGCAGCACATGCTGCACATACACCTTTTCGGTTCCGTCACGCGAGAAGGCAGGATGCAGGCCGGCGAGCACGCCGCGCGCATGCCAGTCCTGCAGCTGCTCGCGATACAGGTAATCGTGTTCGCAATGCTTCTCGCCGAACACAAGATGCACCTCGCGTCCGCAGCCATTGGCCTGCACCTGCTGCACCAGGCCGATCAGCGGCGCGATGCCGGTGCCGGTGCCGATCAGCAGCAGGGGCGCGCTGCCGGTGTCGGCCAGATGGAAGCCGGGATTGGAGCGGCAGTACACGCGGGCGTGGCTGCCCCCCCGCAGCAGGCTGCCGGTGGCGGTACCGGAACGCTCGCGGCCGCGCAGGGTGTAGCGCACTTCGCGTATGCACAGGCTCAGCTGGCCGTTGCCGGGATGCGAGGCGATCGAGTAGGCCCGTGGCAGGCGCGCTGACAGGATGTCGCGCAGCCTGGCCAGCGGCACGCGGTCCGGGCTGGCGTGGTCCTGCAGGATATCCAGCACGTCCAGACCGTGCAGGTAGGCATCCAGCTCGCGCTTCTGGCTGACCTTCAGCAGCGACTTCAACCGCTCGCTGTCGCCCAGCCTGGCAAGCTCGCGCAGCACGCCCCTGCCCAGCAGCCGCAGTTCGCGGTCCTGCAGCATGGCGATGGCCGCATTGTCGCCGTACCAGGTGGCAAGGGCCTGCAGCAGTGCAGGGTCGTGGTCCGGCAGCACGTGCACCGTGTCGCCGGCGCGGTAGACCATGCCACTGCCGGCAATATCCAGCTGCAGGTGCCACGCGGCCGGATCACTGCTGTTGACGCGGTGGCGCTCGACGATGGGCGCGGCGAAGGCATTGTCGTCACCGTAGGCGGTAACCTGCAGATGCAGGTCCTGGCCGGCGGCGGCATCGCCCTCGAGCACCTGGCGGAGCACCGGCTGCCACTGCTGGAAGAACCGTTCATAGCCGAGGTCGGCGTCGACCCGCCGCAGCAGCGGCTGGGCTTGGCGTTCGCTCAGCGCCGCGTCCAGCGCTCGGGTGAAGCCGCAGAATCGAGGGTAGCCGGTGTCGCCCAGGCCGAACACCGCGTAGCGCAGGCCGGGCAGCGACCCGGTCTGGCACACGCTCTGGAAGAAGCGTTCGCCGTTGGCGGGCGGCTCGCCGTCGCCGAACGAACTGGAGATCGCCAGCAGCACATCGCCCTGGCCCAGGCTGGCAACGTCAATGTCGTTGAACGGCAGCACCTGCGGCGCGAGCGCTTGCAGGCCAGGGTCCGCGCCCAGGCGCTGGGCCAGGGCGCGGGCATTGCCCGATTCGGAGGCGAAACCCACCAGCAGGCGGCGAACCGGTGTGGCAGCGATGGTGTTCACGCGGCCTCGTAGAAGTCGTCGAATTTCTCCTTGCTGAACTCGACCTGCTCGAAGTCCTGCATCAGGTCGTTCACCACGCGGCGGATGCTGATGTACGCGGTGATGTTGCCTTCGGCGTCGAACAGCGGCTGGACGGTGGTGTCGACCACATAGAGCACGCCACCCTTGCCCAGGTTCGGCACGATGCCGGTCCAGATGCCGCCGGCCCTGATCGTGTCCCACATGTCCTTGTAGACGGCCTTGGGCACATCCGGGTGGCGCACGATGCTGTGCGGCTGGCCGATCAGTTCTTCACGTGCGAAGCCGGTGAGCGTGCAGAACAGATCATTGGCGTAGGTGATGTTGCCCTGCAGGTCAGTGGTGGAGATCACCATGACCTTCTGCAGGGCGTTCAGGAGCTGGCTGTTGTCGGGGGTGTCGTGCATTGCAGGGTCCTTGTGGCTGCCGGAAACGCCGGCATGTTCGGGTCCTGCATAGAGATACCCCCGCGTGCCGGCGGCCGGTTTGACATTGGTCAAGGGGGAGGCAGGGATCGCCTGCGACGGGATGTCGCATATGGCACCCAGCCGACCGCCACCACCCAGGCCACGGGCAGCGCGCGCACGGCATCCAGGTGGATGTCCCGTCCGGGAGGCATCGATGGGCGTGATGAACGCGGCATGCGTACTCAGCTCATGAGGCGTTGTCACAAAGAAATCGCCAGGGCTTCACGGCCGATTGATCGCATTCGGGGCTATTGTCCTCCTGAGCCTCTCGCTGACGTCCCCCACGTTCTGCGTCGACTTCCCTCTCCGCTTCAGCGCCCGTCCGGGCGCCGTTGGCGTCCGTCTGCCTGAACACTTCCGAGATCATCGCCATGGCCCGCGTCGTCCAGTCCGCTTCACCCGTTGCGACGCCTCCCGCTGCACCTGTACCAATCGGGACCCGCCGGGGCCACTCACAGCCGTTGAAGTTGCCGGAACTGGTACAGCGCGTGCTGTTTGTCGCGACCGAAATGGCCGACTTCGTCAAGGCGGGAGGCCTGGGCGATGTGGCCGCGGCCCTGCCACGCGCGGTGCGCGGCGCGTGTGATTCGCGCGTGCTGCTTCCCGGCTACCCGGAGGTGCTGCAGCGCCTGCCGCAGCTGCGGGCGGTGGGGCAGGTCAGCCAAAGAGCCGGCCTGCCTGCGTGCACCATCGGCATGGCGGTGCAGGCCGACGGCCTGCCGATCTACGTGCTGCTCTCGCCTGAGCTGTATGAGCGGGAAGGCTCGCCCTACGTGGATGGGCAGGGACAGGAGTGGAAGGACAACGCGGTTCGCTTCGCCACGCTGTCACACGCGGCTGCGGAGATTGCGGCCGGGCGTGCCGGGCTGGACTGGTCACCGCAGCTGCTGCACCTGAATGACTGGCCGGTGGCCATGGCCGCCGCCTACGTGCGTTGGGACCGGACGGCCGTGCCGACGCTGCTGACGATCCACAACCTGGCTTACCAGGGCCTGTTCCCGTATGCGCTTGCGCCGGTGCTGGGCGTACCGGCCGCGCACCTGGATGAACTGCACTTCCACGGACAGATGTCATTCCTGCAGGGCGGCATCACCAATGCCACGCGGCTGAACACAGTCAGCCTGCGCTATGCACAGCAGATCACCGCCCCGGATGATGGATGCGGACTGCATGACCTGCTGGCCCGGCGCGCCGCCGGCGGTCACCTGAGCGGCATCGTCAACGGCATCGACGCCAGCTGGGATCCGCGACGCGACATCCACCTAAAGGCGCACTTCGGCATCGGCGAATGGACCGGACGCGCGACCAACGCACATGCGGTGCGCAGGGCGTTCGGCCTGGCGCCCTCGACCGGCCCGCTGTTCGCGGTGGTTTCCCGCCTGGTGCACCAGAAGGGCCTGGACATCACCTGTGACGTGGCGCCACAGATCGTCGCGGCCGGGGGGCAGCTGGTCGTCATCGGCGGCGGCGAGCCGCAGGTGGAAGCACAGGTGCAGGCGCTGGCCCGGCGCTACCCGGGCCGGGTGGGCGCATTCATCGGGTTCGAGGAAGCGCTGGCGCGCCAGATGTTCGCCGGCGCGGACTTCCTGCTTATGCCTTCGCGTTTTGAACCCTGCGGGCTCAGCCAGATGTACGCGCAGCGCTTCGGCTGCCTGCCGGTCGCGCATGCGACGGGCGGGCTGGTGGACACCGTCGAGGATGGCGTGACCGGTTTCCTGTTCCACGGTGCCAATGCCGATGGCCTGCGCCGCTGCGTGGAGCGGGCGATGCGCACCTTCCGTCTGCCAGGCCTGCTGCAGGCCATGCGCCGCGCCGCCATGCTGCGGCCGGGCGGCTGGGATGCGGCCGGGCGAGCCTATCTGGCGCTGTACCAGCAGACCTGCCAGGTGGCCGCATGAGCCACGACAGCGCGCATCTGGCGGCCCTTGAGGACGACACCACCGCAGACACAGCACTGGATCACCGCATCGCGCCGGCGCTGGAGGACCTCGTCCATGCCCGCCCGGCAGATGCATTTGCCTGGCTGGGCCCGCACCGCCAGCGCGAGGGTGAACGGCGGTTGCGCGTGCTGGTGCCGCACGCGCAGCGCGTCGAGGTGATCGGAGAGGACGGGCGACGCTGGGATCTGCACCCGGGCCCCTTGCCCGGCCTGTTCGAGGGCGCCGCCGGTGAAGCGGCGGTGCCGCTGCTTGCCCTGCATTTCGAGCAGGGTGTGGAGCAGGTGCACGATGCCTATGCCTTCGGCCCGCTGCTGGACGAGGCGCTGCTGCAACGCTTCCATGCCGGTGATGCCGATGCGGCGCGCCAGCTGGGCGCGGTCCCGATGCAGGTGCAGGGGATCGCCGGCGTGCGCTTCGCGGTGTGGGCGCCCAATGCGCGGCGGGTCGCCGTGGTCGGCGATTTCAACGGATGGGATGGCCGACGCCATCCGATGCGGCTGCGCCATGCGGCTGGCGTGTGGGAACTGTTCCTGCCCGGCGTGCAGGCCGGTGCCCGCTACAAGTTCCGCATTGTCGGCGCTGATGGCCAGGTGATGCCCGACAAGTTCGACCCGATGGCGCGCTGGGCCGAACTGCCACCGGCCACCGCCTCACGCGTGCGTTCGGCGGCGCCGATGCAGTGGCATGACGAGGGTTGGAGGGCGGCCCGGCGCCAGGCGGGCGCCAGCGCGCCGCTGTCCATCTACGAGGTACATGCGGGCTCCTGGCAGCGTGGCGATGATGGCGCACCGCTGGACTGGGATGCGCTGGCCGACCGGCTGATTCCGTACGTGGCCGGACTCGGCTTCACCCACATCGAACTGCTGCCGGTCAGCGAGCATCCCTTCGGCGGTTCCTGGGGCTATCAGCCGCTGGGGATCTACGCACCGACGGCACGCCATGGGACGCCGCACGCCTTCGCGCGCTTCGTGGATCGCTGTCACCAGGCCGGAGTGGGGGTGATCGTGGACTGGGTGAGCGCACACTTCCCCAACGACGCGCATGGCCTGGCCGGTTTCGACGGAACCGCGTTGTACGAGCATGCCGACCCGCGCGAAGGGGTGCACGCCGACTGGGACACGCTGATCTACAACTATGGCCGCAACGAAGTGGCCGCTTACCTGATCGGTAGTGCCTTGGAGTGGGTGGAGCGGTTCCACATCGACGGACTGCGCGTGGACGCAGTGGCGTCCATGCTGTACCGGGATTACAGCCGTGCTGACGGTGAGTGGATACCCAACGAGCAGGGCGGGCGAGAGAACCTGCAGGCGGTCGCCTTCCTGAGGCGGATGAACCAGACCCTGCGTGAGCGCTTCCCGGACGTGTTGGTGATTGCCGAGGAATCCACCGCGTGGCCGGGGGTGACCGCGCCGGTGGAGGAGGGCGGGCTTGGCTTCACCCACAAATGGAACATGGGCTGGATGCACGACACCCTGCAGTACCTGGGGCGCGATCCTGTCCATCGCCAGCATCACCACAGCGAGATCAGCTTCGGCCTGGTGTACGCCTTCTCCGAACGCTTCGTGCTTCCGCTGTCGCATGACGAGGTGGTGCATGGCAAGGGCGCGCTGCTGGCCAAGATGGCAGGCGAACCGGCGCAGCGGCTGGCCCAGCTTCGTGCGTATTACGGCTTCATGTGGGCGCACCCGGGCAGCAAACTGCTGTTCATGGGCGGCGAGTTCGGCCAGGGACATGAGTGGTCGCACGATGCAGCACTGGACTGGGAACAGGCGACCAGCAGTGAGGGCCGGGGCCTGTCGCGTCTGGTGGGCGACCTCAATGCCGTCCTCCGCTCCGAACCCGCGCTGCATCGTGACGAGCGCGATGAACGCGGTTTCGACTGGAGCGTGGCCGATGACAGCCGCAACAGCGTGTATGCCTTCATCCGCCGGGATCCTGCCGGCAGCGGCCGCACCCTGCTGGTGGTGAGCAACTTCACCCCGGTGCTGCGCGAGGGTTACCGGGTTGGCGTGCCGCAACCGGGGCGCTGGACGGAACGCCTCAACACCGACAGCGCGCATTACAACGGCGGCAATGCGGGCAACCTCGGAGCGGTGCAGACCGAGCCAAGGCCGATGCATGGCCACGCCCAGTCGCTGCGGCTGACCCTGCCGCCGCTGTCCACGCTGTACCTGCAGGTTGATGCATGACCACAGCGTCCCCGCGTCTGGGCGCTTGGCGTGCGGCCGGTGAGGGGGTGGAGTTCCGTGTGTGGGCGCCGGACGCAGACACGATGACGCTGTGCCTGCAGGGCGCGCTGCGGCCGATGCAACGCGAGCCGGACGGTTGCCACTGGCTGCGGACACAGGCATCGCATGGCGACCGGTACCGGTTCCGCCTCCCTTCAGGCCAGGACGTGCCAGATCCGGCCTCGCGCTGGCAGCCGGACGGCATCGATGGCGACAGCGCCGTGGTGCTGGACACCGGCAGGGCGCAGGCCACGTGGCAGGGGCCCGCCTGGCAGGACCTGGTCATCTGTGAAGTGCACATCGAGGCAGGCGGCGGCCTCGCTGCACTGACCGCGCAGCTGCCGATGCTGGCCGCAACGGGCATCACCGCCATCGAGCTGATGCCGGTTGCGCAGTTTCCCGGCCGGCGCAACTGGGGCTACGACGGTGTGTTCCCCTACGCACCGGCCCATGTCTACGGCGGGCCGGCAGCGCTGAAGGCTTTCATCGACGCGGCGCATGATGCCGGACTGTCGGTGCTGCTGGATGTGGTCTACAACCACTTCGGACCGCAGGGCAACCCTCTGCGTGACTACGCGCGGGCGTTCTTCCGTGACGATCGCAGCACCCCCTGGGGTGAGGCGATCGACTTCCGCCAGCCTTGGGTGCGGCGCTTCTTCATCGACAATGCGCTGATGTGGTTGCGCGACTATGGCTTCGATGGGCTGCGCCTGGACGCGGTACACGCCATCGACGATGACCGCTTCCTGCAGCAGCTGGCCGATGAGGTGCGCGCGGAGGTGCCGCACGCGCACCTGGTGCTGGAGAACGAACGCAACCAGGCGCGGTGGCTGCGCGGTGCCTATCAGGGGCAATGGAACGACGACTTCCACAACGCGCTGCACGTGATGCTGACCGGCGAGCAGGAAGGCTATTACGCGGCCTACGCCGGTCGCGCCGACGCGCTGCTGGCCCGGTGCCTGGCAGAAGGATTCGCCTGGCAGGGTGAACCTGATCTGGGCGGCCATCCCCGCGGCGAACCCAGCAGCGACCTGTCGCCCGCGCGTTTCGTGGTATTCGCGCAGAACCACGACCAGGTGGGCAACCGTGCCTTCGGCGAGCGCCTGTCGATGCTGGTGGATCCGGCGCGGCTGCGCGCGGCACTGGCGCTGACCCTGCTGACGCCGATGATCCCGCTGCTGTTCATGGGTGAACCGTGGCAGGCGCGGTCGCCGTTCCTGTTCTTCACCGACTATGCGCCGCCGCTGGACGAGGCGGTGCGCGAGGGACGTCGCCGCGAGTTTTCCGGCTTCAGTGCCTTCGCCGATGCCGCCTCGCGTGCGCGTATTCCGGACCCGAACGATCCGGCCACCCTGCAGGTCTCGTACACGCCGCCGCCCGGCGATGATCCCTGGTCGCAGCAATGGCTGCGTTGCACAGGCGGGTTTTTGGCCCTGCGCAGACGCTATCTGCAGCCCGGCCTGCTGCAGGCCCGGTCGCTGGGTGCGCGGGTGCTTGGCGAGGGGGCGGTGCAGGCGGGTTGGCAGCTGCCATCGGGCCAATGGTGGATCGCGATCAATGTGGGCCCACGGCCCGTGGCGCACGCGGTGCCGGCCGGCGAGCGCGTTGTGGGTCCCGACGTTGCCGGTGTGCTGCCGGCAGGCGGCAGTGTTGTTGCGTGCTGGGTGGCGGCATGAGGACGGATACATCGGTTCGGGACGCCGCACGCCGGGCAGGTCTCCTGGAGCGCTGGACCGACGTGGCCGGCGTCGAGCGCGAAGTCGCGCCGGACGTGCTTCGCGCGGTGCTGGAAGGGCTGCACTGCGATGGTGCGCCGGTGCGCGCCCGCTTGCTCACCGCCTGCTGTGGCCAGGTACTGGTGATGCCGGAGGCGACGGGGGCGGCGTGCTGGGTGGATGAACAGGGGCGCGAGCTGCCAGCACGGCCTGATGCGCAGGGGCGCTGGCGAGTTCCGGATCAACCGGGCTATTGGCAGTGGCGCCGGGGCGGGCGGCAACAGGCGGTCGCGGTGGCGCCGCCGCGAGCCTGGTGGCCACCGCGCATGGTGCGCGGTTGGGGTCTGTCGGCGCAGGTCTACAGTCTGCGCGCCCGCGGCGATGCAGGCATCGGTGACAGCGCCGGCTGCACACGGTGGCGTGAGCTGCTGCATCGGCATGGAGGCGATGCACTGGCATTGAGTCCGCTGCACGCCGGCTTGCCACCCGGCCCGGGCTACAGCCCCTATTCGCCCAGTGACCGGCGCTGGCTCGATCCGCTGCAGGTATCTCTTCCGCAGGTGCTGCCGGAGGCTGCCGACAGCGTGCTGCGCCAGGACGAGGCACTGGCGATGGCAATTGATGCCGCCACCGCTGCACGCCGCATTGACTGGCCGCAGTCGGCGGCATTGAAGTGGCGCTGGATGCGACAGGTGCGCCAATGGCTGCGGCAGCAGGCACCGGCACAGTGCGAGCAGATCGAGACCTGGTGCGATGCGCAGGGCGAACCGCTGCTGCGCTATTGCCAGCATGCCGCCGACGGGATCACCGGGAGCGCCGACGACCATGCATTTGCGCAGTGGCTGGCGCAGCAGGGCTGGGTGCAGGTGCACGCGGCGCTGCGCAGTGATGGCGCGTCGATCGGATTGATTGCCGATCTGGCCGTGGGCTGTGCACCGCAGGGCGTCGAGGCACGCACCGGTGGCGCCGATCTGCTGCAGGGGCTTGAACTGGGTGCGCCGCCGGATGCGTTCAATCCGCTCGGCCAGGCCTGGGGCATCACCAGCTGGTCACCGTTGGCGTTGCATCGCGAGGGCTTTGCACCGTTCATCCGCGTGCTGCGTGCCGTGATGGCCGGCCGCGGCGGCCTGCGCATCGACCACATCCTCGGCCTGCAGCGGCTGTGGGTGTTGCCTCACGGCGCTGGCGCCGGGCAGGGCGTGTACCTGCGCTATCCATTCGATGACCTGATCAATCTGCTGGTGCTGGAATCGTGGCGGCATCGCTGCGTGCTGATCGGTGAAGACCTGGGGGTGGTGCCGCCGGGCATCCGCCAGCGGCTGGCAGCCCGGGGCATCCTGGGTATCGAGGTGCTGCCGTTCGCCCGCAACGGCGAGCGCTTCCTGCCGCCGCCGCGGTGGCGCCGCGATGCGGCGGCCATGCCGTCCACCCATGACCTGCCACCACTGGCCGGCTGGCTGCGCGGGCGCGACCTGCGCTGGCGTGCCCGCCTGGGTGAGCTGGAGGACCTGCCGGCAGCACTGCGCGCGCGCGCGCGGGACGTGCAGGCGCTGGCCGCGGTCTGCGGTGGTGACGGCGCGGCCGTGGAGGACGGAGCGCTGTCACTGGTTGCCCATGCAGCGTCGCGGCTGGCGCTGCTGCCATTGGAAGATGTGCTGGGCGGCCGTGCGCAGGTGAACCTGCCAGGCACCGTCAGCGGCCATCCGAACTGGCGACGGCGGTTGCCGCTGGCGTGGGACGGTGCCGCCGCCGATGCGCGCCTGGCGCGCCTGAGCAACACGCGCCGCAGGGCAGGGCGATGACGAGGTTGCGTGCCACCGCGCGCCTGCAGGTGCATGCAGGCTTCGACCTGGAGGCGGCCGCAGCGCAGGTGCCGTATTACGCCGCACTGGGCGTCAGTCACCTTTACCTGTCGCCGATCGCGGCTGCGGTCCCGGGGTCCTCACATGGCTACGATGGCATCGACCCGGCCAGCATCAATCCGCAGCTGGGCGGCGAAGCGGCCTTCCGCCAGCTGGCCACCGCGGCGTGCTCACACGGCCTGGGTCTGATCCTGGACATCGTGCCCAACCATCTGGCGGCATCCCCGCACAGCCACTGGTGGAGCGATGTGCTGATGCACGGGCGTCGAAGCCGCCACGCAGGCTGGTTTGACATCGACTGGGAGGCGCCGGGCTGCGAAGGCCGGCTATGGTTGCCGGTGCTGGACCGGCCACTGCACGACGCCGTGCGCGACGGCGTACTGCGGGTGGGGGTGGACGATGAGCGGCCAGGGTTGCGCCATCATGGGCTGGTCCTGCCGTTGTCGCCGCGCAGTCATCCCCTGGACGCCGCGCAGTGGCCGGCGTGGGCCGAACGCTGCAACCGCAGCGTCGAGCGGTTGCAGGCACTGCTGCAGCGGCAGCACTACCGGCTGGCGTGGTGGCGCACGGCAGGCGATCAGGTGAACTACCGGCGCTTCTTCGATATCAACGAACTGGCCGCGCTGCGGGTGGAGCGCGACGAGGTGTTCGAAGCGGTGCATGCGCTGCCGCTGCGGCTGGTGCGTGAGGGCTGGGTGGATGGCCTGCGCATCGACCATGTGGACGGCCTGTCGTCGCCCGGCACCTATCTGCAGCGCCTGCGCGAAGCGATCAACGCTGCCTGCGCGGCCGGGAGCCGTGATCCGGAGGCGGTGACTCTGCACGTCGAGAAGATACTGGCCGAGGGCGAGCAGCTGCCCGAGGGGTGGGCCTGCGACGGGACCACCGGCTATGACTTCATGGACCAGGCTGGCGCGTGGCTGCACGATCCGGCAGCGGCGCCCGCGCTCTCACGCGCCTGGAAGGCGGCGAGCGGCGACACGCGCGACTTTGACCAGATACAGCAGGACGCGCGCGGGATGCTGCTGCGCCAGTCGCTTCACACCGACTTCCAGCGCCTGCTGCGCAGTGCGCAGCAGGTTCTGCAGCCCCGGCTGGCCGAGGCCGACATCGGTACGGCCGCCCTGGCGCGCGCGCTGGCCGCGCTGCTGCGGCACTACCGCACCTATCGCCCGTATTCGCTGCGTGACGCGGGTGAGCGGAAGGCATTGGTCGCCGCTGCTGCCGCCGCGCGAGCCGCGCTGGACGGTGCCGGACGGGCGGCACTGGACCTGCTGCTGCAGGCACTTCCCGGCCAGGCACCGGCTGAAAGCGAGCTGCGCGTGCGATTCGGGCAGCTGGCCGCGCCGTTGAACGCCAAGTCGGTGGAGGATACCGGCTTCTATCGTTACTTCAGACTGCTCTCACGCAACGAAGTCGGCAGTGATCCGCAGCGGCTGGGCATGCAGGGACGCGAGCTGCTGCAGCATGCAGCGCGGCGCCTGCGACGCCATCCCGAGGCACTGCTTGCACTGGCGACCCACGATCACAAGCGGGGCAGCGACAGCCGGGCGCGGCTGGCGGTGCTCAGCACCTGCACGGCGGAGTGGCGGGATGCTGCACGGCGCTGGAGCCGGATGGCCGCCAAGGCCGGCATGCCGCTGCCGTTGCCGGGCGCCGAAGCGTATGCGCTGTGGCAGGCGCTGGTGGCGGCGTGGCCGATGCAGGGCGCCCCCGGTGCCGACTTCGCATCGAGGATGGCGGACTGGCTGACCAAGGCCCTGCGCGAGGGCAAACGGATCAGCAACTGGTCCGATCCCGATGTGGCAGTGGAGGACGCCGCCGTGCAGTGGCTGCACGCGCTGCTGGAGGGAGCACCCTTGCTGCCGGTGCGCGAGGCGCTGGCGACCTTCGTGGCCCGCATCGCGCCGGCGGGCGCCTGCAATGGATTGGCACAGCTGTGCCTGCAGCACTGCCTGCCCGGTGTGCCTGACCTCTATCAAGGCGGCGAAGGCTGGGACCTGAGCCTGGTGGACCCGGACAACCGCCGGGCCGTGGACTATCCGGCGCGGCAGGCATGGCTGCGGGACACGCGCTCCTGGCCCGCGCTGCTGCAGGACTGGCGGGACGGCGGCATCAAGGCATTCCTGCTGCGGCAACTGCTGGATTGCCGCCGCAGGCACCCGCACCTTTTCCTGTACGGCGAGCTGCAGCCGCTGTCCGCGCCGGCGCGCTCGCCCTGGCTGGCGTTCGTGCGCAGGCACCAGACGCAGGTACTGCTGGTGATCGTGCAGCGTGGCTCGCCCATCGCCATGCCCGGGCCCGGCCTGAACGTTGCGCGTGACGTCGCCACCGGCCCAACGCTGCGCGGGCTTCCGGCAGGACGCATGCGCAACCTCCTGGACGGACGCATCGAACATTTCAATGAAACCGCGGATGCAGCACGGCTTCTGGCTGGCAGCCCGCTGGCGGTATGGATCAACGAGGAGACGGGTAGGGATGGACAGCAGGGAACGACGGCAGCGGATTGAGGCTTTGGCCCACCAGATATGGGAAGCGGAAGGGCGCCCGGACGACCAGCAGCAGCGGCACTGGCACATGGCCGAGCGGCTGGTGGAGGCCGAGATTGCCGCGGCGCGCGGCGAGGAGGGCAGCGATGGCGAGCCGTAAGTGGGCACAGACCTCGCGCGTGCGCGAAGGCCGGCCGTTCCCGCTGGGTGCGACCTGGGACGGGCTGGGCGTGAACTTCGCGCTGTACTCGCGGCATGCCACCCGGGTCGAACTCTGCCTGTTCGACGCGCGCAACCGCGAGGTCGAACGCATCGCGCTGCCCGAGTACACCAATGAGGTCTGGCACGGCTATCTGCCCGATGTAAGGCCCGGGCAGCGCTACGGCTACCGGGTGCACGGTCCGTATGCGCCGGAGGAAGGGCATCGCTTCAATCCCAACAAGCTGTTGCTGGACCCTTACGCCAAGCAGATCGTCGGCGAGCTGAAGTGGGCGCCCCACCTGTTCGGCTACACCCTGGGCCATCGCGATGGCGATCTCAGTTTCGACCGCCGCGACAGCGCCAGCTACATGCCACGCTGCGCCGTGATCGATCCGGCCTTCAGCTGGGGTGTCGAGCGTGCACCCGAAACGGCCTGGGACAGGACCGTGATCTACGAAGCGCACGTGCGCGGCTTGACCATGCAGCATCCTGATGTCCCGCAGGCCGAGCGCGGCACCTTCTCTGCACTGCGGCATGATGCGGTGGTGGATCACCTGAGCCATCTGGGTGTGACCGCCATCGAGCTGCTGCCCGTGCACGCCTACGTGGACGACCAGCAGCTGCTCGAGCGTGGGCTGCGCAACTACTGGGGGTACAACACCATCGGCTTCTTCGCCCCACAGCCGCGTTACCTGTCGACGGGCACCGTGGCCGAGTTCAAGCAGATGGTCGCGCGGCTGCACAATGCCGGCATCGAAGTGATCCTGGACGTGGTCTACAACCACACCGCCGAGGGCAACGAGCTGGGCCCGACGCTGTCGTTCAAGGGCATCGACAATGCCAGCTACTACCGCCTGGCCGATGATCGCCGCTATTACATCAACGATACCGGCACCGGCAACACGTTCGACCTGACCAATGCCGGCGCGCTGCGCATGGTGATGGACTCGCTGCGCTACTGGGTGACCGAGATGCGGGTGGACGGTTTCCGCTTCGACCTGGCGACCATTCTTGGCCGTGAGCGCCATGGCTTCGACGCTTCGGGCAGCTTCCTCGATGCGGTACGCCAGGACCCGGTCCTGAGCCAGGTGAAGCTGATCGCCGAGCCCTGGGACATCGGCCCGGGCGGCTACCAGCTGGGCCAGTTCCCGCCGGGTTGGGCGGAATGGAACGACCGCTTCCGCGATACAGTGCGCGCGCTGTGGCGTGGCGATGGCGGGCAGCTGCCGGAGTTCGCCACCCGTTTCACCGGCTCGGCCGACCTGTTCGAACACCACGGCAGGCGGCCGTCGGCCAGCATCAACCTGGTAACGGCACACGACGGGTTCACCCTGCACGATCTGGTGAGCTACAACGACCGCCACAACGAGGCCAACGGCGAGGACAACCGCGATGGCCATTCGCACAATCTTTCCAGCAACCACGGTGTGGAGGGTGACACCGATGATCCGGCGATCCTCTCGTTGCGTGCACGGCAGATGCGCAACCTGCTGGCCACGCTGCTGCTGTCGCAGGGCACGCCCATGCTGCTGGCCGGCGACGAGTTCGGCCATTCGCAGCAGGGCAACAACAACGCGTACTGCCAGGACAACCCGCTGAGCTGGATCGACTGGGAGCGTGCCTCGCAGCCGGCGGCGCAGGCGCAGGTGGCATTCGTGCGGCGTGCACTATCGCTGCGCCGGCGCTATGGCCTGCTGCGCAGGAACCGGTTCCTGCGCGGCGAATACGATGAAGCGCTGGGCCTGCGCGATATCGACTGGCGGCATCCGGACGGCCGCAGCATGGAGGAGGCGGACTGGCACGACCCCGAACTGCGCGCGCTGCTGATTGTGCTGGACGGTCGAAGCCCCGACAGCGGCCTGCGTGAGCCCGGGCGGCATGTCAGCCTCGCCCTGCTGTTGAATGCCGGAGACCAGCCGCAGCGGTTCCGCGTATCGGATCAGGCGCTGTCGTTCCGGCGCGTACTGCTGCAGACCGACGAGGCGCCGCTGGAGCAGGACGGCACCGGCGACTGGACCCTGCCGCCGCGCAGCCTGTGCCTGCTCGCGGCCAGCAGCGCCTGATTGCAGCGCGCCCGCTCGGCGCGAAGACCGATCGGCAGCGCCGGGTCCCGCCCGGCCTGCCGTGAATCAGCCCAGCAGATGGCGCAGCAACCCGGCCGAGACCACGCCGATCAGCACGGTCGGCAGCATCGACAGCCGGGTGGCGGCCAGCAGGGTGATGGCCAGCGCAGCCAGATCAGCGGGCTTGTCGGCGACGAAATCCGGGGCGATCACCGAGATCAGCACGCAGCCCGGCGCGGCCTCCATGACCGTCACCGCACGCTTGCCGAGGGTGCGGTTGCGCAGAGCCAGGAAGCCGATGATGCGGGTGAGGTAGGTAACGGCTGCCATCAGCACGATGGTGAGCAGCGAGCTCCACTGGATCATGCCGCGTCCTCCGCCAGCAGCCAGGCGGCCACCAGCCCGGCCAGCGCACCGCTGGCGACGTACCAGGCGCCCGGAACCAGCAGATGGGTGCCTGCGGCCACCAGCAGGCTGACCAGCCAGGGCCGCGCTGCGCGCAGGCCCTGCCACATGCCACGCAGCAGCACCAGGAACACTGCGGGGAAGGCCATGTCGAATCCATAGGCATGGATGTCGCCCAGCAGCGGGCCGGCGATCGCCCCCAGCGTCGTGCAGGTCACCCAGACCCCATACAGGCCGGCCGAGGTGCCCAGGTAGTAGGCGAGGCTGAAACCGTGCATGCGCCGCCGCGCGTCGGCGACACCCAGGGCCCAGCTTTCGTCGCACATGAAGAACAACGCCGGCAGCGCACGACGGCGTGGCAGGTGCTGCAGCAGCGGTGCCAGGCTGGCCCCCATCAACAGATGGCGACTGTTGACCAGCGCGGTGATCGCTACGATGAGCGCGATGTGCGGAGGTGACGTCCACAGCTCGATGGCGGCGAACTCCGAGCCGCCGGCGAAGTTGAGCCCGGTCATGAGCGGTACTTCAAGCGCCGACAGGCCCTTCTGCGCAGCCTGTGCACCGAGCACCAGGGCGAAGGGAACGAAGCCGATCATCACCGGCACGGCAGCGCGCAGGCCGCGCAGGAACTCGGCGCGGGGCGTGACGTGGCAGGGGGCGTCAGGCGGAAGGAGGGAGGGTTGGGCGTCCATGTAGCGGAAGCGAGTGAGGGGGGCTTCATCCTAGCGGCGACGGCACGAAATCGGGTTGCGTTGATGCCATTCAATTGAGAATGTTGCGCATCTGATGCGGCAGATGGCCATGAGGCTGAAATCCAATGCAATCTCAACTCGATAACCTTGATCGCCGGATTCTCGAGGCGCTGCAGGTCGATGGTCGTCTGCAGAACCTGGAGCTGGCCAGGCAGGTCGGTCTTTCGCCGTCGGCTTGCCTGCGCCGGGTCCGCCTGCTGGAGGAGGGCGGCTACATCGACCGCTACGTGGCGCTGCTGAACGAGACCAAGGTTGGACGGGGCTTCACCGTGTTCGTGCGGGTCTGGCTGCGTGGACAGGACGAGGACACCACCAACCACTTCATAAACAGCATCAAGTCCCTGCCGGAAGTGCTTGAATGTCATCTGATGGCGGGCGACTGCGATTTTCTGCTGCGGGTGGCCGTGGCCGACCTGGACGCGTATCGCCAGTTCCAGATCCGGCATCTGAACAGGATCGCCGGGGTGCAGAACACCAAGACCGAGATCCCGATGCAGCGGATCAAGCAGACCACCCGGCTGCCGCTCTGAGGCCGTGCCGCGCCGGTCGCCGGTGCGGTGGTCATCGCAATGACATCTGCCCCCGGTAGGGTCTGACCCCGCTTGCCGGTCGCGCGCGGGCGACCTCCCGGTCGTGCCGCCTGCCTCCGTCACAGCTGCGGTCGCTGCCGAGGGTCATGTGTTCAACGTCAGGGGGCTGGATGGACGCCACGCGGTCAGAACATGGAGAGTGGCCATCGCTGCGTGGCTGCTGCTGGCCTTCGTCGCCACGGCCGAGGACGACGTCCGTGCCTACGACATTCCGGCGCAGCCGCTGGAGCAGGCAGTGGAGCGCTTCAGCGTCAGCAGCGGGTGGTCGGTGATGTACGCCGGCGAACTCGCTGCCGGTCGGCGCAGTTACCCGCTGCACGCCAGCCTGCCGCCGCTGCAGGCGCTGCAGACCCTGCTGCAGGAGACCGGCGTCGAAGCCGAGGTGATCGGCGCGCAGCGCGTGGTGCTTCGGCTGGGCGCGCAACCCGAACGCGCAGCCGGTACCGTCGGCCTGCTGCCGGAATCCGAGCGCAGCCGTCGTTTTGGCGGGCTGCAGCAGCGGCTGCGCGACGCGTTCTGTGACGACCCCCTGCTCGCACCGGGCCGCTACGCGGCGACGCTGCGTTTCCGCATCACCTCCGAGGGCCATGTCGACGATGCCGAACTGCTCGTCGGCAGCGGCGACGCCCGGCGCGATCGGCGCCTGTTGCTCGCCATCGGCACGCTGGCGCCGTCCATCGACGCCGCCGCGTTGCCGCAGCCGGTGACCCTGCAGATCCAGCCCTCCCGTGCCGACCACGACTGCGGCCGGCGGCAGCCCCTTCCATGATTTCAAGGATTCGAACATGAGCAACGGAACGGCCGGGGCGGTGGACCTGATGGATCACCTGCTGGGGGCCTACGATGAACTCAAGCGCCGGCTGGTGCGCAAGCTGGGCTCGGAAGAGCTGGCAGGCGATGCGTTGCAGGACACCTGGATGCGCCTGAGCGCACGCCGCGACCGGCTGGACCCGGTGCAGAATCCGGCGGCCTATCTGTTGCGGATGGCGATGAACACCGTGATCGATCGGCAGCGCGCCGACCATCGCCTGCTCAGCCTGGAAGAAGTGGACGCGCTGATGGAGATGGCCGATCCGGGCCCCGGTCCGGCTCAGGCTGCGGAGCTTGATCGTGCCCTCGAAGACATGGTCGGCCTGCTGCACCGCATGCCCGAACGCCGCCGCCGGATCCTGCTGGCGATCCGCGTGGACGGCCTGCAGCAGCGGGACGTGGCCGAGCAGCTGGGCGTGTCGCTGCGGCTGGTGCAGCGCGAACTGAAAGCGGCCCAGGACTATCTGGCCGAGCGCAGCGGGCAGGACCGGCAGGTGCGGTTCTGACCGGCGGCGTCCGTCTACACTTTGACGCCGAGCAGAACCCCGCAGCGTGCGGGCATGGCTGGACTGCGCATGGACCCTGATGATCGCCCGCACCGCACGCTCGACGCCGTGGAGCGCCAGGCCCACGCCTGGGTGGTGCGTCTGACGTCGGGCGAGGCCACGGCAGCCGACGGACGCAGGTTCCGCCAATGGTGCGCGACCGATTCGCGTCACCGCGAAGCGTTTGCCCGTGCGCGGCGGCAATGGGAGCAGGTGCGCGTGGCCGGTGAGCAGGTCCCGGCTGCGGCGCGCCAGCCGCAGGCACCGGGCCTGGCACGGCGATGGAGCCGGCGTGCATTCCTGGGGGCGGCCATCGCCGCCCCCGCCAGCCTCGCCGTGGTGGCAGCGATCCGTCCACCGTTGGGGCTGTGGCCGTCGGTGAGTGCGATGGCGGCCGACTTCCATACCGGCACCGGCGAGCGCCTCCAGCTTGCGCTGACGCCGCAGTTGACGCTGGAGCTGGATACGCAGAGCAGTCTGCGGCGCCGGATGGGTGCGGGTGGCGAGGGTTACGAACTGGTGCAGGGGCAGGCGGCATTCGAGACCGCTGCGGGTTCACGCCTCGCACTGTACGCGGGGCCGGGCTGTGTAATCGCCGATGAGGGCGCAGCCCGGCTGGACGTGCGCAATACCGGGGGACACGTCCGGGTGACGTGCCTGCGCGGCAGCGCCCGCATCGAGCACCCGCAGGGCCGGCTGCGGCTGCAGGCCGGACAGCAGACCCGCTACGACGAACGCCTGAGCGGCGTGGTGGCCGAGGCCGTGGCCGGCGAGGTCAGCGCCTGGACCGAAGGCATGCTGGTGTTCCGCCGCGCGCCGTTGCGCGAGGTGGTGGACGAGATCAATCGCTATCGCCGCGGCAGGGTCCTGCTCGGTGACGGCGCACAGGCGCGTGCGCCGGTCAGCGGTCGCTTCCGCATCGATGACCCGGACGCGGCGCTGGAACAGCTGCGGTTGACGCTGTCGTTGGAGCTGCGTCGCTTCCCGGGCGGTATCGCCGTCCTGGGGTAGAGCCCCCGGCCACGCGCGTCGTGTGGCTGCCGCATGCAAGGAGAAGCCAAGGAATGCGCAACGAGACCATCGGTGTGCTCGACCTGCGACGCAACCTGTCCGCATTGCTGGAGACCACGCAGCGGCGTCCATTGACGGTGCATCGCTATGGATCGCCCTGGGTCTGCGTGGTCTCCGATCCGCAGTGGCAGGAACAGTCCGTGCTGCTGGATTTCGACCCGCAGGGCCATCCGCTGGCTGCCCTGCTGAGGTTGCAGCAGGCGCTGTCGCTGCCGGAGAAGGGCAGCGTATCACCGGCAATGGCGGCCCGCGGTCTGCTGCTGATGGCGATGCATGGCATACAGGGCCTGCCACAGTTGCACGATCAGGTGATCCATCACCGCTTGTGGCACTGGTTCGTGGCCGGTGCGGTGATTGCGATGGACGGATGGCAGTTGCCGGCACTGCGCCAGGCCACGGCCGCGTTGCTGGCCGACGCGGACGCGGCCGGGTTGCTGTCCGCATTTGCCCGACGTCCCGACGTGATGGTGCTGGCACGACAATGCGGCGGCATCGCTCCGTTGCTGGATGCCGATGCCTGCAGGCGCATGACGTCGCTGTGACAGAGCGGCTGAACCGCAACGCACGGCACATCACGCGCAACGCGCTGTCGCTTCATCGACCCTGCTGACGTCTTCTCCAGAGTACGGCGCATCCGCGTCGTGGAGCGCAGGCAGCGTCGATGGCGGAACGTCGCAGGATCAGCATGCTCGAGCTGGATCGCCACCTGAGCCGGTCGCTGGAACAGGCCCGGCACGCGCCGCTGTGCGTACAGCGCTACGGGCATCCGTGGGTCTGGGTGCTTTCCAGCGACGCCTGGGCGGACGCCGCGCGATGGGCGGCGCTGGACGTCGAGGCGCATCCGCTGCTGGCGCTGCGCCGCGCAACCGATGCGCAACTGCCGGCGTGGCCGGAGGCAGCCATCGCGACGCTGCCCCTGGACATGGACGATGTCCGCATGCTGCAGCGTGCCGTTCTGCTGCTGTGGGTGCAGGCACTGGACAGCGCGCAACGGGTACACGATGACCTGCGCCATCACCAGGTGTACCGCCGCTTCGTCGGCTTCGGCCGTGGCAGCGCCTGGTCGCCGACGCAATGCGTGCGGATCCTGCAGGCCAGTCGCCACCCGCTGCTGCGTCGCTGCGTGGAAAGCGCGTTGGCGGCGGTACCTGCAACGCTGCTGCAGTCGGCTGCCGTGCCGCCGGCGGGCGCCAGCGCAGACAGGGTGGAGCAGCAGCGAATTGCAGGTGGATGTTTATCGTACTGACACATGCGCCGCTGACCATGGTGCAGCGGTCCCTTCCAGGATGACGAGGGCGGAACAATGGCAAGACAGCTTCGTGGTGGCAGGGCCCGGCAGCACGGTTTCAGCCTGATCGAGATCATGGTGGTGGTGGTGATCATCGGCATTCTTGCCGCACTGATCGTGCCGCGCCTGATGGATCGTCCCGATCAGGCGCGGGTGGTGGCGGCACGCCAGGACATCGCCGCACTGATGCAGGCGCTGAAGCTCTATCGCCTGGACAATGGCCGCTACCCCAGCACCGAGCAGGGATTGCAGGCGTTGGTGGCGCCGCCCAAGAGCAGCGGCGCGATGCCGACAACCCCCTATCTGGACCGCCTGCCGAACGACCCGTGGGGGCATCCGTACCAGTACCAGAACCCGGGCGCGCACGGCGACATCGACGTGTTCTCCCTTGGCGCGGACAGCAAGGCCGGAGGTGATGCCGGCAATGCGGACATCGGCTCCTGGCAGCTGTGAGGTCCACCGATGTCGCCTCCGATGGCAGCCTTTCCGTGTCGTCGCCAGCAGGGCATGGCGGTGATCGTCGCGATGCTGGTGGTCGCACTGGTGGCGGTGATCGCGACCGCGCTGCTGACCCGCCAGGCCGCGCAGCTGCGTGCGCTGCGTGGCGACCAGCTGCGGGCGCAGGTACGCATGGCCGTGGATGCCGCGCTGGAGCGCGCGGGGCAGCAGCTTCGTGACGACGCGCGCGAGCAGCTGACCACCGTGCGCGACGGTCGCTGGGCACGGCCGGTGCAACTGGATGCGCCGCTGCCGGTGCGCCTGCAGATGGTGGACGCGCAGTCGCTGTTCAACCTGCGCAACCTGTTGTCGCAGGGCCAACCGGATGCGCAGGCGCGGCAGGCCTTCGTGGCGCTGTGCGTGGAGCAGGGGGTGTCTGCGGCCGCATGCAGCGGTGCCGCGGACCAAATCCAGGCACGGCTGCGCGACGGTGATCGCGCCGCGCAGGCGCCCCTGCCGCGCGAAGCCCTGATCGGGCAGGCGCTGGCCGGTGCCGAGCCACGCGCCGTCCGGGCGTTGTCCCGGCGCACGGTGGTGTTGCCGGCGCAGACGCTGGTCAACGCCAATACGACTGACCTGGCCGTGCTGCAGGCGGTTGCACCCGGCGCTGATCCGGGCCGGCTGCGGGCGCTGGTGGACGAGCGCGACGGCGGCCGCTGGCTGCTCAACCGCGGTGATATCGCCAACCGCCTGCAGGTGAGCAGCGAGCAGATGTCGGTGATGCCGCTGGGCATCCACAGCGAATGGTTCCTGGCGGTCGGACAGGTCCAGGCAGACGACCGCGACGTCGATTTCCGCGCGTTGATCTGGCGTGAGTACCGCGATGACAGCGTGCGCGTGCAGCGTGTATGGACGAGGATCGGCGCATGAGCGTGCAGCTGCGGGTGCGCCTGCCGGCGCTGGATCGACTGCAGGCCGACAGCCGGGTGGAGTGGGCGCAACTGCAACGCGGTGACGTGGCGGCGCATGGCTGCGAGGCGCTATCGGCGCTGGGACAGCGCCATCCGCAGGCACAGGTGCACGCCTGCCTCGATCCGCATGACCTGATCCTGCTGGAACTGCAGCTGCCGCCGCTGTCAGGTCGCCGGCTGCAGGCCGCGCTGCAGGGCGAGGTGGAGGCGATGCTGCTGGACGACCTGCAGGATGTTGCGCTGGCCAATGGGCCGCAGGCGGCTGACGGGACCGTGCCGGTGGCATGGCTGGGCCAGCAGGCCGTGGCCCAGGCGCAGCAGCTGCTGGCGTCGTGCGGCCTGAGCCTGCAGGGGCTGTACCCGACGCCGCTGCTGCTGCCGTGGACGGAGGGGCGGGCCACGCTGGAGGCGAAGGGCGAGCACCTGCTGGTACGCAGCGGGCGCGACCGCGGCTTCGTGCAGTGGAGTGGCGGGCGCGACGTGGCAGGCGTGCTGCAGGCAACCTCCCTGCGCCTGCAGCAGGCCGGCGTGCAGGCCGTGCAATGGGTGCATGCGGTGCCCTCGGGTTGGCCCGTACACCTGCAGACCAGCACAGTGGCCGCGGGCAGCGAGGCCAGCGGCCCGCTGCCGGCATGGGCACTACCGCTGCAGCGCGGCGGACGACGCCTGCCACGAGTGGCGATCGGGCTGGCACTGGCGGCCGGGGTGCTCGCCGCGACGGGCCTGCAGTTGCAGGTCTCGCGCTGGCGCGGCGAAGGTGAGGCGTTGCAGCGGGAAATGACGCGGCAGTTCAGCGCGCAGTATCCGGAAATCACCGAGGTACTGGATCCGGTCCTGCAGGCACGGCGTGCGTTGGCCGCACCGGTGCAGACGGCTCCACTGCCGCGGATACAGCAACAGGTCGCGCTGGCATTGCAGGCGGTTCCGGAGCTGGCCGGCCGCGTTCGCGGCATGGACTACACGCCCGGCGCGCTTGAACTGGAACTGGACGCCGATGCGCAGGCGCTGGCCGATGATGCGCAGCATCTGGAACGATGGCAGCAGGCGGCGCAGGCGCAGGGCCTGCAGCTGGTCCGCCAGGGCGGTGGCCGCCTGCGGCTGAGCACCGGGGGCAGCCGATGAGGGTACGGACTGCGTGGATGGAAGGCGGCATCGCGGCGCTGTCGCAGTGCTGGCGGCGCCTGCAGCTACGCGAACGCGTCATGCTGACGACGATGGTGGGTGCACTGCTGGCCGCTGCGCTGTGGGCATTCTGGCTGGAGCCCCTGCTGAAGCAGCGCAGCTACTGGCAGGTTGAGCTGCCGCGCCTGCAGGCACAGATGCGGGCACTGGCGCCCTTGCTGGACGCGCGCGAGCGCCAGCGCCTGGCCCGGGAGCAGCGGCCGACATTGACCAGCCTGCGTTCGCGGATCGCCGCCGCCGGCCTTGCCGATGCCGTGCGGGTCGACGCGCGCGAGGGACGCTGGCACCTGCAGGTGCAGTCGGTGCCCGCCGATGTGCTCTGGAACTGGCTCCTGCCGCTGCTGGCCGACCCGACCATCGAACTGCAACGACTGCAACTGCAACGCACAGGGGACGCGGATATGCCGGCGGCACGTATTTCAGGAAGCATCGTGATGAAGGCCGTTGCGGGTGAGCTTCGATGAGGTCGATGCACGGTCTTGCCTGTGGCGCGGTGCTGGCTCTGGTCGTGGGGATGGTCCACCTGCCCGCGCCGGCATGGGCGCAGGATGCCAGCGACGAGCCGGTGCAGTTGAATCTGGTGGATACCGATATCGGTGGCGTGCTGCGGATGGCGGCGCGTTTCACCGGCCGCCAGTTCCTGATCGATCCACGCGTGACCGGCAAGATGACGGTGGTATCGGATGGGCCTGTCAGTCGCGCGCAGGCCTATCAGCTTCTGCTCGGCGCACTGCGCATGCGTGGCTTCGCCGTGGTCGAGAACGGTGGCATCAGCCGGGTCGTGCCACAGGCCGATGCCAAGCTGCTGGGCGGCCGGGTAGGCGGCGGAGCGGCAGGTGGAGAGGTTGCCACACGGACCTTCGCGCTGCGTTACGAGAATGCGGCCGCACTGGTCGCGGTGCTGCGGCCGATGATCAGTCCGGACAACCCGATCACCGCCAACGCGGGCAACAATACTCTGGTCATCACCGACTATGCCGACAATCTGGAACGCATCGCGCGGGTTATCGCCAGCGTGGACACCCCGGCTGGCATGGACACCGACGTGGTCAAGCTGCAGCAGGGGATCGCCGTGGATGTGGCCGCGATGGTCGCACCGTTGCTGGATGCGCAGGGCGCCGAGCCGGGCCAGAAGGTGGTGGTGATGGCCGATCCGCGCAGCAACAGCGTGCTGCTGCGCTCCAGCAGCCCGGGGCGCACGCGGTTGGCACGCCAGCTGGTGGAGAAGCTGGACCGGGCACAGGACGAGTCCGGCAACCTGCATGTGGTCTATCTGCGCAATGCACAGGCCACGCAGCTGGCGGGCGTGCTGCGCGGCGTGGTGGCCGGGCAGAGCGACGCGCAGGCGATGGGCAGCAGCGAGGGCATCACGCCGCTGCCTGGCGGGTCCGCTCGCAGCGCGCCGACGCAGCCGCAGCCGCAGCAGGCCGGGGCCACGGGCAATGCGCTGCCGTCGCAGCGGCTCGATCCGGACCGGCGCGACCCCGCTGATGCCGGCAGCAGTGGCTTCAGCCAGAACGGCATCTCCGTACAGGCCGATGTCGCTACCAACACGCTGCTGATCTCGGCGCCGGAGCCGGTGTACCGCAACCTGCGTCGGGTGATCGACCAGCTCGACCAGCGGCGCGCGCAGGTGCTGGTGGAAAGCCTGATCGTGGAAGTCAACCAGACCGATGCCGCTGAACTGGGGGTGCAGTGGATGTTGGGCAATGGCCGCACGTTCGCAGGCACCCACTTCGGTGGTGCGACCGGCGGCAGCGGCCTCAATGGCGCGGCGCGCACCACGCTGGACGTGCTGCCGCGCGATGGCCTCAACGTGGGCGTGATCGATGGCACCATCACGCTGCCGGGCGTGGGCCAGATCCTCAACATGAAGGCACTGGCCAACGCGCTGCAGAGCAAGGGCGGTGCCAACATCCTGTCCACGCCGAACCTGATGACGCTGGATAACGAGGCCGCCAGCATCATGGTCGGCCAGACCGTCCCATTCGTCAGCGGCCGCTATGTCACCGACGGCGGAGGTGGCAGCAACAATCCGTTCCAGACCATCGAGCGCGAGGACATCGGCCTGAAGCTGCGGGTGCGCCCGCAGATCTCCGAAGGCGGGACGGTGAAGCTGGACATCTATCAGGAAGTGAGCAGCATCGACGGGCAGAGCTCCAGCAGCGAGGGCATCATCACCAACAAGCGGGCACTGGACACCAGCGTGCTGCTCGACGACGGCCAGATCATGGTGCTGGGCGGCCTGCTCGAGGACAGCGTCAGCCACGGTCGCGACGCGGTGCCGGGCCTGGGCCGGATTCCGGTACTGGGCGCGTTGTTCCGCAGCGACACGCGCAGGCGCGCCAAGACCAACCTGATGGTGTTCCTGCGACCGCACGTGGTGCGTGACCCGGCGGCCGGCCAGCGCCTGACCCGCGATCGCTACGACTACATGCGCAACGCCCAGGCCGGTGCACAGCCGGTGCAGAGCTGGGCATTGCCGGCGCTGTCGGCGCCGCAGCTGCCGCCACAGGACCTGGGTACGCTCGGCCAGGGCAACGCGCGCGACGGCCAGGGGCGACCATTGCAGAACACCAGTCTGGCCGCCCTGTACCCGACCGGCGAGGGCACTGCGCAACATGTGCAGTTCGCGCAGGGCCTGGACCCCGCACGCGCCGCGCAGGCGGTGGCGCAGGTGCGGGCATTGGGGCTGCAGGCGTACGCAGAAGCCACACCCGGCGCAGCGGGTCAGCGCCTGCGGGTGCGACTGCCACGCGATCCGGCACAGCTGGACCCGGCCCTGCAGCAGCTGCGGGGGTTGGGATACACCCCGGAACTGGTGATCGGGCCGTGACCGTGGCCAACGATCTGCGATCACTGCCGTATGCCTGGGTGCGCAGCCACGGGGTGATGCTGGCCGACACGGGTGATGGGCCGGTCCTGCTGGGCACCGCCGAGACCCCGGCCTGGGCTGTCGCCGAGCTTCGCCGCCGGCATGGACCCCTGCCGTTCCAGCAACTGGACAGTGCGGCCTGGCAGCAGCGGCTGGGCGAACAGTATCGTGACGGCGGCGACGCCGCGGCGGTCGTCGGCGCGGCGGAGAGCGAAGTCGACCTTGACCGGCTGATGCAGGACATGCCGGAGATCACTGATCTGCTGGATGCACAGGATAACGCGCCGGTGATCCGCATGATCAATGCGCTGCTGGCACAGGCCGCGCGCGATGGCGCCAGCGACCTGCACATCGAGCCGTTCGAGACCCATTCGGTGGTCCGCTACCGTGTCGATGGCACGCTGCGCGACATGGTGCAGCCGCGGCGCGCCCTGCATGCCGCCCTGGTGTCGCGCATCAAGATCATGGCGCACCTGGATATTGCCGAGAAGCGCCTGCCACAGGACGGGCGCATCGCCCTCCGCGTAGGCGGCCGCCCGCTGGACATCCGCGTGTCCACCGTGCCGACCGGGCACGGCGAGCGCGCGGTGCTGCGCCTGCTGGAGAAGGATGCCGGCCGGCTGCAGCTGCAGCGCCTTGGCATGGCCGACGACACCCTGGCCACGTTCACCGGCCTGATCCGCCAGCCACACGGCATCGTGCTGGTCACCGGCCCGACCGGCAGTGGCAAGACCACCTCGCTGTACGCCGCGCTCGGCCAGCTCGACAGCAGCACCAGCAACATCCTCACCGTGGAGGATCCCGTGGAGTACGACTTCGCGGGCATCGGCCAGATCCAGGTCAATGCGCGTATCGGGATGACCTTCGGCACCGCGCTGCGCGCGATCCTGCGCCAGGATCCGGACACCATCATGATCGGTGAGATCCGCGACCTGGAAACCGCGCAGATCGCCGTGCAGTCGTCACTGACGGGTCATGGCGTGCTGGCCTCGCTGCATACCAACGATGCGATCTCGGCAGTGACCCGGCTGGCAGACATGGGGGTGGAGCCGTTCCTGCTGGCGTCTTCGCTGCGCGGTGTGCTGGCACAGCGGCTGGTAAGGCGCCTGTGCATGCAGTGCCGGCGCGCGGAGGTCGATGCCGACGGTCGCACGGTGTGGCGGGCAGTGGGCTGCATGGCCTGCGCACACAGCGGCTACCGTGGGCGAACCGGCATCCATGAGCTGTTCGTGGTTGATGATCGGGTGCGCGCGCTGATCCATGAAGGGCAGGGTGAGCCCGCGCTGCGCCAGGCGGCACGGGCCGCCGGCATGCGCAGCCTGCGCGAGGACGGCCAGCGTTGGGTCGACAGCGGGCTGACCACGCTGGAGGAAATCCTGCGCGTCAGCGGCGACGGTTGACGCGACGATGGCGCTGTTCGACTACCAGGCCGCCAACGCGCAGGGACGCATCGAAAAGGGCCAGCTGGATGCCGACAGTCCGCGTGGCGCGCGCCAGCTGCTGCGCGGGCGTGGGCTGACGCCCGTGCAGGTCAGCCCCGCGCGCGGCGCAGGCGGGGGCTGGGGAACACGCCGGCTTTCAGCGAGCGAACTGGCCTGGGCCACCCGCCAGCTGGCCAGCCTGCTCGCCGCCAGTCTGCCGCTGGAGGGCGCATTGAGTGCCGTCATCGAGCAGGCAGAGCGACCGCATGTGGCCCAGGCGCTGACCTCGGTGCGCGCCGATGTGCGTGCGGGTCAGCGCTTGACCGTGGCCCTGGCGGCCCGGCCGCGCGACTTCCCGCCGATCTATCGCGCCCTGGTCGGCGCCGGCGAGGACTCGGGCGACCTGGCGCGGGTGATGGAACGCCTGGCCGATTACATCGAGGAGCGCAATGCGCTGCAGGCCAAGGTGCTCACGGCGTTCATCTATCCAGCGGCGATCAGTCTGGTATCGGTGGCGATCGTGATCTTCCTGCTCAGCTATGTGGTGCCGCAGGTGGTGACAGCGTTCGTGCAGGCACGGCAGACACTGCCGATGCTGACCCAGGTGATGCTGGCCGCCAGCGCGTTCGTGCGCAGCTGGGGTGCATGGACAGCGCTGGGCATCGGCCTGCTGGTTGCGGCATGGCGGCTGGCGTTGCGCCGCACCGATCTGCGCCTGCGCTGGGATGCGATGCTGCTGCGCGTACCGGTGATGGGGCGCTTCGTGCTTGGCGTGAACAGTGCGCGCTTCGCCTCGACGCTGGCAATTCTGCTCGATGCCGGCGTGCCATTGCTGCGCGCGCTGGAGGCAGCGCGGCAGACACTGGGAAACACGCTGCTGGTGCGCTGCGCCGAGGATGTTGCCGCGCGCGTGCGTGAGGGCGCGGCACTGGGCGCTGCGTTGAAAGTGCAGAAGGTCTATCCGCCGATCCTGGTGCATCTGGTCACCAGTGGTGAAAAGACCGGCACACTTGCGCCCCTGCTGGATCGCGCCGCGCAGACCCTCTCGCGCGAGATCGAGCGGCGCGCGATGGCACTGACCGCACTGCTCGAGCCGACCATGATCCTGGTGATGGGCGGGGTGGTGCTGACCATCGTGCTGGCGGTGCTGATGCCGATCATGGAAATGAACCAGCTCGTGCAGTGACGGGCGTGCGGCGCACAGGCCACGCTTCTCCACACAATCCTCCATACCTTTTTTCGATCTTCCACAGGTTTCTTAAGCGGCCTGTCATCGGCACGGACGAGCATGAGCCTGTCGTCGCGGAGCGGGCTGGGAGGCCCTCAGCGACAGCAGGCGTGTAGTGACCGTTCCTCCCTTGGCGTTTCCCTTCGCAGCAAACCCTTCAGGAGAAGATCATGTACAAGTACAAGACTCTGGCCGCGCTGGTTGCCACCGCGCTGCTCGCCACTGCCGGCGCCGCGTCGGCGCAGACCGTTACCGGCGGTGGTGCATCGCTGCCGGCCGACCTCTACAAGGGACAGGCTGACAGCATCCTGCCGGCCAACTTCAGCTACGCCGTGACCGGTTCGGGCACCGGCAAGAAGGCGTTCCTGGAGAACAATTCGGCGCTGTTCTCGACCACCGGCACCGTGCATTTCGCTGGCAGCGACTCGGTGCTGAGCGCGACCGAACTGAGCACCTACACCACCAACTACAACCAGTCGACCAATGCCAACCGCTACGGCGCCCTGATCCAGGTGCCGTCGGTGGCCACCTCGGTGACCATCCCGTTCAACAAGCCGGGTTCGGCCGTCAACCTGAGCGTGGCGCAGATCTGTGGCGTGTTCTCCGGCGCGATCAGCGACTGGTCGACCATCGACGCCAACCGCAGCGGTCCGATCCGCGTGGTCTACCGCACCGAAAGCAGCGGCACCAGCGAAATGTTCACCCGCTTCCTGGCTGCCGCCTGCGCCGCTGAGCCGGCTGCGACCTCGAACCTGGTCGGCGGCACGTTCGCCGTGAAGTCGACCTTCGCCGACCTGTACAAGCGCGATGCCAACAACAACCTGCCGGCGTTCCTGGTTGCCGCGCCGGCCACGGGCGGCACCTCGCTGTACAACGCTGTCTATGCGGCGGATGGCCGCATCGGCTACGTCGGCCCGGACGTGATCCCGAGCCTGACCGATGCGACCAAGGTTGCCAAGGTCAAGGGCTTCTCGCCGGACCAGGTGAGCGTGCAGGCCACCCTGGATACCGTCGCTCCGCCGACCGGCACCGCTGCCGAGAACCCCGCCAACTGGGTGCCGGTGTTCGGCAACCCCTCGGCCGGCTATCCGATTGCCGGCTACACCAACCTGGTGATCGGCCAGTGCTACAAGGATTCGGCGGTTGCCACCAGCCTGCGCGGCTTCCTGGCCCGTCATTATCCGGCGACCTACCCGGCGGCCTACGAGGCGTCGATCACCGGCCATGGTTTCATCCCGCTGACCAAGGCCTGGCGCGATGCGATCCGCAACCGCTTCGTGCTGGCCAGCAGCGCAGCCGGCCTGAACAATCCCAGCACCTGTGCGGGCATCGGCCGTCCGCTGTAATCCGCAGCACCGCGTGAACCCTGTTTGACCCGGCGCCGGCCCCTGTGGCCGGCGTCGCCATTTCCGCCGTGCGGCGTGCAGCGCCATCGCCCGCTGCACGCTGTCGGCTTCATGTCATGCGAACCGTCTATCAGTGGCAGGGCATGCGTTGCGCGTGTCTCCGATCACCGCCGCCAGTGCGGTCCACCAGGTTGATGAGGTTACGATGTCGCACCCGCTCCCGTCCGCTGTTCATCCGGCCGCGCCGATGCGCCGCAATCATCCGATGGCCTGGGCCATCGCGGTCGCACTGGGAAGCGTGGTCGCCCCGGCCAGCCAGGCCCAGCAGGCGTTCAGCCCGGCCTGGTTCGCCGAGCGCGGCGCAGCGCAGGGCGCTGCCAGCCAGAGCGGGCGCATGCCCAACGGCGTGCCCATCCAGTTCCAGTTGCCGGCCCAGCAGCAGGATGCTGCGCGGCAGAAGCTGCAGCAGTCGATCGACAATCTCGGCACCGCCGCGCAGGCCATCGCCCTGCAGCAGCGCCTGCAGGATCAGGCGCGGCAATCGCGGCGGGAGGCCGGGTTCATCGTTGCCGACGGATTGGGCAGGGACGGGTTGAAGGTCGATGAGAATCCGTTGACCCGGGGCTGGATCAACGCCCGCGAGGCGATCCAGTCGCAGAGCAGCGACGGACGCGTCCAGGTCAGCATCGAGCAGACCGCGGACAAGGCGATCCTGAACTGGGAGACCTTCAATATCGGCGGCAACACCACGCTGAACTTCCTGCAGAACCCGGACTGGGCCGTGCTCAACCGGGTGAACGATCCGAATGCGCGGCCCAGCCAGATTCTCGGCCAGCTCACCGCGGGCGGCACCGTGTTCGTGGCCAACCGCAACGGCGTGGTGTTCGGCAACAACAGCCAGGTCAACGTCCGCAACCTGGTCGCGGCGGCGGCGCGCATCAGCGACGGCCAGTTCCGCGACACCGGGTTGTACAGCGCGGATACGAATACGGCGGCCCTGAGCGATGCCGTTGGCAAGGTGATGGTGGAGCGGGGCGCACGTATCGCGACCCACGAGCCGACCAGCGCCACGCGTGGCGGCGGTTACGTGCTGCTGGCGGGACACAGCGTGGAGAACGCCGGCCAGATCGAGGCGCGAAAGGGCCAGGTGCAGCTGGCTGCCGGCGACAGTTTCGTGATCCGGCGCGGCGTCGGCACCGCAGCCAATACCAGCTCCACCACGCGTGGCAATGAAATCGCGCCGCGCTTCATCCCCGACACTACCGCGGGCAGCGTGCGCAATACCGGCCTGCTGCGTGCCCGCGAGGGTGACGTGACCCTGGCCGGACGCAATGTCGAGCAGGCCGGCGTGGCCGTGGCCAGCACGACGCTCGCACAGCGCGGCACCGTGCATCTTCTGACCTCGGCCAGTGATACCGGCAGCACCGTCACGCTCGCCGATGGATCGACCACGGCGGTGCTGATCGAGGACGATGGCAAGGCCACGGCACTGGACACCCAGCGCGACAGCCTCATCAGGGAATCGGCAGAGCAGGATGCGATCCGCGCGGGTGCGCGCTCGGCAACCTTCGACAATCTCTCCCAGCACAACGACCGACGCGACCAGTCGCGGGTGGAGATCGTCTCCGGTGGCAACATCCATTTCCGCCCCGATTCGCTCACGGTTGCCACGGGCGGCCAGGTCATCGCCGACGCGGCGGCCCGCAGCTACGTCGACGATGCAGCACGCGTGGACGTGTCGGGTGCCGTGGGCGTGCAGGTCTCGATGGAAAGCAACAATGTCCAGATCAAGGTGCAGGGCAACGAACTGCGCGATGCGCTGGACAACCGCGACAGCGGCAAGCTGACCAGCAGCGAGGTCTGGGTCGACCGCCGCAGGCTCATCCACGTGCCAGCCGGAACCGGGGGCTACGACGGTGAGCGCTGGTATGCCGCAGGCGGCCTGCTGGAAGTGGGCGGCTACCTCGACAACCAGGGGCATTCGATCGGCGAATGGGCCGCGCAGGGAGGCACCGTCCTGCTGGGTGGCAGTGAAGTGATCACGCATGGTGGGTCAAGCATCAACCTTGCGGGTGGCAGCCTGGATGTGCAGAGCGGCGTGATCCGGCAGAGCTGGGTGCGCGGCGTGGATGGCCAGGTGTACCGCCTTGATGACGCACCGGCGGAGATGCTGTTCGACGGGGTGTACAACGGCCATGAGGTGAAACAGGAGCGCTGGGGCGTCACCGAGACGTTCCGCGATCCGGTCGTGTTCGCGGCGCAGCGTGTCGACAACGGGTATACGGTCGGCCGCGATGCAGGACGCCTGATCGTCTCCGCCCCGACGGCGGTGCTGGAGGGCCGTGTGGAGACCGCCACCTTCCAGGGCGCGCAGCAGAACCGCCGGCCTGATGCCGCACTGGACGGCTATGCACAGGCGCAGACGGCGGCAGCACGCAATGCGCAGCTCTACCTCGGGCGTTATGACGGCCAGGGCCGCAGCGGGGTGTTCGGTTCGGACGTGCGCGTGGATGACAAGGCGCCGAAGACGGCGGCGTGGTCACTGCTGGCACCGGTCGGGGAGGAGCGGCGCGACACGGTGTGGCTGGACATCGCAGAATTGAGTGCCCAGCAGTGGGGGCGGATCGATCTGGCGAGCGCCGATCGCATCAGCATTGACGGCCGTCTTCGGTTGCAGGCGGGCGGACAGCTGAACCTGATTGGCAGCGAGGTTGAACTGGCGGGCGACATCGGCATTGCCGGTGGCCAGCTGTCGGCGGGCAACCTGCTGGAGGTGCAGGGCAGGCCGACGGCACTGCTGCACGATGGCCGCGCACGCACCGTTATTGCCGACGGTACCTACATCGATCTTGCCGGTGAATGGAGCAACGCAGCGTTGGGAGAGCCACTGGATGCGGGTGGTGCCTGGACGGATGGCGGCCGCTTGAGCCTGAGCAACAGCCATGACGTGAGGGTGGGCGCGGGGGCGACGGTCGACGTCGAGGCCGGCGCCGCGCTGGACCTGCGCGGCAAGGGTCGTGTCGGCAAAGGGGGCAGCATCAGTCTGCAGGCGAACAGCAGCACGGTGGCAACGGACGGCAGCGGCCGGGTGCAGCTGGGCGAGGGCAGCCGGTTCAGTGGCCGTGGCCAGGGCAGCGGCACGTTCTCGCTGGGCACCGGTGGCCGGGTGCGGGTAGGCGATGCGGATCCGGCCGATGCAGCCGCGCTGCAGATCGATGCCGGCCTGTTTGGCAGCGGCTTTGCCCAGTACGACATCAATGGCCATCAAGGGCTGGAAGTTGCCGATGGCACGCAGCTGGCAGCGCGCATGCCGGGCCTTCGGATCACCGCCGACGCGCGCGCCGCGACGGACCGGAAGGACGCACTGGAGCGCTGGCTGGCACCGCTCTACAGTGCCGATCCGATGAGCGGGCTGGTCCGCCAGCGCAGCGGTGCCAGCGTGAGCCTGCGCTCGGATCGCAACAGCGTCGGCGGCGACCTGCGGGTGGGCAAGGCCGCACTGATCGAGGTCGACCCGGGGCAGGCGATCTCCCTGCTCGGCGCCGGCAACATCGACGTGGAAGGTACGCTGCGTGCGCAGGGGGGACGCATCAGCATCGACGATGTGCGCCTGCCGACCACGCTGTATGCCGGGCAGCGGAGCGAACGGACCTGGCGGTTCGCCGACGGTGCGCTGCTGGATGCCAGCGCGGATGCGGTGTCACTGGCCGATGCCGGTGGCCGCCTGCAGGGACAGGTGCGGGCCGGCGGGCGCATCGAGATCGGCGGCGCGCTCGACTGGGAGAGCTCTGCGTCGGTGGACAACCGTCCGCCTGAAGCCTTCGTCGTGCTCGAGCGTGGCGCGCAGCTGCGGGCAGCAGGCGCCTCGGCGCCGCTGGATGTCGACGGGAAGGGACGGACCCGGGTGGACAGCGACGGCGGGCAGATCGTGCTGCGTTCGGCCAACGCGCTGTACCTGGACGGCGCAATGGATGCCTCTGCCGGCGGCAGTAGCGCGCGTGGCGGCACCTTGGGCGTAGCCTTTGGTGGCAGCGTTCATGCGCGCGGTGCGAGCGAGGAGGTACTGCGCGCGCGTGGCATCACGCTCAGCCAGCGCAGCCCGGTCGACGCGGTGCTGCCGGACCGGCTGGAGTACGGGCACGCGGCGCTGTCGGTGGAGCAGATCCAGGCCGGTGGCTTCGACACCCTGTCCGTGTTCGGTGACGTCCGCGCGGAGGGCGATGTCGACCTGCGCATGGGCCAGAGCCTGCGCATCTACGGACAGGGGCAGTCAAGCCTCGGCATGGCCGTGGCAGCACCGCAGTCCAGCGGCATTTCGCTGAGTGCTCCGCACCTGCTGCTGGCACAGTCGCACTGGCAGTCGCTGCCGGGTGAGAACCTGGTGGTTACCGATACCGTGGCGTCGGCCGCGGAAGGCGACCACGTGCTGTCGGCGAGGGCTGATCTGATCGACATCCGTGATGTCACCTGGCTGCCCGGCTTCAACCAGGTCGTGCTGGACAGCCGCAGCGACGTGCGGCTGCTCAACGCGGTGTCCAACGGCGGATCGATCAGTGCGTTGATGGCGAGCGGGTCGATGGACGTGAGTGCCGCCCGCCTGTACCCCACCTCCGGTGCGACGGGCTATCTGGTCGCGGGTGCGTCTGCGGCGACCGTGGCGACGCCCGGATACTGGTCAGATCCGGATGCGGTGCTGCGCATCCGGGGTACCGGCACGGCGGCGGCCACTCCGCCGGAGTCAGCGCTGGGCGCGTTGCAGCTGGTGGCAGCGACCGTGCAGCAGGGCGGAAACGTGCAGGCGCCGATGGGGGCGCTGCAACTGGGCGGCCTGATCCTGGGCGGCACACGTGCCAGCCGGGTGGAGCTGTTGCCGGGCAGCATCACCTCCACCAGTGGCGCAGGTCTGGCGCTGCCCTACGGCGGTACCGTGGACGGCGTGTCGTGGAGAAGAGGCAGCAGCAGCCTGGAATCACTGACGCCGGGTGGCATTGCGTCCAAGGGCGTGACCGTAACCGCCAACGATGTGGATGTGCATGCCGGTGCGCTGCTGGACGTGTCAGGTGGCGGCGAACTGACCGGCGCGGCATTTGTCTCAGGCCGCGGTGGCTCCGTCGACGTGCTGCGCACTGCGCTGGCCGATGCCAACCCGCGCTATGCGTTCAGTGCCTCCGGCAACCCGGTGTACGCGATTGTGCCGGGACGTGCCGGCAGCTTCGCACCCAGCAGTGATGATGGCTTCTCTGCTCCAGCGGTGGGCCAGCAGATCACCGTACCCGCCGGCGTTCCCGGCCTGCCTGCGGGGACCTACACATTGCTGCCGGCCAGCTTCGCGCTGCAGCCGGGTGCATTCCGCGTCGAACTGGGCGCGACGGGAACCTCCGGCGTACCGCAGCCGATCCAGACCGGCACCGGGACCTGGCGCGTGTCCGGCCAGCAGGGATCGGCACTGGGTGGGGTGGCGTCGCCGCTGCTCACCGACATCCTGCTGACGCCGGCGGCGGTGGTGCGCCGGCATTCCGGCTACAACGAAACCAGCTACAACAGCTTCGTGCAGGCCACCGCCGACCGTCGTGGCGAGGCGCGCGGCTGGCAGACCATCGATGCGCTGGGGCTGACCCTGGCACTGGGTGAAGGCGCTGGCCGCGAGGGAACCGCGGCCATCGACTTCGCCGGCACGGCGCGCTTCTCCGCGGCCAATGAAAAGGGACGCGGCGGCACCCTGTTCGCCACGCTCGCCAGCCCGGCCGTGGGTTCGCTGGAGATCGCTGCTGCCGGCAGTCCGTCGCAGGCGCACGATCGTGGCGCGACCTTCACCGACGACGCACTGAATGCGCTGCGGCCGGAACGCATGGTGATCGGCGGACAGTTCAATGAGACGGCTTCGCTGGTGGCGGTGTCCGGCGCGGTGCGCGATGTGGCGATTCGCTCCGGTGCGACCCTGCAGGCGCCGGAGATACTGGTGGCTGCGGCGTCCGGTGGCAGCGGCATCCTGGTCGAAGCCGGGGCGACACTCGATACCTTGTCTTTCGCACGCGACACCGCGTCCGCGCCGACCGTGCCCTATCAGGTCAATGGCGGCCTGCTGGCCGTCTCGAACCAGCGCCTGAACCTGATCACCGGTACGACCGGCGTGGCGGCAGGGCCGGTCGCGATCGACATCGGCGGCTGCCAGACGGACTGCGAAGGCGAGGCACGGCTGGTATCCGATGGCAGCATCGGGGTGGCCACCGATGGCGTGCTGCAGATGCGCGATTCCGCCCGTTATGGCACGCGCCAGCTGGGCGTGAGCATGGCGGCGCTCAACCTCGGCAGCGCCGAGGCGATCGCGCAGGCAGCGGCCGCAGGGGCGTTGCCAAATGGCATGACCATGAACCAGTCCGTGCTGCAGCAGCTGCTGCGCGGCAATGATGCCACCGGCGCACCGGCGCTGGATACGCTGAGCCTGGTCGCACGCGATTCGGTCAACGTGTTCGGCAGTGTCGACCTGGACGCGCGCGACAGTGCCACCGGCCGCGGTGGCCTGCAGACGCTGGTGCTGGGCGCGCAGGCCATCCATGGCTATGGTGCGGCGAGCGACCGTGCGCGCATCCTGGTGGACACACTGGTCTGGGACGGTTCGCTGGCGGCGACGCAGGCACCGGGCAGCGATGCGTCGGCGCCGCCGGCCGATCCCATGGTGGACCGGCTCGGCGCGGGGCAGCTGGATATCGTCACCCGCAACCTGCAGCTGGCGCGCGCGCCGTTCAGCCGTCCCAGCTCCGAGGTGCCCGCGAGCCGCCAGATACTCGGCTTCAGCGCGCTCAACCTCAGCGCATCCGGGCAGCTGCTGTTTTCCGCGCAGGGCACGCTGGACGTGTACCAGCAGCGCGGTGACTATCTCGCGGACAAGGGCTGGCAGTACAGCGGTGGCAGCATCGGCATCGACACGCCGCTGCTGACAGCCGATCCCGGTGCGCAGCTGCGGGTGCGGACCGGCGGCGACTTCCGTCTGCAGGGCGGCCGCGGCACGACCGGCGGCGACGCGCTGGGCAGCGAACTGAGCATCGATGCGCAGCGGATCGCGCTGGACAGCACGATCGCACTGGCCTCCGGCCGCCTGTCAGTGAACGCGCGCGACGGCATCGCGCTCGGCGGCCAGGCGGCGCTGGATCTGGCGGGACGCAGGGTTACGCTGTACGACGTGGACAGGTACAGCTGGGGCGGCGACGTGCTGCTGTCCAGCGATGCGGGTGACGTCAGCACTGATGCCGCCTCACGCATCGATCTGTCGGCGCGCAACAACCGCGGCGGACGGCTGACGGTGAACGCCCTGGCCGGGCGGGCCGATCTGGCCGGTGGCATCGAGGGGGCTGCCAGTGGCCGTTACGACGCAGGTGGCACCGTGGTGCCTTACGACGGCGCAGACATCGTGGTTCGCGCCGGCACGTTGCAGGACTTCGCAGGCCTGAACCAGCGCTTGAACGCGGGCGGTGTCACCGGCGGGCGCACGTTCCGGATCGGTGAGGGTGATCTGCTGATCGGTGACGAGGTGAAGGCGCGCAGGGTCGACATCAGCCTCGACGCAGGCAGCCTGCGCGTAGCGGGGCGCATCGACGCCAGCGGCGAACAGGTCGGTGCGATCCGCCTGTACGCACGTGACGGTCTGCAGGTGGAGGGAACGCTGGATACGCATGGCACCGGCCTGCGCGTGGACAGCCAGGGCAAGATCATCGACAGCCCGAACCGGGCCACGATCGAACTGGGCAGCGCCGCCGGCGGGATCGACATCGGCGCCGGCGCTCATCTGGACCTGCGCGCGGGGACGGCTGTGGCGGTGGGCGGCGGCCGCGGGCAGAACGACGGCGTGGCCCGCGGCACCCTGAAGATCGATGCGCCCCGCATCGGCGGCAACGATGCGGCGATAGCGGTCGCCAACGGTCTGCGCGTCGAAGGTGCGGCCGATATCCAGGTCAATGCGGTGCGACGCTATGAGGACGCGCCCTTGGCGGACACTGTCGACGTCAACGGCAACCGCGCGCAGCGCGTCACCCAGCAGTGGCTGGACCAGATCGTCGATCCGGACAACCGCGCGTGGATGGACGGCGCGCTGGCCAATGCGGATCTCCGACAACGCACGGCTGCGCTGGGCACGCATCGCCTGCGCCCCGGCGTGCAGGTCCTCGCCCGCCGCAGCGAGGCCAATCCCGGAGGTGACCTGACCGTATCCGGTGACATCGACCTGTCCGGCTACCGCTATGGGCCTGAGGCCGATCGCAATGATCCGGCGCGGCGCGGCTTCGGCGAGTCGGCGTCGCTGGTGCTGCGCGCGGAGGGCAACATCAACGTGCACGGCAGCATCAACGATGGCTTCGCGCCGCCACCGGCCAATCCGGACGAGGCAGGATGGCAGTTGCATGAGAGCCGCAACGGCACCGCCGGTCACACGCCGTTCGGCGGCGATCTGGTGGTGCCGGTGGAGGGCGTGAAGCTGCAGCCCGGTACGGAGTTCCAGGCTGGTACCCGCCTGAACTATGACGTGCCGGTCGAATCGGTAACGCTTCCGGTCGGTACCGTGCTGCCCGCGCCGATGGTGATCTCGCAGAACCTGCGCCTGCCCGCGGGCACGGTGCTGGGTGCGGCGGTGACCACCGACTCCGGGCAGACGCTGGCGGCGGGCACCGTGCTGCAGGAGCCGCTGGTGCTGGCGGCCGGTGCGCGACTGGGGGCTGGCTTCCGCCTGCGCAGCGATGTGCAGATGGCCGCCCAGGACTGGCCGGCCGGTGCGATGCTGCCGGTGACCCTGCGCCTGGCACGGGAAGTCGAGCTCAAGGTAGGCGCGTACATTCCATCGCTGACCAAGGTGGAGCTGCCCGGCGACGCATCGGTGAACCTGCGTCCTGCCGACGCCAACGGCAACCAGGGACGCAACTGGGCGCTTGCCCCGATGCTGGCCGAAGGTACGACATCGTGGGACATGACACTGGTGGCGGGGGCTGACAGCGACGCCGCGGATCCGCGTTCGCGACGCTGGGGAAGCGACGGCAGCGTGGTGCTTGCCGATACCCATCAGGGCTCGGTCGGCACCGTGACGACCGAGATCATCTGGGTGGGCGACCGGGTCCTGACCGAACAGGCGTCACTGGACTGGATGGGCGACACCTCCTATGCCGGCCGTCCGATTTCCGAGCTGGCAGACATGTTCGGCTTCAGCGAGGATGAGTTCTGCGCGCTTTCCGATGGCTACTGCGGCCCCGCGCCGCGACAGGTCGCCGCGCAGGGTTCGCTGGACTTCTGGGGCGATGAATCCTACGTCGGCACGCCGGCAAAGGACTTCGCCGAGCTGCTGGGCATGACCGAGGACGAATTCTGCGGAATGGCACCGGACTACTGTGCCGGCGGTGGCACCCAGACCGAGGTCACCACCTATGGCAAGCGCGCCGGTACACCGGCCTGGAGTGTCCTGCGCACCGGCAAGGGCGACCTGGAACTGCTCGCGGCGGGCGACGTTGCGATGAAGTCCGGGTTCGGCGTCTATACCGCCGGTACGCCCAGCTCACTCGGCGAGGGCCGTGACGCCGCGTTTGATTCACCGCGCGCGGCGGCGCCCTGGAACACCGCGCTGCTGGGTGAGAACCTGGTGCCGGGCAGCTATGACGCCGCAATCGCGGGATACCAGGCCTGGTATCCCGATCATGGCGGCAACCTCCGCGTCGAAGCCGGGCGCGATATCGTCGGTGATGTCTGGACCGCGCGCGCCGAGTCGGGCAGCAGTGAACGCGATCAGGCGCAATACTCCAGTGCCGCGGTCGGCAACTGGCTGTGGCGGCAGGGGACCGGCAGCACGACCGGCGTGGAGCCGGTGCCGACCAGCTGGTGGGTGAATTTCGGTACGTACACCAACGTGTCGGCCATCGCCGGCAGTACCCCGCGGATGGTGGGCTTCACCGGCTTCGGCACATTGGGCGGTGGCAACCTGATGTTGGAGGCCGGGCGCCACGCCGGCGTACGCGATGCGATGGGTGACGCGCTGGGCTCGCTGACGGCGCCGCATTCGAGTGCAATCATCGCTGCCGTGGGATCGACCGGCCGTGTCAGTGATGGCCAGCTGCACCTGACCGGTGGCGGTGACCTGCAGCTGCGCATCGGTGGCGCGCTGAACCCGAATCTGCAGGCGACGATCTCCAGCCTCAATCCATCGAGAGCCGCACAGAATCTCGACCTCAACGGTACCTTCAGCAACCTGCGTGGCAGCCTGCTGCTCGACGCGGGCCGCATCGGTGCAATGGGTGTCACCCTGGACAGCTACGCGACGCTGGGCCAGCTGCGTGCAGCCGATCTGTTCGCCGCCGACGCCGCTCGCCCGATGGGCGGCCCGGTGCTGGTGCTGGGCGATGCGGTCGCGCAGCTGCAGGCGCGGGGTGATGTGGTGCTCGGCGGCGTCGCCGATGCCGGCCGGGTTCCACTGGCCAACTACAGCACGGTGGTGCAGGACAACGGCAGCCGCGCTGCGGGCAGCACCTGGTTCTCCCTGTGGACCGCCAACACAGCCGTGGATCTGTTCAGTGCCGGTGGTGACCTCGCGCCGGGCCTCGCCGGGCCGGAGAACGTGACCGGCAGCAATCTGTGGCCCGAGCAGGTTGCGCTGGCACCGGGCAGCCGGGAGGAGCTGTTGAACTACTGGCTCTATCCTTCGCGCTTCAGCGCCGTTGCCGCCCAGGGTGACATCAAGCTGGACCGGATCAGTGCCGTGACGGGGACGCAGGATGTGATCCTGCTGGCGCCCTCGGCTACCGGGCGGTTGGACGTCCTGGCCGGCGGCAGCATCTTCGCCCGCAGCGGCGCGACCCAGATCACGCGCTCGGGCGCGGATGCGCGCATGCCGGGGCCGTTCGACCCCGCATTCGTTGCCGAGCAACGCGATGCCAGCGGTAATGTGACGCGCCCGCGGCACAACCTGTCGGTCGATGGCAACATCGCCTCGCCGGAGGCATCGCTTCCGCTGTTCGCGTTCGGCCCCGGTACGCCGTTGTCCACGGTCTCCGCGGCACTGGCACCAAGCCGCTTCTACGCCGTGCAGGGCGACATCATCGGCCTGGCGACAGGCGCCCAACGCACGCTCGACGGCACCGCCTGGCAGCGCACGCAGCTGAACTGGTTCGAGGCAGCAGGCGCGGTGCAGCTGCGGGCAGGGCGGGACATCCTCGGCGTGTCGATGACCGCGTTGAACAGCGCGCCCACCGATATCACGGTGGCGGCGGCGGGACGTGACATCGTGCATCTGGACGCGACGATCGCCGGCCCCGGCAACGTCGAGATCAGTGCCGGCCGTCAGCTGCGCCAGGAGGAGGCGGGCAGCATCGTCAGCCTCGGTGGCATCGTGCAGGGTGACACCCGTCCGGGTGCCAGCATCGCGCTGACGGCCGGCAACCAGCAGATCGATTTCGCCGCCCTGCGTGCCCGCTATCTGGATCCCGCAAACCTGGCCGATCCCGCGCAATCGCTTGCGTCGCAGCCGGGCAGGGCAGTCAAGGTCTACGACCAGGAACTGAAGCAGTGGCTGCAGCAACGCTTCGGCATGGCCGCCGATGGCGAGGCAGCGCTGGCTGCGTTCGATGCGTTGCCGCAGGAACAGCAGCGCATCTTCCTGCGGCAGATCTACTACGCCGAGCTGCGCGAAGGCGGACGCGAGTACACCGATGCGGAAGGGCCGCGCTTCGGCTCCTATCTGCGCGGGCGCGAGGCCATCGCCACGCTGATGCCGGACAGGAATGCGGCCGGTGCGACGATCGACCGAACCGGCGATATCGTGATGTACGGTGGCTCCGGTGTGCGCACCGAGGCGGGCGGCAACATCGAACTGATGGCACCGGGAGGCCAGATCGTGGTGGGTGTACAGGGGGTGGTGCCGCCTGCCAGTGCCGGCCTCGTCACCCAGGGGCAGGGCGATATCCGCCTGTTCAGCCAGGACAGCGTGCTGCTGGGCCTGTCGCGGGTGATGACCACGTTCGGTGGCGACATCCTGGCGTGGTCGGAGCAGGGCGACATCAATGCGGGTCGCGGCTCGCGCACCACGCTGTTGTACACACCGCCACGGCGCGTCTATGACACCTGGGGCAATGTGATCCTGTCGCCCCAGGCGCCGGCCAGTGGTGCGGGCATTGCCACCCTCAATCCGATCGCGGAAGTCGCGCCGGGCGATGTGGATCTGATCGCGCCGCTGGGCACCATCGATGCGGGCGAGGCGGGCATCCGTGTCTCGGGCAACATCAATCTGGCCGCGCTGCAGGTACTCAATGCGGCCAACATCCAGGTGCAGGGAGACAGCAAGGGCCTGCCGGTGCTGGCGTCGGTGAACGTCAACGCGCTGGCTTCGGCCAGCGCCGCCGCCAGCAGTGCCAGCCAGGCGGCGCAGGATGTGATCCGCAAGAGCCAGGAGGATGCCCGGCGCAACCAGCCTTCGGTGATCAGCGTGCAGATCCTGGGCTTCGGCAACGCCAGCAGCAGCATCAACCCGCCGGCACGCGGCACGACCGCGGCCAGCGGCTACGACGTAGACAGTGCTTTCCAGTTCCCGCAGGCCCGCGAACCGCAGGCGCGTGGAGAGGGTGGCACACAGCGTCGATAGTTGCCGGGGGTGATCCACGCGGTGCGTGGCGATCCGCAATCGGGCCCGCTGCCACGGAGCGGTGGCGGCCCCCGCCAGGACGGCACGGAGGGCAGGGAGCAGCCATCGGCGGTGAGGAGCACCCACAGGCGCCACCGGGCGCGGGACAGCGCCCGTTGGCCGGGATGGCGGACGCTGCGCCCCGGATGACGTGGGTCGACGGCGTGCAGCTGCGTCTGCGGCTAGAGTTCAAGGACGCGACGGTAGCTCAACGGACCGCGGCCATCACGCAGCCGCAGCCTCAGTTCCAGCCCGGTGGCCGGCAGCAGCAGGCCCTGGCTGGGCAGCGTCGTCCAGCCGGCGCCCGGCTGCCAGGCGCGCACATCGAAGAACTGGACATCGTGCGCCACGGCCAGCCCGCGTGACTGCTCTGGTGGCGGCAACGGATAGTGATCCGATGGCGGCCCGCTGGCCCGCCACAGGGTATTTCCCTGGCGCCACCAGCGCACCCGCTGCCAGCGCAGCCCGTCGCTGCCGACGCTGCGGGTGATCTCCAGCGCGAAACTGCCGTCGGCCTGCCGTTCGCTGACCAGCGCCGGCGGCAGCAGCCGCTGTGGCTCGTCAGCGGGGCGTACCGCACCATTCATCAGGGCATCGTCCGCACGCATCTCGATGTCGCGCTGGAACTGCTGCAGCACCCGCAATGCGGCATTGGTGCCTGCATCAGCCTGGCGCAGTCGCTGGTCACTGCTGGACACGCTGTCCAGCGCACGCCAGCAGATCACGGCCAGCACGCCCATGAGGGTGATCGCGATCATCACTTCGATCAGGGTGAAGCCCTGCACGCGCCGTTTCACGGTGCAGCGGTCCATGGCAGCAGCATGCGTGCCAGCGACTGCGTTGGTGCATCCTCCGCCACCACGATGAGCTCCAGCAGCGGCTGCCCGTCGCTGCCGCTGCCCAGATGCTGCCGCACCAGGAAGCGGCTGCGACCCTGCACGCAGCGCTGCTGCACATCCGCGGGCGGTTGCGCGGCCAGCCGCAGTTCCTGCCAGCGGTCCTGTGCGCACAGCAGTGCCAGACGTCGGTCGCGCAGCCGCGACTGGTCATCGGTTGCCACTGCCACCGAGCGCATCACCGCCGCCAGCGCGACTGCCACGATGGCCAGTGCGATCAGTACCTCGATCAAGGTGAACCCCCGCCGCGGCCCCATCACTGCACGACCTGCAGCTGTCCACTGCCGTCGTCGCGAAGGCGCAGCTGTCGCCCCTGCAGCGACAGCGCCAGCTCCCACGGCACGCCGATCCATTCCGGACTCAGTTCGATGGCTGCCGCCGGCTGTACGGCGATGCCCGGGCTCTGCCACCGCTGGGGGCGCAGCAGGTCGTCGCGCTGCACGTCGGTCCAGCGGTCGCCCTCGCGTCGGCTGAAACGGTAGCCCTCGGCATCGGCCTGCCAGCGGAGGCTGCGGCCATCGATGCGGGCCTCATCGCGTGCCACCTGCAGGCGTTGCGCCAATCGCTCGCCTTCCTGACGGAGCTGGCGCGCAGGATCGAGCAGTGTGCCCAGGCCCAGGCCGATGGCCGTTGTACAGATGCCGATGATGACCAGCACCACCATCAGTTCCAGCAGGGTGAAGCCGCGCGGGATGCGCCGCATCGACATCGCCTCCTGTGCCTGCCGATCGCGGACAGGGTAGCGGCGGATGATGAAACAAAAGCGTCAGCGGCGACTGCTAGCGTGGTGGCCGTCAATGTCGACGAAGGTGCGGAACATGGACGGCAGGCGCTGGGATCGCAATCACCTGCTGACACTGCTGGCGGCGACGCTGCTGCTGGCCGTGATGGCCTACTGGGGCATTGCCCTGTTCGCTGCAGGACCACCGGCGGCGGCCAGCGCGGTAAGGCCGTCGACACCGGCCCGGCCACCGTTCGACGCTGCGGCCAGCGCTCCGCTGGTGCGGCTGCTGTCACCGGGTGCGATCCACACCGAGGTAGTGGTACTGGGTGTGATGGCCAGCGCGCACGCACCGCTGGCACTGCTGTCGGTCGATGGCGGCGCGGTCGATGCCTATGTGCCGGGGCAGCGTCTGGGACCGTCCACGGTACTGGCCGGCATCGGCGCAGAGACCATCGAACTGCAGCAGGCGGGGCGGTCGCGCAGCCTGCCGGTGCCCGCGCTGCCGCCCGTTCCTGCCGACGGCATCGTGCCTGCCGCTGCGGGGCGGCACTGAGGCGCGATCAGCGAGAGGGGCGCTGCGGTGTCACCGAGCGACCAAAGGCGTCGCCCATCCGTTGCCGGGTGCCTTCCAGGTTGTACTGCATGATCTGGTTGCCGGGCTGCCGCATCAGCCGCTCCGACTCGGACAGGCGCGGTGATCGTGCACGTGGCGGTGCCGGTGCGAGCCTGCGCTGCAGACATTCCCAGGCCGGAATGCGCTCTCCGTTGACCTGCACGTCGATGCAGGGCGGTGTGTCCGCGCGCGTTGCGCGGTCATCGGCGTGCGCAATCGGCATCGCGATGGACGCGAGCAACGCCACGGCAGGCCAGCGCCATGCAGTCAGGATCATGCTCATCTCCTATCTTCCGCCACCCCATGTCGGCTGCTTCATGGACGGGTGGCGGGCGCAGTGTCCGCCTGCGCGCATTCCGCCGCCGTCAACAGATGACAGTGCTGTCACAAAACTGTTGGCGGCTTTGACGCGCCCTGCACGTCCTGTGGGTAGACCCACGCGCCGCTCCCTGGCCACTTCCTTCGATACGACGCGATGCCTTCAATGACGCCTGTTCCGTGCCGAGCTGTCCGACTCCCGCTGCGCCTGCGTCCGCGGGCACTCGCGCTGGCCGTGGCGTCCCTGCCATTGCCGCTGCTCGCGCAGGATGCCACGCCGGCGGCCAGGGTGAACATCAACGAGTACATCGTGCGCGGCAACACCGTACTTGATCCGCGTCTGATCGAGCGCGCCGTTGAGCCCTATCTCGGCCCGGGCAGGACGTTGGCCGACGTCGAGCAGGCGCGCGATGCAGTCAGCGCGCTGTACCAGCAGGCGGGATACCAGTCGGTGTACGTGGAACTGCCCGAGCAGCAGGTCAGTGCCGGCGTGGTGCTGCTGAAGGTGCAGCAGACGCCGATCGGCGAACTGCGCGTGGTCGGTGCGGCGCCTGCTGCGGCGGGGCGGATCCGCGCACGGGTACCGGCGCTGGCCGAGGGCCTGGTGCCGGATTTCGACCGGGCGCAGAAGGAACTGACCGCGCTCAACGAAGGCGGTCGCCGCCAGGTGATGCCGCTGGTCCGTGAGGGAAAGACGCCCGGCACGATGGACGTGGACCTGCAGGTGGAAGAAAAGTCGCCCTGGCGAGCGAGCGCCGCACTCAACAATGACCGCAGTGCCGACACCGAGAAACTGCGCCTGAGTGCCTCGCTGGCGCATGACAACCTGTGGGGACGCGGGCACAGCGCCAGTCTCGGCGTGTTCCTCGCTCCGGAAGATACCGATCAGGCCAAGGTGTTCTCGGCGTCGTACACGCTGCCGTTTGAAGGCAGCCCCTGGAGCCTGGAGGCATCGGGCTATACCTCCGACAGCCGCGTGCTCAATGCCGGCGGCCAGGGGGGCGCGGGAACCGGCACCAACGTGATCGGCAATGGTCATTCGATCGGCCTCAAGCTCAATTACCGCCTGCCCGGCAGCACTGCATGGTGGCGGCAGCTCAGCCTCGGCGTCGACTTCAAGGACACCGAGGAGGACACCTGGATGGGCAGCGACAACCTGAAGACTCCCCTGAAGTACGCACCGCTCACGCTGGCATTCGTGGGTGTGCGCCAGGGCGAACAGGACCAGCTGAGCATCAGCACGCAGCTGGTGGCCGGAACCCGCCGCCTGTTCGGCTATGGCAGCAATGGGTACGACTTCAGCCAGAAGCGGGCGTGGGCCGATCCCAGCTTCGTCGCACTCAAGGCCGATGTGTCGAATACGCATACCTTCGGCAGCGATTGGCAATGGTATGCACGCGGGGCCCTGCAGGTGACCGATGCGCCACTGGTCTCGGCCGAGCAGTTCGCCGCCGGTGGCATGTACACCGTGCGCGGCTACCTGTCGGCCGAGGCGATCGGTGACTACGGCGGTGTGGCGAACCTGGAATGGCGCACCCCGGCATGGCCGCTGTGGAGCGGCAGCCAGCTTCGCGTGTACAGCTTTGCCGACGCGGCCTACCTGCGCCTGCGGCGGCCGCTGCCCGAACAGCGCGACCAGTACAACCTGGCCTCGGTCGGGCTCGGCGCGCAGCTGCGCCTGGGAGATCACCTGCAGTTGCGCCTGGACTATGCGTGGCCCTATGCCGATGGGCCGGTGACCCGCAAGGACGACCCGCGGCTGCATTTCAACATCAGCACCAGTTACTGACCCTTCCCTTGAACATGCGTTCTCCGGAGACCCCTCGCATGGACCGTTTGCTTTCCCGGATGTTGCTGCTGCTGGCCGCGCTGATCGCGCTGCCCGCCGCTGCGGCCGATGCCAGCTGGTGGCAGGCCGAATGGAAATACCGCAAGCCGATCACGATCGACGCAGGCCCGCAGGGTGCCGGTCTGGCAGGCGATCCCGGTCGAACCCCGCTGCTGCTGCGCCTGCATACGGGCAACTTCGGTTTCGACGGCACCCAGGATGCCGGCAGCGATCTGCGTTTCGTGTCGGCAGACGGGCGCACGGTGCTGGCGCACCAGATCGAGCAGTTCGACCCGGCGCTGGGGCTGGCCCTGGTGTGGGTGGATGTGCCGGCCGTCAGCGCCGCCGCACCGCAGACGATCTGGATGTACTACGGCAACGACAAGGCGCCGGCCAGCGGCAATGGACAGCAGGTATTCGATCCGGACTACACGCTGGTCTACCACTTCGCCGACGCCAATGCCCCGGCACGTGACACCACGGCCTACGGCAACAATGCGGGCGCAGTGGTGCCGGCCGCCGAAGGTTCGGTGATCGGTCGCGGCGTGCAGTTCGCCGGCACTGCGCTGCCGCTGCCAGCCAGTGCTTCGCTGGCGCAGGAGGCCGGCGCGCCATTGACCGTGTCCGCGTGGATCAAGCCGGGTGCACAGAATGCGGCGCAGGCCATCTATGCCCGTCGCGATGGCAGCGCGGAACTGCTGCTGGGCATCGACAACCGGGTGCCGTTCGTGCAGCTCAATGGCCAGCGCAGCACGCCTGCGCAGCCGATTCCGGAGGGACAGTGGGCGCATCTGGCGCTGACGGCGGAGAAGGGGTCGCTGCAGCTGTATCTCAATGGCCACGTGGTGGCGCAGCTCAGCGGCGAACTTCCGGCCCTGTCCACCGCAGCGGTGGTGGGTGCTGACGCGCCGGGTGCCGAGCAGCCGCTGGCCAGCTTCGACGGTGCGCTGGATGAACTGCGGATTTCTCGCGTTGCGCGTCCGGCGGCACTGCTGCTGGCCGATGCCACCGCGCAGGGCGCTGACTCACGCCTGATCAGCTATGGCGCCGATGAGCAGTCCACGGGCCAGAGTCACTTCGGCTTCATCCTGAAGGCGATGCCGTTCGACGCCTGGGTGGTGGTGGCCATCCTCGGCCTGATGATGCTGATGTCGTGGGCGATCATGATCGCCAAGAGCCGTCACTTCGGCCGCACCGGCAAGGCCAATGCGGTGTTCACTGATGCTTTCGGCAAGCTGGCGGGCGTGCCGCTGCGCACGCTCTCGGACATGGACCGGCAGGGCCAGGCACCGGCGGCCATGCGCGACGGTTCGCTGTGGCGCATCTATCAGGTGGCCATCGATGAGATGCAGCAACGCCACCAGCGCGACGGCAACGGCGGCTATCTGAGCGCGGCGACCATCGCGGCGATCCGCGCATCGATGGATGCGGTGATGGTGCGCGAGCAGGAGGCGATGTCGCGTCGCATGAACTGGCTGTCCACCACCATCGAAGGCGCGCCCTATGTGGGCCTGTTCGGTACGGTGATCGGCATCATGCTGGTGTTCGTGGTCGCGGCGATGGCCGGTGCGGTGGACATCAACTCGGTCGCGCCGGGCATGGCGGCGGCTTTGCTGTGTACGGCCGCCGGCCTCGGCGTCGCGATCCCGGCACTGTTCGGCTACAACTGGCTGGGCGCACGCGCCGAGGCCATCGGTGCCGACATGGCCGTGTTCATCGACGAATTCGCCGCCCGCCTGGCTGAAGAGCAGGACGGGCGCGGCCCGGCCACGGCGCAGGGCTGAGGAGCGCGTCATGGCCCAGAAGGCGAAGTTCGGCATCAAGAAGCGCGAGAAGGGCATCAACGTGACGCCCTTCGTCGATGTGCTGCTGGTGGTGCTGGTGATCTTCATCCTCACCAGCAACGCCTCCATTCCCGGCATCGAGGTCAACCTGCCGAAGGCCAGCAACAGTGTGGCGCTGGAGAAGCCCAAGACCAAGGCGATCACCATCGATCCCAGCGGCCAGGTGTTCCTTGACGCCTACCCGGTGACGATGGCCGAGCTGGAGGACCGCCTGCGGACAGAGCGCGCGACCTCGCCGGACTTCCCGGTAATCGTGCGTGGCGACGCCCAGGTGCAGTACGCGCGCGTGGTCGAGGTGCTGGATCTGCTGCGGCGGCTGGAACTGGCCCAGGTTGGCCTGGTCACCGGCAAGGCACAGGGCTGAGGCATGACCGGCCCTCATTCCCCACGGCCGGAGCCCGGCATGCGTGACCGCCCGCTGCTGGTGACCGTCGCGCTGGTGCTGGCGGTGCTGCTGGTAGTGGGCGCCGTGCTGTGGTGGCTGCTGTTCAAGGACACGGCCAGCACCCGCCGCCCCGTGGTGCAGCCGCCGATGCTGGCGTTGCCACCCCCGCCGCCACCCCCACCGCCGCCGCCTGAGAAGCCCCCCGAACCGGAGACCCCGCCGGAGGAGACCCTGCCCGAGCCAGAGCCGCTGGATCAGCCGACCCCGGCCGAGGAGCCGACGCCGACGCCGGACAACGCCGACCCGGTGACCATGAACGCCGACGCGCAGGCGGGCGGTGACAACTTCGGCATCCAGGCGGGCAGTGGCGGCGGCGGGTCCGGTGCCGGTCGCGGTGGTGCCGGCAATGCCACCTATGGCCGCTATCTGGGTTACCTGGTGCAGCAGGCGATTGCGCGCGATGCGCGGGTCAAGCGCCTGGCCTTCCAGTTGCAGGTGAACGTGTGGCTGGCGCCGGATGGGCGCCTGGAGAAAGTCGAGCTGGTGCGCGGCAGCGGCAATGAAGAGGCCGACGCCGCCGTGCTCGACGCGCTGCGCCAGATCGGCCGGGTGGACCAGCCGCCGCCACCTTCACTGGACTTCCCCGCGCGCGTGCTTGTGCAGGGCCGTAGGCCGGGGGCGTGAACCGTGATTTCCCCGATTTCCCTTCTTCCGATGAGAACCGTGATGAACAACCACGTCCGCGCTCGAACCGACTCCCGCCCGTCGCGGCCGGCCCGACGGGCGCTGCTGTGCTGCGCTGTGCTGCTCAGCCTGGCGGCGCCGGCCGGTGCAATGGCTGCTGAGACCACCATGATCAAGCTGATCAAAGGCCTGATGGCCAGTGGCGCGCTCAAGCCCGAGGACGGCCAGGCGCTGCTGGTGCAGGCCGAAGCCGAGGCAGTAGCAGCCCAGCGCGGTGCTGCCGGTGCTGCATCGGCCAGCAGTGGAGGCATCGCGCTTGAGGCGGGCGATGTGCGTGTGCCCTATGTGCCGCAGAGTGTCCGTGATGGCATCCGCGACGAAGTGCGCCAGGACGTAATGGCGCAGGCGAAGGCGGAGGGCTGGGCGGCGCCGAATGAGGTCGCCGAATGGACACAGCGCATCAAGGTGACCGGGGACGTGCGTGTGCGCAGCGAGTCGCGCTTCTATGGCGATGACAACAGCGGCATCGTCAGCAACTGGGCCGCGGTCAATGCGGGCAGTGGATTCGACACCAACACCAATACCAACCTGCAGCTGCCGCCCTTGCTCAACACCCGACAGGACCGCCGTAACCTGTGGCGCATCCGCGCCCGCCTCGGGGTCGAGGCCATGATCGGCGATCACACCACCGCTGGCATCCGCCTGGCCAGCGGCAGCAGCAATGGCCCGGTGTCCACCACCGAGCAGCTGGGGGGCGGCCTGAGCAAGAAGGACGTGTGGCTCGACCAGGCGTGGCTGGCCTACAGTCCGGCCGACTGGCTGACCGTGCGTGGTGGCCGTTTCGGCAATCCGTTCTGGAGCAGCGACACCCTGTTCTCCAACGATCTGAACTTCGATGGACTGGCCGCCAACCTGAAGTACGGGTTCGGCGACGGCGGTCTCGACCTGTTCGGCACCCTTGCCGTGGCGCCGCTGGAGTACACCTCGGACAGCCTGCAGAGCCGCAGCGGAGAGAAGTCGCCGAACGAGAACAAATGGCTGTCCGGCGCGCAGGCTGGCGTGAACTGGCGCTTCAACGACGACAACGCACTGCGGGCCGCACTGGGCTACTACGACTTCAAGAACATCAGCGGTCGGCTGTCCTCGCCCTGTGCCCTGTACTCCGGCGCCGTCGGCTGCGACACCGACTGGTCGCGCCCGGCGTTCATGCAGAAGGGCAATACCCTGATGCTGATCCGCGACATCGCGCTCAATCCGATGGATCCAGCCGGCACGCCGACGCCGCAGTATGTCGGCCTGGCGTCCGCCTTCCGCCTGGCCACGCTGAACCTGCGTTGGGATACCCGGCTGGCGCAGGACATCGGACTGCGCCTGGAAGGCGACTTCATCCGCAACCTGGCATACGACACGCAGGCGATGTTCCGCCGCGCCAACAACGGCATCGTCAACAATTTCGGTGCGGGTGAAGCTCCCGGCATCGATACGTTCCGCAGCGGCGACACCGCATGGATGCTGCAGGCAACGTTCGGCGCCACCGACCTGAAGGAGAAGGGGCAGTGGCAGGCACTGCTGGGTTACAAGCGGATCGAGGCCGATGCGCTGCCGGATGCCTACAACGATCCGAACTTCCATCTGGGTGGCACCAACGCGCGCGGCTATTACGTGGGTGGTGCCTATGCGTTGGACGCGCGCAGCTGGATCAGCGGCAAGTGGATGGCTGCCAAGGCGGTGTCGGGCCCGCCGCTGGCGATCGATGTGTTCCAGCTGGAGTTCAACACCGGCTTCTGAGCCGCCAGCGATGACGGGCCGGCACGAAACGTGGCGGGGGTGCAGCGATGCGCCCGTCTAGGGAAAGGAGGCCACGCGTGGCAACAAGGAGGAGTGTGATGAGCCGTCGCAAGCTGTTCGAAAATCCCGGGACGTCCAGCCAGATGCTGGGCATCGGTCCGGCCTATGTCTCGGTGGAGGGCCTGCGCCAGCACCTGGCCGAGTTCCTGCTGTACGCCGGCCGCCCGGTGGTGATCATGCGCGGGCGCAGCGAGGTGGGCTATTTCCTGCCGTCCCGCTGCTGGCGCCAGCGTGACGACGATCCGCTGGCGGCCGCCGCGGCCAACCAGATGCTGGATGCCGCGGGTTTCCAGGCCGAGGACATCCAGCAGGTGGAGCGGGAGTTCAACGCGATGCGCCGGCGCACCGTGCTGCACCCGCGCCGTTAGCGCTTTCCGGGAGCGGCGTTCTGGCCGCGTTCGCTGGTGATGCGCGCCCCTTCGCGCATCACCAGGGTGACCGGGGTCTTCTCGACCACCTCCAGCAGTCGCTGCCACTGGGCATCGTCCAGCGCGGCGCTGGCATGCAGTATGCGGTGCACATGGAAACGACCATCAGGATCGCGCTCCGAGCGCAGTTCGGCATGGAACTCACCCAGCTCCCAGCCCTTGCGCTGGGCGTACATGCGCAGGGTGATGGCGGTGCAGGCGGCCAGTGAGGCCAGGTACAGGTCGAACGGGGCGAATCCCTTGCCCTGGCCGCCCAGCGAGGCCGGCTCGTCGGCGTTGACATCGAAGGTGCCGTTGCTGATGTGGTGCAGGTAGTTGTCAGCCGTCGAGACAATGCGTGCGTAGGCCATGGGCTTCTCCTGTGCGGGGGATGTGGGGCCGGATCAGGCGCGGTGCCGCGCGGCCATCACCGGTGATGATCGGGTGGCAGGGCTATCGTGACAATGGGACTGACGATCCCGGGAGTGGCGGGTGCCGTGGTGCGGGCTGGGCGTGATGGGGTGCCGCGCCCTACAATCACGTCCCGGACCGTCGCCATCACGCCCATCATTCCCCGGTCCGGCCTGGCACCTATGTCTCCCAATGCCCTGGCGCTGGTCGAGCTGTTGATGCGCGAGCGCCGTGCGTTGTCACGCTTCATCGCGCGCTACCTGGACCCGGCCAGCACCGAGGACACCCTGCAGAACCTGTACCTGAAGGCCAGCAGCGTGCCCGGCGATCCGCCGATCCTTGAACCGCGCGGTTACCTGTACCGCATGGCGTACCACCACGCCCTCAACCGCAGCCAGGCCGACGCACGCGAACGGCGGGCGATGGCCGAGTACGCGTGCGAGGTCGGCGATGCCGTTGGTGGTGAGCAACAGGCGCTGGACCAGGCGCAGCTGCGCGAGATCACCCGGACCATCCTTTCGCTGCCGCCGCAGGTGCGGGAGTGTTTCGTGCTCAACCGCTACCTGGGCCTGAGCGAGCGTGAGATCGCCGCTCGCCTGGGCATTTCCAAGAGCCTGGTCGGCAAGCATGTGCTGCGCGCGGCAATGCTGATCCAGCAGCACCAGCAGGGCGCACGCCGATGACCTGCAATTACCGTGGGCAGAGGCCGCCCGCCCTTGTCACAACAGTCACGCGCACCGGTTCGTGGTGCGACAGGCTACGACCATGACCACGTCCGAACCCTCGCCGCGACAGGCCAGGCAGGCGTTGCGCTGGGTGATCCGGTGCAGTGCAGGCCCGTTGCCGGACCGGCAGCAGCGGGCCCTGCAGCGATGGCTGCAGGCCGATCCGCGCCATGCCTTGGCCTGGCGCCGCCAGCAGGCATTCTGGGACGGCCTGGACGCGGCTGGGCCGGAGGTGCTGGCCGCACTGCCGGCACTGACCTCCGATCGCCAGGGCCTGCGCCCGATCGCCCCGCGCAGGCGCCTGTCCTGGTGGTGGGCCAGCGTGGCCGCGGTGGTGCTGGCGGTCCCAGCCCTCCCCGGGGTCGCATTGTGGGCGCGCAGCGATCTGCGTAGCGGCGATGCACCCCGTGTGGTGCAACTGGAGGATGGCAGCACGATCGTGCTGGATGCCCGCACCGCGCTGGCCGTCGCATTCGATGGGGATCAGCGGCAACTGCGGCTGCTGCGCGGCCAGGCGTGGTTCCGGGTCGCGCATGAAGCGCGGCCGTTCCGGGTCGAGGCCGGCGGTGGCCTGGTGCGCGACATCGGTACCGCGTTCAGCGTTTCGTTGCAGGACGCGGTGGTGACCGCCCAGGTGAGCGAAGGGGTAGTGGACGTACATTCCGGTGATGGCAGCCTGCAACGGCTGCATGCAGGGCAGGCACGCGCGTTCCGTGACGGACGCTGGCTGCAGCCGGTGAGCAGCCTCGCCAGCGACGCGGTGGCACCCTGGCGGCGCGGTGAGGTTGCCATCGACGATCTGAGCGCGGCGCAGGCCATCGATCGGTTGGCGCGCTATCGGGCCGCACCGGTCTGGGTGCTGGGGACAAAAGCGGAGCAGATCCGGGTCAGTGGCCTGTTCCATCTGCGCCAGCCGGACCCGGCCATCTCCGCAGTGGCGGCCCAGGCGGGCCTGCGCGTGCAGCGGCTGCCGGGTGGCGCGCTGGTGGTCTGGTGATGCCGGCAGGTTTAGATCGCGATGAAAAAAGCCTGAAAAAAGCGTGGGCAGCCTGCAGCGTGCGCTGTCTATAGAGGTACAGCCAGAGCGAAACACCGTTTTTCCTCAAGCCAGACACACCACCGGCAGCGGCTGTGCCCGTGGTTTCCCCACGCTTGAGGAGTTCCGTCCATGCCGTCCACGGCGTCTGCCTGTCACCGTCGCGCCACCACACTGGCCCTGGCCATCTGCACCGCACTGCTGCCGCTGGCCCGGGTGCCGGCCGCGCAGGCGCAACCCAGCACAGCGGCGGCGCTGCGCCAGTACGCCATCCCGGAGCAGTCGCTGGCAGACGCGGTACGCGCGTTCGGGCGCCAGGCCGATGCGCAGGTGGTGTTCCGCAGCGACCTGGTCGAAGGGCGTCGTTCCAGCGCAGTGCAGGGCCAGTACAGCCAGATGCAGGCGCTGCAGCGGCTGCTGCAGGGCAGTGGGGTGCGTGCCCAGCGAGGCCTGGATGGCACCTGGAGCCTGCGCGCCGCGGCGGACGCAGCGCAGGCATCGGCCGAGGGGGAAGGGGTGCGGGTGACCGATACGCTGGACGTCGCCGGTCGCCTGCAGCCGGAAGGTGGCGAGGCGCGCGATCGCCGTGGCTATGACGACGTGTTCGCGCTGGACCTGACCACGGCGTATTCGGGGCGGGACCGGGTGGAGCGCTTCCGTGGCGCCAACCCGGCCGACGTGGTCAAGGATCTGGTCGGCGTTTTCAGCGGCGATGCGCGCAACAGCGGCGCGCTGGACATCAACATCCGCGGCATCCAGGGGCCGGGGCGGGTGCCGGTGAGCATCGATGGCGGCGAACAGGCCCTCACGGTGTGGCGGGGCTACAACGGCGTCAGCAACCGCAACTACATCGATCCCAACCTGATCGGTGGCATCCAGGTCATCAAGGGGCCCGGCCTGGTGCGTGACGTGCACAGCGGCATCGGCGGCGCGCTGGTCATCAGGACCATCGACATCGATGACGTCGTGGCGGCCGGCGAACGCTTCGGCGGGGAGCTGAAGATCGAAGGCAGCAGCAACGCGGTGGCGCCACGCCTGCCACGCCTCCACAGCGGCGAGGACTACCGGACGGTGCCGGGTTTCCCGCAGGGGTCGCCGAACTCGCCCTATGACGACCGCACCCTGGTGGTGCCGGTGCAGTCGCGCAGCGGCAACACTCCATTCGATGGCGAGGACCAGGCATGGCGACTGGCGCTGGGCCTGCGCGGCGAGACGGTGGACGTGATGGCGGCCTATGCGTGGCGCCGGCGTGGCAACTATTTCTCCGGCAGCCAGGGCAGCGACTACTACGACCAGGACCCGCGCGAGCAGTACGAGTACCAGGGCATCGACTACATCACCACGCTGGCCCGCTACTTCAAGCCGGGTGATGAAGTGCCCAATACGTCGAGTGAACAGGAGTCGTGGCTGCTCAAGGCGACGTGGCAGATCAATGACGACCAGCAGCTGAAGGCGAGCTGGCGGCACACGCTCTCGCACTACGGCGAGATCATGCCTTCGCGCATCCTGTCGGCGCCGGACTACGGCCGCATCCAGTGGCCGTTGAGCCGCGTCGACTCGGATGCCTGGAACCTGGAGTATCGCTGGCAGCCGGCCGGCAGCCGCTGGCTGGATCTGTATGCCAATCTGTGGCGCACCGAGACCGACAGCGATACCTATACCGCGGGCGGCTTCCCCAACTTCGCGCCGGGCAATCCGCAATGGGACCCGGAAGCCAGCCCGATCCTGCGCAACACCGCTCTGGCCAACGCGCGCAACGATCGCACCGGCCTGACGGTCAGCAACCGCTTCGCGTTGCACTCCAGCCTCGACCTGACCGTAGGGGGCAACTGGCAGTACGAGAGCCTGGGTTCGCGCGATCCCTACTTCGGCACCACTGATGGCTGGCGCATGTTTCCGCGTGCCGGCCGCCGCCAGGAGGGCGAGGGCTACCTCAACCTGGAATGGCGGCCGCTCGATGTCCTCACCCTCAACGCCGGCGTCCGCTACAGCCGCTACTGGGCCTTCGACGACTTCCTCGACGCGCACCCGGAGCTTCTGACCAAGGGGGTGGGCAGCAAGCAGGCTACCTATCGGGTCAACGAGCTGCCCGAGCGACCGGCCAGCCTGCAGGCAGAGATCGATGCGCTGGAAGCAGAACGCGAGTTCTGGGAGAGCATCGGCATGGGCTCGGTGATCGATGATTCGATCCGGGGACTGCTGGCCTATTACGAAACACCGCAGGCAGTGGAGCACAACATCGCGTGGCTGCCCGACGCCAACGGCAACTATGCCCGTGCCACCAACCCGTGCCTCAACGGCGAGGTGGCTGCGATCCCGGGCGTGCTGCCGTTGTTCGCCGGCAGCGACCTGGTCTGCAGCATCGGCAACACCGTGCAGGCGCGGCCGGTGGATGGCAGCAACCGGCGCCAGCGCGATCACGCGTGGCTGCCCACTTTCTCGGCGACGGCGCATCTGTCGCCTGCCGCGCGCATCTACCTGCGCTACAGCGAAGCAGTGCGTTTCCCGAGCATGTTCGAAAGCACCATCGCCTTCTCCAGCAGCCTCAACCCGCTGTATGACCTCAAGCCGGAGCATGCCTACAACTACGAGCTGGGTTACGTGCACGACCTGTCGGCGCTGTTCGGAAACACCGCCGACGCCGACGTCAAGCTGGCCTATTACGTGCACAAGACCCGCAACGTGATCGAGCGCGATGCCTACTTCCTGTTCGACAACATCGACAAGCAGACCATCCGCGGCATCGAACTGCAGGCGCGCTTCGACAACCGCCGCTTCTTCACCGATCTGGGCATCGCCCGCACGCTGGAGAACGAGGTCTGCGACGAGAGCAGTGCCGTGCTGCTGGATGCCAACCGTGGCCTGGTCCCGAACTGCGTGCAGGACGGGTTCGTCAGCGGCTACCTGCTGACCCAGGCGATTCCGAAGCTGTCGGTCAACGCGTCACTGGGCACCCGCCTGTTCGACGAACGACTGGAGCTGGGCAGCCGCATCATCCACTACCGGCGCCACGAAAACCCGGACCTGCAGGCCTACCGTGACCGGTTGCTGGCCGGTGGCAGCAGCCTGCTCTGGCAGAACGTGCCCTTCACCTGGGGAAACATCACCACGGTGGATGCGTATGCGCGCTGGCGCTTCAACGAGCACGCCAGCGTGGAGCTGGTCGGCAGCAATCTCGGCAACCGCTACTACGTCGACCCGGCCACGCGGTCCACGCTGCCGGCGCCGGGTCGCACCCTCAAGCTGGGCATCACCGCACGCTTCTGAACACCTGCATTCAAGCGTTGTACCCGTAGTTCCCTCAACCCAAGGAGCAACACCATGAAAATGATCTCCAGTACCGTCCTGGCGGTCGCCGCCTCCTTCGCCCTGGCCGGCGCGGCGCAGGCAGCCGACATCGTCGGTGCGGCCAGCCCGGTGACCGATGCCGAGCTGTATGTCGCCGTCGGTGATTCCCAGGTCAACGGTGGCCCGCACTCGGCCGGCAAGGCCGGTATCGGCGTCGGCACCGTGTCCAACGCCCGTCGCGTCGATTTCCAGGGCCTGGCCAGCTTTTCGGTGCCGACCACCATCAATGGCACCACCGTGCGCACGCTGGCCATGCCGATCACCGGTGCACCGGGCAGCCACGCGGGCATGGGCCACTTCAACTTCGTCAAGGTCGGCAGTGGCGATGTCTGGTTCGGTGAATGGTCCAAGGACGGCGCCGCAGGTGGCTTCAACAACCGCCAGGTCTACTTCGTCGGCGACCGTGCCGGCACCACCCTGCCGGCCGGCGTGGCCACCTACAGCGTGGCTGGCCTGAACAAGTTCAACGGCAGCAACCTGCTCAGCGGCACCTTCCGCGCCAACTTCGGCACCGGCACTCTGCTGGGCGGCCTCAGCGGCGGTGGCCTGTCGGTCAACATCAACGCCACCATCAACAGCGCCACCGCCTCGTTCGCAGGCGCGGCCACCGCCAACGGTTCGGTCAGTGGCACCACCCAGGGCCAGTTCTTCGGTGCCAATGCCGCCACCCTGGCCGGTATCGCCACCTTCGCCGGCAACAGCCAGTACGACACCGCCTTCGGCGGCAGCAAGAACTGATCGCCACGCCCCTGACGGGGCAGGGCAGGGACAAGCCGCGATCCGCCAGTCCCTGCTTCGGCCCGCTGCATCGCTTCACACCGGATCGACCATGCGCCTCCCTCTTTACTGCCTCCTTCTGCTGGCGCTGACCGCCACGGCGCACGCCCAGCAGGATGACCTGCGCCGCGTGCTGGAGCAGGGCAACGACGTGCGCCATCAACGCCAGGACCAGCAGCGGCTGCAACAGGCCGAACCGGATCGGCCGACCGTCACCCTCGATGGCCGGACCCTGCGCGTGGAGCGCACGGTCGACGACCTGGGCCAGGCGCTGTACCTGTCGTTGCAGCACCAGCAATGGCCCGCCGCGCAGGCCTTCCTGCACGAGTACATTGAACTTCCCGGCCATGACCCGCTGCTGCGCCACTACGCGCGGGGCGCGCTGGCGCGGGTTGCGGGCGAGCATCATCGCGCGGCCCTTGAGTACGAGGCCCTGCTGGCCCGGCAGCCGGATTTCCTGCCTGCGCGGCTTGAACTGGCGCGGGTCTACGCCGAGGACCAGCGCGACCGGGAGGCAACGTCGCTGTTCACCGCGATCGCCGCCGACATCGATGACCGCGACCCTGCCACCGCCGGCGTGCGCGGCCGGGTGCAGGGGTATCTGCAGGCGCTACAGGCGCGGCGGCGCTGGAAGGGCGCACTGTCCGCCGGACCTGCATGGAGCGACAACATCAACCGCAGTTCGGCCAGCCGCACGTGCCTGTTCGGCGTAGGCGAGGACTGCATCATCGAGCGCAGGTTGCCCGATGCCCAGCGCGCACCGGGGGTGGACTACGACGGCAGCCTGGAACGCCGCTGGGCACTGGCCGGCCACCACGGCCTGTATGTGCGCGGGTTGGCCTTCGGCCAGGCATGGAAAGACAACCGCGCCTACAACGAACTCAACGCCACTGTGCAGGTGGGCTACAGCTGGCGCAGTGCGCGGCACACCCTGCTGCTGGCCCCCGGCTACGACTATCAGGCACTGGGTAACCGTACCCTGCAGGGCGCCGCAGGCGCGCATGCGGAATGGCAATACGCACTGGACCCGCGCAGCCTGCTGAAGCTGGAGGCGGACTGGAAGCGCCAGCGCTATCGGCAACCGGGGCTGGCCGACAACTACGATGGCGCGATGAGAGCGCTGTACGCCACCTGGTTCCGCGCGCTCACTCCGCGCTGGACCGTTTTCGCCGGCATCGATCTGGCCGACAGCGGGGCGGCCGACGCGGCCAATGCCTATCGCCAGCGCGGCCTGCGCGTCGGCGCGGCGCGGCAGTGGAGCGGCACGACCGCCACGCTGTTCCTTTCGCTGCGCGAGCGCAGCTACGATGCCTGGAGTCCGCTGCTGGAAGCGCGCCGGCACGACGACGAGCAGAACCTCATCGCGCTGGTACGCAGCGAACGGCTGGCGGTGGCAGGCCTGGTGCCCAGCCTGAGCCTGCGCTACACCCGCATAGACAGCAATGTGGACTGGCTGTACAGCCATGACCGCAGCCTGCTGAGCCTGAAATGGGAGCGTGCGTTCTGACCGCGGGCCGGGCACACAGCGTGTTTGGCCGAGGTGAATGCGATCTCGCTGTTGTCTTCATCCGTCATCACGCGTTCTTGTAGGGCAACTCGCGCATCCTGCGGGCATTGCGGCCGGATGGGCCGCGCGTGTCAGGGAGTACAGCGTGCTGGAGTCGGGCGATGAACGGGAGGGGCTGCAGGGGCTGCGGGTGCTGGTGGCCGAAGATGAATTCGCCATTGCGATGTTCCTGGCCGACTATCTGCAGCTGAAGGGCGCGCACGTCGTGGGCCCGGCCGGTGACCTGCGCGAGTTGGAGCGTCTGGTCGATGATCACCCGATCGACGTCGCTCTGCTGGACATCAACCTGGGTGGTGAGCAGGTGTACCCGCTGGCCGACCGCCTGTCCGAGGCGGGGACGCCGTTCCTGCTGACCTCCGGTTACGACGACAACCTGCCGAGCCGCTTCGCCAGCGCGCCGCGCTGCCCCAAGCCCTACCATATCGACGCGTTGGCCCGGCAGCTGGCCGGACTGGTCGCCGCACCGCGGGCTGCTGCGGGCAAGGTCTGACTGCGCGGCATGGGCCGGCGATTGGATACCGCTGCTCCCTCGTCCGTGCGCGGCACAGCACCTCCGGCGCATCGTCTGGGTGGACTGCATGACGGCATGGATGCGCGCATCGCGCGCCATGACTGGTCAGGGACGCCGCTTGGCCCGACTGGGCGGTGGCCGGCGCATCTGCGCGCCACCGTGGACATGATGCTGGCTCATGGGTTTCCGATGATCATCCTGTGGGGCCAGGAGCTCATCCAGCTCTACAACGACGGCTATGCCGAGATCCTTGCCGACAAGCATCCCGCTGGCCTGGGGCAGCCCACCCGCGACTGCTGGCCCGAGGTCTGGCACATCAACGGGCCGATCTACGACCGGGTCTGGCAGGGTGAGACCGTCACGTTCGAGGACAAGTTGTACCCGCTGGCCCGGCAGGGCCGGCTGGAGGACGTCTGGTTCACCATCACCTACAGCCCGCTCCGCGGCGAGGAAGGGCAGGTGGGCGGTGTGCTGGTCACCATGTTCGAGACCACGGCAGCGCACGTGGCACAGGCCGCGCGTGAGCGCGAGGAGCGGCGGCGGCAGGAGAGCGACCGGCGCCTGGCGCTGGTGTTCAAGGTATTGCCGGTCGGCCTGTGCATTGTCGATGCGCAGGGGCGTATGCAGCTGTCGAACGACCAGATGCGCGCCTATCTTCCCAGCAGCCAGGTGCCCTCGGCCGATCCGGTCAACCAGCACCGATGGCAGGGCTGGCATGCCGATGGCAGCCCGATCGCCCCCGAGGATTTCGCCATCGCACGGGCCCTGCGCGGAGAAACCGTGGTGCCCGGACTGGAGTTCCAGTTCACCCACGATGATGGGTGTGTCCGCTGGACGCGGGTCGCGGCGGCGCCGCTGCGCGATGTCGACGGCGAGGTGACGGGCGTGTTCGCCATCGCGGTGGACATCGATGATCTCAAGCGTGCTACCGAGCGGCAGGCGGTATTGCTGGCCGAGCTGCAGCACCGCGTGCGCAACATCATGGCCACGATCCACGCCATCGCCTGGCGCACACGCGAGTCGGTCGACAGCGTGGACGAGTACGCTGACCGCCTGTGCGCACGCCTCATGTCGCTTTCTCGCACGCAGACCCTGCTCACCCGCAGCGCCAATGCCGGGGTGAGCCTGCGTGGCATGCTGGACCAGGAGATCGCGGTGCAGGGACACGCGCCCGACGGATTCCTTCTGCAGGGCGAGGAGGACGTGCTGCTGCCGCCCAAGGCGGCCGAGGTGCTGTCGCTGGCGGTCCATGAACTGGCCAGCAACGCGCTCACGCACGGCGCATCGGTGCACAGCGATACGCGGATCGAGGTGTCCTGGTCGATGCAGGACATCGACGGTGAAGCCTGGCTGGACCTGCACTGGTGCGAGCGGCGCGCGGTGAACGACGACTGGGTCGTCCCTTCGCATCGCGGGCTGGGTCGGGCGCTGGTCGAACAGCGCATTCCCTACGAGCTTGGCGGTAGCGGCGAACTTGCGTTCTCACCCCAGGGCGTGGACGCGTGGATCCGCTTGCCGTTGCGCGAGCGCGACAGCCTGCTGCAGACCGATGCCACCTCCAGCCTGTCGCCGCCGCGCGGGTAGCGCCTGCGTTCCTTCAATGGCTGGGCGGGTCAGTGCGTGGCGGCTGCGCCGATCAGGGTGCAGGCGAGCGCCATCGCGACCGGTACCGCCAGATGACGCGTCGCCAGCGCGGTGCCCGTGGTCATCAGCGAAGCCAGGGCAATGCCGAGCGCGAGCACCGGCTGGCCCTGCAGGAACTGGTGGATGCAGCCGGCGCATCCAGCGACGGCCAGGCCAACGGCGAAGCAGACATGGAGCAGGGAGGCAGCATGCATGGGGGGGTCCTCGCGGTGATGCCGTGGGTAGCGGCCGGCGCCGGGGCAAGTTGAGCCGCGATCTTCCATTCCAACGAATGGATCACATTGTGTGCGCGCCACGGTTACGGCGGGCGACCTAGGGTGGTGCTGCAGAAACATTCGAAACCCGTACGAGGAGGCAGCGATGGCACGAACGATTCCCGAGGGGACGCTGGTGGTGGTGGCCGATGGTGGTTCGGCCCGGGTGTTCACCAATGTCGGCAGCGCGCAGCAGCTCACGCTGAAGCAGGAGGGCGAACTGCGGCTGCAGGACATCAGCGAGACGGGCGTCTCCGGGCAGGGCCCGGCCGGTGCCGTTCCCAAGGACATGTCCATCGCCCAGCTCAACGAAGCCACCTTCGCCAAGCAGGTGGCCGAACAGCTCAACGAGGATGCGCTCAACAACCGCTATGCCCACCTGCTGCTGGTGGCCGACCCCACCACGCTCGGACGGATCCGTCCGCTGCTGCACAAGGAGACGCAGGCACGGTTGCTGGGCGACATCGCCAAGGACCTGACCAACGCGCCGCTGGCAGACATCCAGCGCAGCCTGGCGGGGTAACCTCGGTGCCCTTCATGCGCACGCACCTGTCCAGCGAGCCGTCACGCGCCGAAGTGGAGGCGCGCGACGGCTGGCAGCTGCTGGAATTCGGTGCGCCCTGGTGCGGCCATTGCCAGGCGGCACAGCCGGCGCTGCAGGAGGTCGTGGAAGCACATGATCTGGCGCACTGGAAGATCGAGGATGGGAAAGGGCGGGCGCTCGGGCGCTCGTTCCAGGTGAAGCTGTGGCCCACGGTGATCCTGCTGCACGACGGCCGGGAAGTGGCACGCGTGGTGCGTCCGCGCGTGCGTGCCGATCTCGCCGCGCTGGAGGGCGCGCTGTCCGACTGAGGGCACGCTGCACCGGGGACTGCGGCCGCACTGCAGCATGCGATGCACGGGCACTGGTGCTAGCATCGGTACACCATCTGAATCGATCCAAATGCCGATGCCCACGCTGGACCGTCGTCTCCTGATCGCCTTCGCCGCCACCGCCATGCTCGCCTCCGGCGCGGCCTGGGCAGCGCCTTCGAAGTCCGCCGCCGACAAGGCGTATGCCTCGGTGGACCCCTTCATCGGTACCGGTGGTGAAGGGCATACCTACCCCGGCGCGACGATACCCTTCGGCATGGTCCAGCTCAGCCCGGACACGCGCATCCAGCCGCGTGAGAAGGCCTACGGCTGGGCCGCCGGATACCGTTATGACGACAGCAGCATCGTCGGCTTTTCGCACACCCACTTCTCCGGAACCGGGCATTCTGATCTCGGCGACATCCTGGTGATGCCGTTCACCGGAAACCCGGGATTGGAACGCGGCGACCCCGAACGGCCCCGCAGTGGCTATGCGTCGCGCTTCCGCCATGACGACGAAAAGGCCGAACCGGGCTACTACGCGGTGACCCTGGACGATTACAAAGTGCGCGCCGAACTGACCACCAGCGCCCGGGTCGGTGTGCATCGCTACGCCTTCCCCAAGGGCGTCGATGCCAAGGTACTGCTGGACATGCGGACCAGCATGTACGACTACCCGGGCAAGGTGCTGTGGTCGCGGGTGCGAGTGCGTACGGACGGCACCATCACCGGTTTCCGCGAGACCCGCGGCTGGGCGCCGGGGCGCCAGCTGTATTTCGCCATGCGCTTCTCGCAACCGTTGGCAGGCCATGCGCTGCACAACACCGAGCAGGACATCGTGTACAAGGGCTTCCCGCCGCCGGGTGAGAAAGATCCGGCACAGCGCGCACAGATCGAAGGCCGCCAGCTGGTCGGCACATTCGACTTCGGCAGGCTGGATGCTCCGCTGGTGGTGAAGGTGGCGATCTCGCCGGTGAGCGAGGCCGGTGCGATCGCCAACCTGGATGCTGAGGTCGCCGACTTCGACTTCGACCGCGTGCGTGCGCAGGCCCGGCAGGAATGGACGCAGGCACTGTCGGTGCTGGACATCGATGCGCCGGAGCATGCGCGGCGTAGCGCCTACACCGCCCTGTACCACACGATGCTGGGGCCGACGCTGTTCATGGATGTGGATGGCCAGTATCGCGGCCCCGACAACGCCGTGCATGTCGCCAAGGGGTATGCCCACTATTCCACGTTCTCGTTGTGGGACACCTACCGGGCGCTGCATCCGCTGCTGACTCTGGTGCAGCCGGAAAAACGCAACAGCGACTTCATCAACTCGATGCTGGCTCACCACGAACACAGCCCGTACGGCATGCTCCCGGTGTGGTCGTTCCACGGCCTGGAAGACTGGTGCATGATCGGTTACCACGCGGTGCCGGTCATCGCCGACGCCTATGTGAAGGGCATCCGCGGCTTCGACGCGGCAAAGGCGCTCGACGCGATGGTGGAGACCGCCAATTACGGTCCCTACGACGGCATCGCGCAGTACCGTGAGCTGGGGTATGTGCCCATCGATGAAGAGGGCGAAGCGGCCAGCAAGACCCTGGAATACGCGTTCGACGACTGGACCATCGCGCGCATGGCGCAGGCGATGGGCAGGAGCGAGATCGCGGCGACATTCGACAAGCGTGCGGCGAACTGGCGCAATGCCTTCGACAAGGACACCGGCTTCATGCGTGCGCGCAAGCGCGACGGCAGTTTCCGCACCCCGTTCGATCCCAGCGCCAGCGGCTACGGCACCGACTACACCGAGGGCAATGCCTGGCAGTACTCGTGGTACGTCCCGCAGGACGTGGCGGGCCTGGCCGCCGCGCATGGCGGCAGCGACCGGCTGCTGGCGAGGCTGGACGAGGTGTTCAACGCCACGGTCGATCCGGCGGTCTTCGAGCACATGGAAGACATCACCGGCCTGATCGGCTGGTATGCGCATGGCAACGAGCCCAGCCATCACGTTGCGTACCTCTACGCCTACGCTGGTCAGCCCTGGCGCACGCAGGCGCGCCTGAAGCAGATCATGGACACCCAGTACGCCGACCGTCCCGATGGCCTGGCCGGCAACGATGACGTGGGCCAGATGTCGGCGTGGTACGTGTTCACCGCGCTGGGCTTCTATCCGGTGGCGCCGGGCTCGGGGGAGTACATCCTGGGCCGCCCGTTCCTGCCAAGGACCGCCATGCGCCTGCCCAACGGCAGGACCTTCACCATCGTGGCCGAGGGGCTGGATGACAGGCACACCTATGTGGGCAGTGTGTCCCTGAACGGCAAACCGCTGCAGCGCACCTTCCTGCGCCACGACGAGATCATGGCCGGGGGCGAGCTGCGCTTCACCATGCAGGCCGAGCCGAACAGGGACTGGCCTGGGCAGGGCGCGCAGGCGCCGTACTCGATGTCAACGCCGTAACGGTAGCGCCGGGCCATGCCCGGCGGCTTTGCTGTCACACCATCCCGCCATTGGCTCGCAGCACCTGGCCATTGATCCAGCCGCCGTCGGTTCCAGCCAGGAAAGCCACCGCGCCGGCGATGTCGTCCGGCGTGCCCAGCCGCTCCAGCGGATTCATCTGCGCCAGGCGCTCGATCAGTTCCGGCGACTTGCCCTCCAGGAACAGGTCGGTCGCGGTCGGGCCGGGTGCCACGGCATTGACCGTGATGCCACGGCCACGCAGCTCCTTGCTGAGTATCGCCGTCAGGGTTTCCACGGCCGCCTTGCTTGCGGCGTAGACACCGTAGTTCTCCAGCTTGAGGCCGACCACGCTGGTGGACAGCGCGACGATGCGGCCGCCGTCGCGGACGCGTCGCGCGCTCTCGCGCAGCACGTTGAAGGCGCCCTTGAGATTGATGGCGGTGACCCGATCGAACAACGCGTCGTCGGTGGCTGACAGCGGCGCAAGCTGCAGCACTCCGGCGCTGTTGACCACCACATCGATGCCCTCGAATCGAGCCTCGACGGCATCGAACAAGCGGCTCACCGCCTGCGGATCGGCCACGTCGGCCTGCAGCGCAATGGCTTGGCCGCCGGCGGAGACCAGCTCGGCGGCCAGGGCATCAGCCTCTTCGCGGCGGCCGGCATAGTTGATCGCAACCGCATGGCCGTCGGCCGCCAGCCGACGCGAGATCGCGGCGCCGATGCCGCGGGAGCCGCCGGTGACCAGGGCGACGGTACGGGGAGAGGAGCTGGACATGAAGGCTTCCTTCGAAGACGCGCCCGCGTGGCGCCCCATCATCTTGCTGGTTCCTGGCGTCCGGATAATCATGGAGAATCCGACAACATCATCCGGATGTTCGAACAATGGATCGATTCACCGCCCTGCGCGCTTTTGTCCGTATCGTCGAACGTCGCAGCTTCACCCGCGCTGCAGAGGACCTGGGGCTGCCGAGGGCCACGGTGACCGACGCGATCAAGGCGCTGGAGCGGCGGCTGGGGGTGAGGCTGTTGCACAGGACCACGCGACGGGTGGTGCCGACCCTCGAGGGCGAAGCCTTCTATGGCCGCTGCCTGCGCCTGATCGCCGACATGGACGATGCCGAAGCCGCATTCCGTGATGTCCCGCCGCGCGGCACGCTGCGCATCGAAGTGCACGGAACGCTTGGTCGGCACCTGTTGTTTCCGCACCTGCCCGAGTTCCTGCAGCGCTATCCCGACATCGAGCTGGACGTGAGCGAGGGGGATCGCTACGTGGATCTGCTGCGCGAAGGCGTGGATGCCGCGCTTCGGGTCGGCACCCTGGCCGACAGCGATCTGGTCGCGCGGCGACTGGCACTGCTGCGCGAAGTCACCGTTGCCTCACCGTCCTACGTGGGTTCGCATGGGCTGCCGGACAGCATCGACGCGCTGCTGTCCGGTCATCGGATGGTCGGTTTCCGTTCCGGTGCCAGCGGACAGTTGATTCCTCTGGAGTTCCAGCAGGCCGGGCAGGTGCGCCATGTGGCTCTGCCGGCAACCGTGCGGGTATCCGGCGCAGATGCCTTCCTGGGGGCGGCACTGGCGGGGCTCGGCATCATCCAGGCGCCGCGCTACCGGCTGGATCCCTATATCGAACGTGGTCAGTTGCTGGAGTTGCTGGCGGAATCGCCGCCCACACCCAGCCCGTTGAGCCTGGTTCACCCGCGCAACCGCACGCCGTCGCCGCGGTTGCGGGTATTCATCGACTGGATTGCCGGCGTGTTTGCGCCGGACCGCTAGCGCCCGGCAGGGCCAGCTCGAACACGGTGCCCGATGCGTCGGAGACCACGCTCACCGATCCACCATGGGCCTGCACGATGGCGCGGGTGATCGCCAATCCCAGCCCGGCGCCCTCGTGCCGGCCGCGCTCGCCGCGGAAGAACCGGTCGAACAAGCGGGGCAGTGCCTGCATGGGAATCGACGGACCGAGGTTGTGGACAGCAATCCGGCTCATGGGCCCGGTGCCGTCCAGCCGCACCACGATCTCCGTACCCGGCGTGGCGTGCTGCAGGGCGTTGGAAAGCAGGTTGGCGACCGCCCGGTGCAGCATCAGGCGGTTGCCGTTGGCTTCTGCGCTGCCTTCCCGCCGCAGCGTGAGCTGGCGCTCCTCGGCCAGCAGATCGTAGAACTCCAGCAGCGCATCGACCATCGCATCCAGCGCCACCCCCTCGCGCGAGGGCAGGGCGCCGGGTGCTTCGGCCTGGGCCAGATAGAGCAGATCGCCCACGGTCTGTGCCAGCCGTTGCAGCTCTTCCGCGCAGGAGAGCAGCGTCTCGCGATAGGACTCGTTGCTGCGGGGGTGCGCGAGCACCACCTGCACCTGGGTCAGCATGTTGGTGATCGGCGTACGCAGTTCGTGGGCGAGGTCTCCGGAGAACCCGCTGAGGCGCTCGAAGTCCTGTTGCAGCCGCGCCAGCATCCCGTTCAGGCTCTGCGCCAGCTGTTCCAGTTCGACGGGCACGTGCTCGGCCGTGAGCCGGCGCTGCAGTCGTCCGGCGGTGATATGGCGGGCCTCGTCGGCCAGCGTGCGCAGTGGGCGCAGCGTCTGCCGCACGACGTAGCCCCCCAGCAGGCTGCTGGCCACCGCAGCAGCGACCAGAGCGACGGCCAGCAGGTGGCGGAAGCGCTGCAGGAAGTCGGCATGGCGCGCATCGTCGATCGCCAGCAGGGTGGCCAGGCTGCTGCCATCGGCCAGCGTCTGCCGCAGATTGAGGGCGTGCAGGCGGCTTCCGTCGGCCAGCGTCCAGTCATGGGGGCGCGGTTCAGTGTCGGCGGGTTGGGTCCGCGCATGCGCGCGCAAGGCCTCCGGCGCGGTGGAGAAGAGCACGCCGCCCTGCTCATCGACGATGTGGAAGGCGATATCGGGATGGTGGCGCAGCGCATCGCCCAGGCGCTGGGCGCGCTCATCGGACGTGCCGCTGCCGGCGAGGTCGGCGATCAACGCGGCCTTGTTCTCCAGTTCGGCGAAATCCTGTGCGACCAGATCATGGCGCGCGCTCAGATAGATCGCCACGCCCAGTGCAGCAAGCACCAGCGTACCGACCGTGGCGAACAGCACGGTGAGGCGGACGGCAATGGAGCGTCGCAGGCTCATTGCGGTTGCGCTGCTTCGACCTCGGGTGCCTCCAGCACGTAGCCCATCCCGCGCACAGTGACCACCAGCTTTTCGGCGAAGCCATCGTCGATCTTGGCGCGCAGGCGGCGTATCGCCACATCGATGACATTGGTGTCGCTGTCGAAATTCATGTCCCACACCTGCGAGGCGATCAACGAGCGTGGCAGGACCTCGCCGCGCCGTCGTGCCAGCAGCTCCAGCAGCGCGTATTCCTTCGGGCTCAGTGTGATGCGCTGGCCACCGCGCTCCACGCGCCGGCGAAGCGTATCCACCACCAGATCGGCGACGACGATGCGGTCAGGCTGAGACTGGCCCTGGCCGCGTCGCAGCAGGGTACGCACGCGTGCCAGCAGCTCGGCGAAGGCGAAAGGTTTGGCCAGGTAATCATCGGCACCCAGTTCCAGCCCCTGCACGCGGTCGGCAATGCTGCTGCGCGCCGACAGGAACAGCACCGGCACCTGCCACCCCGCATCGCGCAGGCGCGACAGGACGTTCCAGCCATCGAGACCGGGCAGCATCACATCGAGGATGACCAGCTGGTACTCGCCGCTTGCCGCCAGATGCAGGCCGTCCACGCCGTCGCAGGCGAGATCGACCACGTAGCCCGCTTCGATCAGGCCCTGTCGCAGGTAATTGCCGGTCTTGGGCTCGTCTTCGACGATCAGCAGCTTCATCGTGTGCATGCCGGCCCGCGCAGCGCCGCCCTCATGCCAGCGGGTCCAGCGTGCCGAGGACGGCCACGCAGGCCAGTACCAGCAGCCCGAGTGCGGCCTCGAAGGTGAGGCTGTGACGCAGCGAGCGCAGCGGGCGGAACTGCCAGCCGCCACGGATGGCGGTGGCGAGTGCCGGCACCAGCCGCCAGCGGTGCAGCGCGGCCAGGCCGAGCATGCCCGCGACCAGGGCCAGCTTGAACAGCAGCCAGCGCCCGTGCGCGGTGTTGAACAGGGTCTGCAGCGAGCCCTGCAGATCCACGTAGGTATAGGTGCCGGTCATCGCCAGCAGGGCCACGATTACCGTACCGGGCAGGGCGAAACCATGCGCCACCTGCCAGAGTTCATGGGTGCGTTCACGCAGGGAAGGGCCCTGGGTGCGCAGGGCCAGATGCAGCACCGCGGCGATCGCGCCGACCCATGCGCCTGCGGCGAGCAGGTGGACGGTCCCGGCCGCCAGGCGCAGCGCACCGCGGATGCCGTCGCCGGCGGCGGCGTGGCCGTTCCAGGCCAGGCTTGCCAGGGCGACCGCCGAGAGCGGCAGCAGGATGACACGGCGTGCCCCGGCCACTTTCGCGCTTGCGGCAAGCAGCGGCAGCATTGCCAGCAGCGCCAGCGCACGCACCAGTGCCGCTTCGCCGACCGGTGTGGCGGTGGTGAACCATGCGACGGTCGCTTGATCGACCGCGGCAAGCGGAAGCCCCAGCACGCCTGTCACCCGCACCGCCGCGTCCAGCAGCACGACTGCCAGCGCGATCACGGCCAGTGGCAGGAAGATGCGACGCGCAGGCGCAGGGCGGATGAACAGCATCCTGCCGAACAGCAGCATCAAGGCCAGGTACAACGCCAGCCGCAGGGCATAGGGAGACAGTTCGATCACCACCGCAGCTTACTTCACGCTGAAACGATAGTCGCCGGTGACGGGGTGGCTGTCCTGGCCGACGGCGCGCCACTGCAGGCGATAGTCTCCGGCAGGCAGCGGCTTGGCGAAACTCACGACCAGCCGGTGACCATCGTCCGACACCTGCTGGGAAAGGGCAGGCATCGCCATCAGGGTGCGGCCATGGGCCATGCTCAGTTCGATGCGGGTGGCGCGCGGCATCACCCGCTCGCTGAAGGTCAGCTCGATGCGGTTGGCAGGGGCGACGCTGGCATCGGCGGCGGGCGTTGCCTTCACCAGGCTGGGGTGTGCAAGGGCCAGCGGAGCGGCGGCGACGCCCGGCAGCAGCAGGAGCAGAGCGGCGGAGCGGCGGAGCGAAGACGACATGGTGGGTGCCTGCAGGAATGGGGCGCTCAGGCTGACGGCGGGCACCTTTCGTGGCCCTGACCCGGACATTACCGATCTGTCAGGTTGGCCGGTGCCGGGCCGACCCGCCCTTCCCATCATCGGCGCGCGCTTGGGCAGGCACGCAGGGCCCGGCGGTTGCACAGGTGGGCCATCGCCAGCAGCCCACCGCCGCAGGCGGTGGCCATGCCGTGCCAGAGCAGCGATTCCTTCAGCGGTGGATACAGCGATGCGGACAACAGCAGGCCAGCCCCAGCCAGGGCCAGTCGCATCGGCAGCCAGTGGCGGTGCCGGCGCAGGCCCGCAGCGGTGCTGGCCTGCGCCAGCAGCGAGGCGAGCAACGCGAACGCCCACTCCCAGCGTGACATCAGCAGCAGGGTGGTCATCAGGGCATGGCCGGGGTGCTGGAACGAGCGCAACGCCATCATGGCCGCCGGGACGAAGGCCAGCAGCAGCGGCAGCGCGATGCAGTGCGCTGCGCAGGCCAATGACAGCCCTGCGCCGGCCAGATCGAAACGGGGATGCCAGCGTGCCGATGCTGGCGGCTGTGGCAGACCCCTTGCAGGAACGGTGGGGATGTGGTCCATAATGTTACATAGTAACACTAACGGTACCCTCATGAAGCTTCCCGCCACGTTTCTGCTGCTGCTTTCTGCGGCGTCCGCCCACGCCCATGAGGTGCGCCAGCAGGGCGCGCATGTGCATGGCCAGGCCACGGTCGATGTGGCGCTCGAACGGGGAACACTGGACCTGGCAATGCAGGCCCCCGGTATCGGCCTGCTCGATTTCGAGCGACCGCCCGCCACCCCGCAGGAGCGCGCCGCGCTCGCACGTGCGAAGGCACTGCTGAAGGAAGGCGCATGGGTCACCCTGCCGACTGCGGCCCAGTGCCGCCTTGCCGCCAGCAGCGTGGCCGCCGACGGATTCGCTGCAGACCCGATGCGCGACGCCGGGCACCACGGCCATGCCGGCTTCAGTGCCGGACTGCGTTTCCAGTGCGCGCATCCGTCCGCGCTGCGGGTGCTGGTGGTCCGCCTGCCGGTGCTGTTCCCTGGCCTGCATGAGGTCATCGTCAACAGCACCACGCCCGCCGGACAGGGACGGCACGTGCTGACCGCCGAGACTCTGCGCGTGGTACTTGCGCAGTGAGTGCGGCGGTCATCGATGTGCAGGACCTGCGCTTCGCCTACGGCGATCGCCCGGTACTGGAGATTCCGGCATTGCGCGTCGATGCGGGCAGCAGCGTGCTGCTGCGCGGTGCCAGTGGCGGTGGCAAAAGCACCCTGCTGGGTGTGCTGGCCGGCGTGCTGCGCGCTCGCCAGGGCCGGGTCGACGTCGCCGGACACTCCCTGCATGCGATGAACGGTCCGGCCCGCGACCGCTTCCGTGCCGACCAGCTGGGCGTGATCTTCCAGCAGTTCAACCTGCTGCCGTTCCTCAGCGTGCGCGAGAACATCGCGCTGGGTCTGCGCTTCTCGCGGCTGCGCAGGCAGCGCGTCGGCGCAGCGCTGGACGAGGAGATCGCACGGCTGTTGCAGTCCCTGCAGATCGACCCGACGCTGATGGACCGTCCGGCGGGCAGGCTCAGCGTGGGCCAGCAGCAGCGCGTGGCAGCGGCACGCGCACTGATCGGGCGGCCGCAGGTGCTGCTTGCCGACGAGCCCACCTCGGCACTGGACCGGCACGCGGCGGACGCGTTCGTGCGCCTGATGACCCGGCAATGCCAGGCCTGCGGCACCACCGCGCTGGTGGTCAGCCACGATGAAAGCCTGCAGCCTCTGTTCGACCGGGTCATCGTCCTGGCCGAGATCAATCATGCCGGAGCTGCCCATGCTTGAACTTGCCTGGGCCAGCCTGCGCAGCCGCGCGCTCAGTGTTGCCCTCACGGTGCTGGTGATCGCCCTCAGCGTGGTTCTGCTGCTGGGCGTGGAGCGGGTCCGCACGCAGGCGCATGAAGGTTTTGCCAGCACAGTGTCCGGAACCGATCTGATCGTGGGTGCGCGCTCCGGACCGGTGAACCTGCTGCTCTATTCGGTGTTCCATATCGGCGATCCGACCAACAATGTCTCCTGGCAGTCCTACCAGGCACTGTCGGCGCTGCCGCAGGTGAAGTGGTCGGTGCCGCTCTCGCTGGGCGATTCCTGGCGGGGCTACCGCGTGGTCGGCACCACCGGCGGCTACTTCGAGCATTACCGCTACGGTGCCCGTCATGAACTGGCCTTCGCACAGGGCCGCCCCTTCGCGGATCTGTACGACGCGGTGATCGGCGCCGAAGTGGCGCAGGCGCAGAACATCACGCCGGGCGACCCGATCGTGCTGGCGCATGGCACCGGGGCGGTGCCCCTGGCCACGCATGCCGACAAGCCGTTCCGCGTGGTCGGGATCCTGCAGCGCACCGGAACACCGGTGGATGCGTCGGTGCTGGTATCGCTGCCGGCGATCGAAGCGATCCACATCGACTGGCGCTCCGGCGTGCAGCTGCCCGGCCAGCATGTCAGCGCGGAGCAGGCGCGGCGGCTTGATCTGACCCCGACCAGCATCACTGCCTTCATGCTCGGCCTGAATACCCGCATCGCGACGTTCTCCGTGCAGCGCACGATCAATGACTATCCGGAGGAGGCGATGCTGGCGCTCCTGCCGGGCGTCACCCTGCAGCAGTTGTGGCAATCGTTGGGCACGGCCGAGCGGGCACTGCGGTTGATCAGCGCGATGGTGGTGCTGCTGGGAATGGTCTCGCTGGTGGCGCTGCTGGTATCAACCCTGCAGGAGCGGCGCCGCGAGATGGCGGTGCTGCGCGCGGTCGGCGCGCGTCCGCGCTACATCGCCGGTCTACTGGTGGTGGAGGCAGTGGCGACCAGCGCGCTGGCGTGCGGGCTGGCACTGGCGGCGCTTGTGCTGGCCAGTGCCGTGGGACGCAGCTGGGCGCTGGCGCAGTATGGCCTGTCGATCACCCACGTCTGGCCGGATGCGCGCGAGCTGGGCTGGGTGGCGGGCCTGCTGCTGGTCAGCGCCGTGGCGGGCCTGCTGCCGGCCGCGCTGGCCTACCGGCGCACGCTCGCCGACGGTTTGGCGTCGCCGGGATGAGCATGCGCCGGCTGGGTGGCTTGCCAGTGTTGCTGATGCTGGTTGCCTGCGAGCGGCCGGTCGACACCGGCGTGCAGGCGCTGCCGCCACCGGTGGCGGATCAGGGCGCAGCGACCGTGGAAGAGCAGGAGCTGGACTGGCTGCAGATGATGCCCGCCGACGAGCTGGCGGCGCTGGAACGTGGCGAAGGCCCTGAGGTGGAACACAACGGCAGCCGACGCATGCCGCAGTTCGGCACGTTCCGCACCGTCGACGCCGTGCTGCAGCGGCCGGTGCGCCTGCCGGGCTACGTGGTGCCGCTGGCCAGCACTGCGGAAGGACGGCTCAGTGAATTCCTGTTCGTCCCGTATTACGGCGCCTGCATCCATGTGCCACCACCGCCGCCGAACCAGATCGTGCACGTGGTACTGGACCGGGCAATCGAGATGCCTGACATGTACGCTCCGTTCTTCCTGGCCGGAAACCTGCACGCCGAGCGCCTGGACGATGAGCTGGCAGGCTCTGCCTACAGCATGCGCGATGCACGGCTGAAACCCTATGCGCCGTGATTGCCTTGCATGGCTCGCCGGATGCGCGCTGCTGGCCGGATGCGCCCGCGTGCCCGACAGTGCCGGACAGCACCCTGCACCGTTGCCGGCGGCGGCGCCGTCTCCGTCGGCACGCCCGATCGACCGCTGGGACGCCCTGATGCCGGACGAGGACCGTTTCCAGCGACCGCCGCCGCAGATCGGCCTGTCACGCGACGGCATGGCCGGCGTCGGTGGCCTGATTGACGACAGCGGCGCCGGCACGCCGCCCGGTCAGGCGATCGACCACTCCCGTCCGGAGCGCGCCCGGCAGTTCGGCTCTTCGCGCGTGGTGGCATCGGTGGATGGACGTGCGGTGGACCTGGACGGTTACGTCGTGCCCCTGGGCACCACCGACGATGGACGCGTGGACGAGGTGCTGTTCGTCCCGTTCTATGGTGCCTGCATCCATGTACCCCCACCACCGCCGAACCAGATGATCCACGTGACGTTGGCCACGCCGATCACGCTGGGTGCGCTGTGGGACCCCTATCGACTCGCCGGGCGGGTGCAGGTCAAGCGCTTCGACGCCGACATCGCCAGTGCTTCCTACGATGTGGCGGCCGCCACACTGACGCCGATCCACAACTGATGCGCGGGCGTCCACTACTGGCGATGGCGCTGCTGGCGGTGACAGCCACGGCGGTCGGGTGGCTGTACCTGCGGACAGCGCAGCCGCAGCCGCCGCAGGCCACTTCCGTGGCGCCCACCGACGAGATGCGGCAGCGGATCGAGCGGCGGATGGGGGACGATGCGGCCTTCCGCAACGACGTGGCATTCCTGCTGGTGGCAACCCTGCGCGACCGCTGCCGGCCGGCAGAGGCAGGGCTGCTCGCGCGCATGGCCAACCGTGCCGCGCTGCCGGTACTGGGCGCGGTGAGTGCGGTGACTGCGGAGGATCCAGGCCTTGACCGTCCCATCTACCGTTACATCCAGCACCGCGCCGACAGTGCCCGCTGCACGGATCCGCTGCCCCTCGCAGCGGCCGGTGGCCGCGTGCTGCACGTCGATATGGAGCAGTATGCACGCACCTTCCCGGACAGCTACTTCGATCCCACGCGCAGCAGGGCGCCGCGGGATTTCGGTGGGCATACGCTGCGCGAGCGGGCCTCCAACGCATGCAACAGCGTGGTTTATTCGGTACTGCCGCTCGGCGACGCGGACTGGCGCTGTGCGTCGCTGCGGGCGAACGCGCGGGCCCGGGTGTGCAGCCTGTGCGAGGACGAACTGCGGCGCCAGCACGGTGACATCGCGGGCGAACTCGACATGGCCGTGGGGCAGGGCATGCAGGAGCAGGTGGTCGCGGCGGTGGCGGCGTTGCCGGTGGACTGCAGGTAGCACCAGCGGCGCCTGCCGGGGCTGAACAGCGCCTGGGTCGAAACCTGAACGTGTCGCTGCAGGGCTATAACTATACAGGACATCCGGTATAGTTATCCGAATCCATTTTTTCCCTAGGTTCGTTCCCATGGCCTTGCCCCAGTCCTTGGCCGATGCTCCGGCCCTGTCCCGTGCCCGGCGCTGGTCGCTGTTGTTCACGGTGGCCGCCGGCCTGCTGCTGGTGACGCTGGACAACTCGGTGCTGTACACGGCGCTGCCCACGCTGACGGCAGAACTTTCCGCCAGCGCGGGTCAGGCGCTGTGGATCATCAATGCCTATCCACTGGTGATGGCTGGCCTGCTGCTCGGTGCGGGCACGCTGGGCGACCGCATCGGTCACCGTCGCATGTTCCTGATCGGCCTGGTGGTCTTCGGCGTGGCTTCGCTGGCGGCAGCGTTCTCTGTCACCGCAGCGCAGTTGATCGCTGCCCGTGCGCTGCTCGCCATGGGCGCCGCGGCGATGATGCCGGCCACGCTCGCGCTGATCGGCCTCAGCTTCCATGAAGAGCGTGAGCGCAACATCGCCATCGCGATCTGGGGCTCGGTGGCGATCGTCGGCGCCGCACTCGGACCGATCATCGGTGGCTGGCTGCTGCAGCATTTCTGGTGGGGATCGGTGTTCCTGGTCAACGTGCCGGTGGTGATCGTGGCCTTCGTCGCGACGCTGCTGCTGGCGCCGGAGGGGCAGCGCGACACGTCCCGGCCGTGGGATCTGCTGTCCTCGCTGCTGGCGCTGGCGGCGCTGTCGGGGCTGGTGCTGGCGATCAAATCGCTGATCGCCACGCCGCCTTCCTATGGCCTCGGCGCGGCGGCATCGGTGCTGGCGCTGGCGGCGGGCGCCGCGTTTGCCCGCCGCCAGCAGCGCCTGCCGCATCCACTGCTGGACTTCGCGATCTTCCGCAATCCGGCATTCCTGGCCGGTACGCTGTCTGCGGTGTTCACCCTGTTTGCGATGGCGGGCCTGCAACTGCTGACCACCCAGCGTTTCCAGCTGGTCGCCGGATTCACGCCATTGCAGGCGGGCCTGCTGGTATCGGTGGCGGCGCTGGGCAGCCTGCCCAGCGCGCTGCTCGGCGGCAGCATCCTGCACCGCGTCGGCCTGCGTCCGCTGATCTGCGGCGGACTGGCCGCGGGGGCACTGGGAGTGGGCGTGGTCGCGTTCGGTTTTCCGCACGGACTGGGCTGGGTCGTCGCCGGCATGGCGATCACCGGGTTCGGCATGGGCTCGGCAATCTCGGTCGCATCCACTGCCATCCTCAACAATGTGCCTGCGCACCGTGCGGGCATGGCGTCCTCCGTGGAGGAGGTCTCCTACGAATTCGGCGGCCTGCTGGCGGTGGCGATGCTGGGCAGCCTGGGCGCAGCGATGTACGGCGCCTTCCTGCCGGTATCGGCGGATGTTCCGGCACTGGCGCGGGAAGGATTCGCCCAGGCGCAGCAGGTCGCCCGCGAAGCCGGCCCGGGCGAGTGGTTCGCTGGCGCCACCGCCGCCTATGACCGCAGCTACCAGATCGTGCTGCTGGTCATCACCGCGGTGCTGGCCGTGGGTGCAGCGCTGATCGCGCGCCTGCTGCGCGGGCGGGCGGGGAGCCGCGAGGGAGCGGCCGATCGCGTAAAGTAGTGCGATGAGAACCAGCAAGCGCCAGCGCATCCTCGATGCCGCCGTCAACGTGATCAATCGAGACGGCGTGCGCGCGGTGACCTTCGAGTCGGTGGCGGCAGAAGCCGGCCTCACGCGCGGCGGCCTGCTGTATCACTTCCCGTCGCGCGAGGCACTGCTGCGCGGCATCGACGAGCACCTGGTGCACAACTGGGAGGCATCGATGGAAGCGCTGCTCGGAAAGCGTGCCAGCGAGGCCACGGCGCTCGAGCGCTATCAGACCTTCGTCCGCGTGTCGGCGCAGAGCGCGACGCGCGCCGAGCTGATGTTCATGCTCGAATCGGTGGACCCGGAGGCCGGTGAGCGGCCATGGAGCCCGGCCGTGCAGCGCTGGGCGCCATCGCCGCCGCCGGCCGGCGTGGTTGATCCTGCGGCGCTGGACAATTTCGTGGCACGGTTGGCGGCCGATGGGCTGTGGATCTACGAGGCCATGTACGAAGGACAGCTGGACGACGCGGTGCGCGCCCAGGTGGCCGAGCGCATCGCGGGCCTGTTGTCACCCGGCCGATGATGGGGGTTGCCCACTGACGATGGCGGGTCCCGCCATGGCCGCGTTCATGCCGTTGGCATGTCTTCCGGCCGCAACCGCTCTGGATGGGTGTACACATTGAATCCACTGCCGCGGGCGAAGCCGACCAGGCACAGCCCTGCGCTGCGCGCCAGATCGATCGCCAACGCCGTTGGCGCGGACACGGCGGCCAGTACGCTGGCACCGGCGCGCACTGCTTTGCTGACCATCTCGTAGCTGGCCCGGCTGGAAATCAGCAGCAGTCCACCGTCGATGGCGTGCTCGTTGTGATGCAGGGCGCCGATCAGCTTGTCCAGTGCATTGTGGCGGCCCACGTCCTCGCGCACCCAGCCGATGCGCCCGTTGGCGTCGGCCCAGGCGGCCGCGTGGGTGGAGCCGCTGGCCGCATTCATCGGCTGGTGCTGCGACAGCGTGGCCAGTGCCCGCTGCAGGGCCGCCGGCGCGTAGGTCCGTCGTTCGCGTACCGGGGGCAGGGGCCGCAGCACATCCTCGAGCTGCCGTGTTCCGCACAGGCCGCAGCCGCCACGGCCGGGCAGCAGGCGGCCATCGGCCGGATCCAGACCGGCGCCCGGTGCCTCGGCGGCAACCGTCATCCGCAGTTCGATGCCTTCCAGCTGCGGCGCCACATCGATCGAGAGCAGCTGCGTCGGCGTGGTGATCAAGCCCTCGCTGAGCGAGAAACCGAGCGCAAAGTCCTCCAGGTCACAGGGCGTGGCCATCATCACCGCGAACACGGTGCCGTTGTAGTGCAGCGCTACCGGCACCTCTTCGGCGACCACGTCGGCCTGCGCCTGCACCTGCAGCCCGCCCTCACGCCAGCGCTGCAACGTGCGCTGCGCGGTGCCGGCAGGCGGAGAGGGCGGCGGGGGCGAGTCAGCCATGCAGAGTGTCCGGACAGAGTGAGCGTGTCATGGGCCGTTCGCCCACCCCCCGGAGGATAGCGCAGTGCGTCCGTGGCGATGCAGCAGCCACCGGCGCGCCGAAGAGGGCGCGCTGGGAGATGCGGGGCGGCTCTGGCGAAGTGGTCCCGGGCGTGCTTGACTCTGTCTGTCGTGCCCTTCGCAGTCTCGTCTCCTGGCGCCAGGTCTTCGAACATGTCCGAGCAGAAACCACCCCGTTACAAGCCCTACAACCAGCCCGCAGGCGGCTGGGGTGCGGCCGGCGCCACCGCCCGGGTTCTGCTGCAGCAGAGCGTGATCGGCAACGGCTCCAGGGCACTGCTGGCGATGAACCAGCCCGCTGGCTTCAAATGTCCCAGCTGCGCCTTCCCCGACGCCGACGAGCGCAGGAAACTGGAGTTCTGCGAGAACGGGGCCAAGGCACTGGCCTGGGAGGCGACCCGGTTCCGGGCGGATCGCGAGCTGTTCGCGCGTTATACCGTCAGCGAGCTGATGGAGCGGACCGACTACTGGCTGGAAATGCAGGGCCGGCTGACCGAGCCGATGCGTTACGACGCAGCCACCGACCACTATGTGCCATGCAGCTGGGACGAGGCGTTCGCACTCATCGGCCGTCACCTGCGGTCACTGGACAGCCCGCATCAGGCCGAGTTCTACACGTCGGGCCGCACGCCGAACGAGGCGGCGTTCCTGTATTCGATCTTCGTACGCGAGTTCGGCACCAACAACTTCCCCGATTGTTCGAACATGTGCCACGAGCCGACCAGCCGTGGCCTGCCACCTTCCATCGGTGTGGGCAAGGGCACCATCGTCCTGGAGGATTTCGAGCACGCCGAGGCGATCTTCGTGATCGGCCAGAACACCGGCACCAATTCGCCGCGGATGATGGGCAACCTGGTCGAGGCGCGCAGGCGCGGCGTGCCGATCGTGGCGGTCAACCCGATGCCCGAGCGCGCCCTGATCCGGTTTGCCGAGCCGCAGGATGTGGTGCAGATGGCGACCTTCGGCTCCACCGAGATCAGCAGCGAATTCGTGCATATCCGCATCGGCGGTGACCTGGCGCTGATCAAAGGCATGATGAAGGTGATGTTCGAGCGCGAGGCACAGGGCCAGCGCGTGCTCGACCATCGGTTCCTGGATGAACATACGGTCGGCCTGGAGGCCTTGCGCGCGGACGTGATGGCGCAGGACTGGGACGACATCGTCAGGGTCTCCGGCATCTCGGAGGCGCAGATCCGGCGCTGCGCCGAGATCTACATCCGCTCCAATGCCACGGTGATCTGCTATGGCATGGGCCTGACCCAGCACCAGTATGGCTCGCGGCTGCTGCAGCAGGTCGCCAATCTGCTGATGCTGCGCGGCAACTTCGGCAAGCCGGGGGCGGGGATCGGCCCGATCCGGGGTCATTCCAACGTGCAGGGCGATCGTACCGTCGGCATCGACGAGAAGCCGGCGGCAGCGTATCTGGATCGCCTGCAGGAGGTGTTCGGTTTCAATCCGCCACGGGAGCACGGGCATCATGTGGTCGAGTCGATCGAGGCCATGCTCGATGGCAGCGCCAGGGTGTTCGTCGGGCTGGGCGGCAATTTCATCCATGCGGTGCCGGACACGCCCCGGGCCTACGAAGCCATGCGCAGCCTGCAGCTGACGGTGGGTATCGCCACCAAGCTCAACCGCGGGCACCTGGTGCATGGGCGCGATGCGCTGATCCTGCCGGTGGTGGCGCGCTCGGAACGTATCGTCACGCCCGCAGGCGAGCAGTTCGTGACGATCGAGGATGCGATGTCGAACGTGACCGCATCGCGCGGTGTTCTTGAGCCGGCCAGCGACCAGCTGCTGCCGGAGGTCGAGATCGTCTGTCGCATGGCGATGGCGACGCTGCCGGACAGCAGGGTCGACTGGGCAGGTTGCAGGCATGACTATGCGCGGATCCGTGACCTGATCGCTGCCGTGTACCCGCAGATCTATGCAGGCTTCAATGAGCGCATCCGGCAGCCGCACGGCTTCCATCTGGACATTGCACCGCGCCGCCGGGTGTGGCCCACCGCCAACGGCAAGGCCAACATCCTTGTGATGCCGGGCCTGGATGTGGACGACCCGGTGGATGATCCTGACATGCTGCGACTGGCCACGGTGCGTTCGCATGACCAGTTCAACACCACCATCTACAGCTACAACGACCGCTATCGCGGCGTGTACAACGATCGCAGGGTGGTGTTCATGAACATCGAAGACCGGCTGGCACGCGGTCTGGAGAAGGAGGCGCGGGTCAGCCTGGAGACGCTCAGCGCAGATGGCGTGCGGCGTCGCATCGACGGGCTGACCGTGCTCGACTACCCCATGCCACGGGGCGCGCTGGCGGGCTACTACCCTGAGTTGAATGCGCTGCTGCCGCTGGACTACTACGATCGCCTCAGCGGCACGCCTGCGGCGAAGTCGATTCCGGTACGCATGCGGGCAGACACAGGCAGCGCGGACACCGCATAGGGTCGGGCGGCGGCCCAGCCTGCCACGCCCATCGGCTATGATGCCTGCGATGAATGCTGCTGCTCTCCTGCTGCGCTGGCTGTTGCTCGTTGCCCTGGTGCTGACCGCACCGGGACTGGCGCGGGCTGCATCGGGCGACGGTGGACAGGGCGACACGGAGTACTGCGCCGCGTCGCATGAGACGGCCGTGGATCGGGCCGGATGCTGCGGCGATCGATCATCGGGCGACTGCGCAGCCAGTGAGTGTCCGTGCCCTCCCGCGTGTACCGGCGTGCCTGCGACCTCTTCCGCCGTGGTGATCACACCCTGGCGTGAGGCGCCACGCGCTGCCCTTGCACGACGGCCTGTGCCGCCGCCCCTGACCGACGCGTTGCGACCTCCCATCGTGTGATGGCCTGCAGGCGCCAGCCGCCTGTTGTCCTGCCTGTCCCATTCCCGATTTTCCCGCGCCTTCGATGCGTGGGTCGCGGGCGTTCCGCCCGCATGCACAAAGGAACCAACACGATGAACCGTTCTCTCTCTCTCGGCCTGCTGCTGGCCAGCATTCTGTCCGGCGCCGGCTGCGCCCGTGCAGCCGAAGAGGTGGCCGCGGCGCCGGGCCATGCCCACGCAGCGGCCGATGCCGCCTCCGTCCCCGATGCGCAGCTGCCGACCGCCATCGTCCACAAGACCGCCAGCTGCGGTTGCTGTGGCGTCTGGGTCGAACACCTGCAGGCCGCGGGCTTCGCGGTGGACGTACGGGATACCGATGACATGAACCCGATCAAGCAGCGCCTGGGTGTGCCGGTCGGCAAGGGGTCCTGCCATACCGCCGAGATCGACGGCTATGTGGTGGAGGGGCACGTTCCGGCCGAGGACATCAAGCGGCTGCTGAAGGAGCGTCCTGCGGCGCGTGGACTGGTGCTGCCGGGCATGCCGGCCGGTTCGCCCGGCATGGAGATGCCCGACGGTTATGTGCAGCCGTACACGGTGGAACTGGTGCGCGGTGACGGCAGCACCGAGCCGTTCGCCCACCACGGCCAGGGCGGCTGAGGGTCGCTGCTGCTGTGGCGGCTCACAGGCCGCCACGGCTTCAGTGCGCGTTGTCGCGTTCCCTGGCCAGCTGTGCCTCGAAACTGCGCTCGGCTGAATCCGCGTAGGCGCTGCAGCGCATCGCTGCAGCACTGGCCTTGGCGCCTGCGGCATAGTCCCAGCCGCTGGCGCCAGGATGCGGGGTCAACAGCACGTCGCAGGGCAGGCGGCGCACGGTCGCGAAGCTGCGGCGATAGTCCTCGATCAGGTGCGGATAGCGGGGATTGCCCTGCAACCGGTAGCCCGGCGCACTGAGGCTGTCCGCATAGGCGATGCGTACCGGCCTGCCATCGCGGGTGTCGTTCCAGGTCCAGGCGGTGCTGCCCGGTGTGTGACCCGGCATGAAATGCGCGGTGAAGTGCATTCCGCCCAGCGACACGACCTCGCCGTCCATCAGGATGCGGTCGGCATTGGCCGGAGGGAAGGTGATGTCATCGCCGAAGTGCAGATCGTTGCTGCCCCCGCGCGCCAGCAGGACGGCCGTTTCGGCGTTGCTGGCGATCTGCGCGCCGGTGCGGCGCTTGAGTTCGGCCACCGCACCGGCGTGGTCGGCATGGGCATGGCTGAGCAGGATCCAGCGCAGCTGCTGCGGTGCGACGCCGCGCTGCTGCAGGTTGGCCAGCAGGTGATCGGCCATCTGCGGCATGCCGCCATCGATCAGCACCGCGCCGTCGTCGGTCTGTACCAGCAGTGCGGTCAGGTTTTCGGTGCCGATCTGCCAGGTATGGTCGGCGATCTGCAGCGGCCTCATCGGCTGCAGCCATGAAGCATCCACCGTGTAGGCCCGCAGCTGGGGCAGGGGCGGCTCTGCTGCATGTAGCGGCGGGACCGCCACGGCAAGGACGAGGGCAGGCAGGAAAGAGCGCATCGTGAAGGTTCGCTGGGAGGAGGCGCAGAAACTAGCATGGGCCTCGTCGGCCGCGTTCCGCATAGATTTCATGGCTCCCATAAGGCTAGTCCAGCCCGGCCCGCAGCCGGTCGTACAGGCGGACCAGGTCAACCAGCGTACGCGCGCCCATCTTGCGCATCACCTGGGCGCGGCGCACCTTCACCGTGATCTCGCTGACGCCCAGGTCCGCAGCGATCTGCTTGTTGAGCCGGCCCCGGACCACGCCATCCACCACGTCGCGCTCGCCGGCCGACAGCGACTCCCAGCGCTGCTGGAGGGCGCCCAGTTCGTCGCCTTCGCGGCGGCGCTGGCGATCGATGCCGATGCCCTTGTGGATCGCATCCAGCAGTTCCTGGTCGCGGAAGGGCTTGGTCAGGAACTCGATCGCACCGTCCTTGATCGCGTTGACACCCATCGCGATGTCACCGTGGCCGGTGATGAACACCACCGGCAGGTGCAGGCCACGCTGGCGCATGCCGCGGTGGAATTCCAGGCCGCTCTGGCCCGGCATGCGCACATCCAGCACCAGGCAAGCGGGCGCATCCAGCAGCGGTTGTTCGAGGAACGCCTGGGTGGACGCGAAGCCCCGTACCTGCAGGCCCATCGAGGCCAGCAGATCCTCCAGCGCCGCGCGCACCGAGGGATCATCGTCGATCACGTACACGATGGGCGCCGGCTCGACGGCCGGTGCAGCGGGTCTACGCATGGCGGTCCCCGATGGCAACAGGCAGGTCGAACACGAAGCAGGCGCCACCGCCGGCAACGCGTTCCGCGCGGATGTGGCCGTCATTGGCCTCGATCATGGAGCGGCTCAAGCTCAGGCCCAGGCCGAGTCCGCTCGACTTCGTGGTCCAGAACGCCTCGAACACGCGCTCCGGCTGTTCCGCCGGCAGGCCGATGCCACGGTCGCGCACGCTCAGGGTGATCCGTTGCCCGTCGCGCCGGCTCAGCAGTGACAGCCGGCGTTCGGCCACCGCTACGCCTTCCATCGCATCGACGGCATTGAGAATCAGGTTGCCGATCACCTGCTGCACCTGCACGCGGTCGGCCTGCACCGGCGGCAGGTCCGGCTCCAGCAGCAGGGCCACGGTCACCCCATGCTGGTCGAGTTCGCTGCGCGACAGCGCAAGCATTTCCTCCACGGCCTGATTCAGGTCGAAGGTGTCGCGCTGGGGTGCCGCACCCCGGGTCAGTCCGCGGATGCGGGCGATCACATCGCCGGCACGATGCGCGTCGGCGAGGATGCGTGACAGCGCCTGCCGTGCCTTGTCAACATTCGGCGGTTCCTGCGCCAGCCAGCGCTGGCAGGCGTCGGCGCTGCTGGCAATGGCCGCCAGCGGCTGGTTCACCTCATGCGCGATGGACGTGGTCAGCTCGCCGACGGTGGACGCGCGGGCGACCCGCAGCAGGCGTGCCTGCGCCTCCTCCACGGCGGCCTTGGCGGCTTCCATTTTCAGCGTCAGCCAGGTGGTGATGGCGATCACCAGCATGCCGATCACCGAATTGACCAGACCGATGCGGTAGGTGCCGAAACGCGTCAGCACGAAGCTCAGGCCGGTCAGGGCGACACAGGCCACGGCCAGGGCCAGCAATCCGCGCGGCGAAAGCACCCGCGAGGCTGCCAGGATCACCGCCGCATAGAAGCAGGCGGCTGCCACCGCGTAGTCGGTCAACGTGTCGAGCAGGAAGATCGCCACTACGGAGGCGATCAGGGCCAGCAGCACCAGTGGACGGCGGGACGACAGCGAAGGCATCGGGACAGCTCCCTGGCGGGATGGAAAGGATAGCAAAGCCGGCTCTGCCTCCCGTGGCTCTGCGTGTGCACCTGGACGGCAGCGGCTGCCGCGCTGCACGTGCGCGCGATGATCTCGCGTCACTCCTCCAGGCTGGCATTCCAGAACCCCTGCAGGACGCCGGGCGTGGTGGATAACGCCGCCAGTACCGCATCCAGCTCGTCGCCATCGGCGGTGATGGCATACAGCACCGCTTCGATCTCCACATCGCGCTCGCCGAAGGGATGGTGGTCCACCGCGCGCACGGGGTACTGGGCCTGTTCCAGCAACAGCAGCAGGCGATCCAGTACCTCGGCCTGCTGTTCGCGCTGGCAGACGACATTGATGGCATAGACGGCTTCGCTGAACGTTTCCGGCAAGGGCTGCCGCTGGATGCGGTTGACCACCGGCCGCAGCAGCGTGTTGGCGGCGAGCACGAACAGCGTGGCCATCACCGCCTCCGGCAACAGCTTGATGCCGGCACAGGCCCCCACTGCCGCCGAGCCCCACAGGGTGGCGGCGGTGTTCAGGCCCGAGACCTGCGCGCCCTCCTTCATGATCGCGCCCGCGCCCAGAAAGCCGACACCGGAGATCACGTAGGCGACCACGTGCAGCGGCGACGGCGGCCCGCCGTACAGGTCGTGGAAACGGACAGCCAGGTCGACGAACACCGCCGCGCCGACGGCTACCAGCGTGTTGGTGCGCAGCCCTGCGGTACGTTGGCGCAGCTGGCGCTCCAGGCCGATGGCGGCACCGAGGACGAAGGCGGTGGACAGGCTCAGCAGCGAGCCGAGCGTGGCGCCGGCGTTGAACGCGGGCAGGTTCAGGTTGATGGCGGACATCAGGATCTCCCCAGGCACGGCCGGCAACGCCTACTGCCAGCCGTAGCGACGGATGTAGAGCTTCTTCAGTGCAGTGGTCAGTGCGGCATAGCCGAACAGGATCGCCACCAGGAACGGCCAGTACCCTGCCGGCAGTGCCTGCAGCCTGAAGTAGGCGGCCAGCGGGCTCATCGGCAGGATCACGCCCAGGGCCATGATCAGTCCCGTCATCAGCAGCAGCGGTGGCGCGGCGATGCTCTGCAGGAACGGCAGCTTCGGCGTGCGGATCATGTGCACGATCAGGGTCTGGGTCAGCAGGCCGACGACGAACCAGCCTGACTGGAACAGGCCCTGGTCGGCGGGTGTGCGAGCGTCGAACACGTACCACATCAGGGCGAAGCAGCTGAGGTCGAAGACCGAGCTGATCGGTCCGAAGAACACCATGAAGCGGCCGATGTCGGCCGGGTTCCATTTCAGCGGCTGCCGCACCAGTTCCTCGTCCACGTTGTCGAACGGAATGGCAATCTGCGAAACGTCGTACAGCAGGTTCTGCACCAGCAGCTGCAGCGGCAGCATCGGCAGGAACGGCAGGAAGGCGGACGCTACCAGCACCGAGAACACGTTGCCGAAGTTGGAGCTGGCGGTCATGCGGATGTACTTGAGCATGTTGCAGAAGGTGCGCCGGCCCTGGATCACGCCTTCCTCCAGCACCATCAGGTTCTTTTCCAGCAGGATGATGTCGGCCGCTTCCTTGGCGATGTCCACGGCGCTGTCGACGCTGATGCCGATGTCGGCGGCGCGCAGCGCGGGCGCATCGTTGATGCCGTCGCCGAGAAAGCCGACCACCTTGCCCTGCGCGCGCAGCTGGCGTACCAGTCGTTCCTTGTGCAGCGGCGTCAGGCGGGCAAACACGCGGTGGTGCTGCAGGGCGTGTGCCAGCGCTTCATCGCCCATGCGTTCGATCTGCGGGCCGGTCAGGATCGTGTCCGCGTCGAGTCCGACCTGGGCACAGACACGGGCGGTGACCAGTTCGTTGTCGCCGGTGAACACCTTGACCTCGACGCCATGCATCGCCAGTGCCTGCAGTGCCTGTGCAGCCGATTCCTTGGGCGGATCAAGAAAGGCCACGTAGCCGATCAGGGTCAGTCCACATTCGTCGGACTGGGTGTAGGTCGCCTGCTGCGCGCTGGTTTCCTTCATCGCCACCGCCACCACCCGCAGGCCCTGTTCGTTCAGTTCCTCGGTGGTCTGCCGGACCCGCGCCAGCCGCCGTTCGTCCAGTGGCATGTCGTGGCCGTTCTCGCGCACGGTGGAGCACACCGCGAGCATCTCCTCGACCGCGCCCTTGCAGATCAGCTCATGGTGATTCCCGCATTCGGATACCACGACCGACATGCGGCGGCGCTCGAAGTCGAACGGTATCTCGTCCACCTTCCGGTAGTCCTGGCTCAGGCGCAGCGAGCTCTGCAGTTCCACGTGCTCCAGCACGGCGCGGTCGAGCAGATTGATCAGGCCGGTCTGGAAGTGGCTGTTGAGATAGGCGAACTTCAGCACGTCTTCCGAGTCACGGCCGAACACGTCGGTATGCCGTTCCAGAGCGATCCGGTCCTGGGTGAGCGTGCCGGTCTTGTCGGTGCACAGCACGTCCATGGCACCGAAGTTCTGGATGGCGTCCAGGCGCTTGACGATCACCTTGCGGCGCGACAGCAGCACCGCCCCCTTGGCCAGGGTGGAGGTGACGATCATCGGCAGCATTTCCGGGGTCAGGCCGACCGCCACCGACAGGGCAAACAGGAAGGCTTCGGTCCAGTCACCCTTGGTCCAGCCATTGACCAGCAGCACGAACGGCACCATCACCAGGGCGAAGCGGATCAGCAGCCAGCTGACACTGTTGACCCCGGCCTGGAAGGCCGTGGGCGCACGGTCGCTGGCGATGCTGCGCTCGGCCAGAGTGCCGAAATAGGTGCGGTTGCCGGTAGCCAGTACCACCGCGGTGGCCGTGCCGGAGACCACGTTGGTACCCATGAACAGCAGGTTGTGCTGATCGAGCAGGCCGGCCTGCGCATCGCCCGGATGGGCGAACTTCTCCACCGGCAGTGATTCCCCGGTCATGGCCGCCTGGGCCACGAACAGATCCTTGGCCGACAGCACCCGGCAGTCGGCCGGAATCATGTCGCCGGCCGAGAGCACGAGGTGATCGCCGGGTACCAGCTCGCGGATCGGCAGGTCCAGCAGCCGTGAGGGCCGCCGGCTGTGCAGGTGCGCACCGAAGTACTGATCGGCCAGGTCTGCCGCTTCCGTTCCAGGGGTGCGCCGCAGTACACGCGCCGTGTTCCCCACCAGTGCCTTCAGCCGTTCAGCGGCGCGGTTGGAACGCCCTTCCTGGACGAAGCGGATCAGGGTGGACAACAGCACCATCGCGCCGATCACCACCGTGGCCTTCGCATCCTCCGTCAGCCAGGAGACCGCTGCCAGCACGGTCAACAGCAGGTTGAACGGATTGCGGTAGCACTGCCACAGGTGGCGCCACCACGGCAGCGGCTTTTCGTGATCGACTTCGTTCGGGCCGAGGGCGGCCAGCCGTAAGTCCGCCTCGTGCTGGCCCAGGCCATCGGCGTGCGAGTCCAGCCTGCTCAGCAGGTGCGCTTCATCGAGCTGCGCCAAGGTGACCAGTCCGGCGGTGAGGTTGAACGGTACGCTCCCGCTGTTGCCGGGACCGAAGCCGGCTTCGGGCATCGCCCGGCGCCGGAACAGGTTGCCGGCGCGCCGGCTGCGCAGGAAAGCGTTGAACCAGGCATTGAGCAGGCTCATGGGGAACTCCTTGATGGGGCCGGCGCAGGACCGGCACGCAGGGGGCAGGGCGTCGCGTCGCCGTTCAGGCGGAGCGCAGGGCCAGTACGTCAGGCGACCAGGGCTGCATGCGAAGGCGCTGGCTGCCGCCGATGCACAGCGGCTTCATCGCGTCGCGGAGGGGGTAGGGCAGATGGCGCAGGACGCTGATGCGCTCGCTGATCGGCAGCAACGAAAGGACGTCGGCCACCACGCGTGGCGAGCCCAGCGCCAGCGAACGGGCAAACAGCACTGGGCCATGCACCCACAGCTGGCTGCGCAGGGCGGTGACATCGCGCGTACCCATCAGGCGGCGCAGGGTGATGTAGAGGGTCTTGCAGAACATGGGGGCACTCTCCAGGCAGGTGCGCCTGGCGGCCCCCCGCACTCACGCAGGCAGGGACCGGCCGCCAGGCGCCCGGTACGGGCGGAAACAGGCAGGCAGGGGCGCGTTGCGCCCGGCAGGGTCGGGATCCATCGGCGTCTCCGTGCAGGTGGGAAGGGGCTGCCGGGCGCGTTTCCCGGCGGTGGTGCCATTGTCGGCCGCTGGCCGGGCACGGCCTAGAGGCCCGTGGGTTAGCGTCGCTATACCTTGGTATAGCGGCCGCAGTCGAAGCTGACGGAATTGTCAGGCAGGCGACAGCATGGTGCCGGAGGTTGCCACCCAGGATGACGGCAGGCCTGCGCAGACCGGCGCGGGCACCGGATTGGACCCCCTGCCATGCGATTGCCTGATGTCACTGCGCTGCTGCGCCGCCGCCACCTCGCGCTGGGAGCGGCACTGCTGGTTGCCCTGTTGCTGGCGATGTTGTTCCACGGCGTTTCCCGCGGCGACGCACAGCCCAGCGCGGCACCGCCACCGGTACCGGTGGTCACCACGCGCGTCGAGCAGCGTGATGTCCCGCACTGGCGAAGCGGCGTCGGCACGGTGCAGTCGCTGCAGAGCACCGTGCTGCGCCCGCAGGTGGATGGCGTGCTGACCGAAGTGCTGTTCGAGGAAGGGCAGAAGGTGCGCAAGGGGCAACTGCTCGCGCGTATCGATGATCGCGCCATCCGTGCCGGTCTGGGCGGTGCACAGGCGGCGCTGGTGCGCGACCGCGCCACGCTGGACGCGGCGCGCTCGGATCTGTCACGGCTGCAGCATCTGTCCAGCGACCAGCTGGTGTCGCGGCAGATGCTGGAGCAGCAGGCCGCCACCGTGCAGCAGTTGCAGGCCACCGGCCGCGGCAACCAGGCTGCGGTGGACGCAGCGCAGGTGCAGCTCTCGTATACGCGCATCGTGGCGCCGATGGACGGCCGCATTGGTCTGCGCCAGGTGGATCCGGGCAATCTGGTGCGCGCCAGTGACACGCAGGGGTTGGTGACCGTGCAGCAGACCGATCCGATCTCGGTGGTGTTCGCGCTGCCGCAGGACGCGCTGCCGCAGCTGCGACAGGCGCTCGCCGCAGGCGGCGCACAGGTGCAGGCACTGGACCGCGAGGGTGGCCAGCTGCTGGCTGAGGGCACGTTGCAGGTGATCGACAACCAGGTGGACGAGGCCTCCGGTACGGTGCGGCTGCGCGCGCGCTTCAGCAATGCGTCCGACCAGCTGTGGCCCGGACAGCTGGTCAGCGTGCGGGTGCGCACCGGCCAGAGCACGGGCGCGCTGGTGCTGGATGCCGCGGCGATCCAGCGTGGCGTGCAGGGCAGCTTCGTCTACCGCGTGGTCGCTGATGGCAGCGTGGAATCGCTGCCGGTCACGGTCGGTGAACAGGACGGCGGGCAGGTGGTCGTGCAGGGTGAGCTGCGGGTCGGCGATGTGGTGGTACGCGATGGACAGTCGCGGCTGCGGCCGGGCACGGTGGTGGCCGAGGCCAAACCCGCCGCGGCGCCTGCAGCGGTCCGGCGCGGGGCGGCACCGTGAGCGCGCGCACCTCGCTGTCCAGCTGGTTCGTTCATCACCCGGTCGCCACGACCCTGTTGACCCTGGCGGTGGTGCTGCTGGGCGTGGCAGCATTGCCGCGCCTGCCGGTGGCGCCGTTGCCGGAGGCTGAGTTCCCGACCATCCGGGTCAATGCCAATCTGCCCGGTGCCAGCGCCGAGACCATGGCCTCGGCGGTGGCCACGCCACTGGAAACCCAGCTGACGGGCGTGCCCGGCATCATCGAGATGACCTCGACCAGTGCACTGGGCAGCACTTCGATCACCCTGCAGTTCGATCTGGAAAAGAACATCGACACGGCCGCGCAGGAAGTGCAGGCGGCGATCAACGCCGCCGCCGGCCGCCTGCCCAGTGAACTGCCGAACATGCCGACCTGGCGCAAGGTGAATCCGGCCGACAGTCCCATCCTGGTGCTCAGCGTGGTGTCGACCCAGATGTCGATGACCGAATTGAGCGATCTGGCCGAGAGCCGCCTCGCACGCTCGATCAGCCAGATCAGCGGCGTTTCGGAGGTCGGCATCGTCGGCCAGCAGCGTCCGGCGATCCGCATCCAGGCCCAGCCGGAGCGGCTGGCGGCGATGGGCCTGACCCTGTCCGACCTGCGTGGCGTGTCGCAGAACGCCAGCCTCAACCAGGCCAAGGGTGCACTGATGGGCGAGCAGCGCACGTCCACCTTCGAGGCCAACGACCAACTGTTCAGTGCCCAGGACTACCGGCGCCTGGTCGTTGCCTATCGTGACGGCGCACCGGTGGCGCTGGGTGACGTCGCGCAGGTGATCGACGGCGCCGAGAATGCCTACGTGCAGGCGTGGCCGAACGGCCAGCCCGGAGTCGGCCTGATCATCAGCCGGCAGCCCGGCGCGAACATCGTGCGCACCACCGATGCGGTGCTGGCCGCCTTGCCGGAACTGAGCGCGAACCTGCCGGCCAGCGTCGATGTGGAGGTGCTCAACGACCGTACGCGCACCATCCGCGCGTCGCTGCACGAGGTGGAGCTCACCCTGGTACTGACCATCGTGCTGGTGGTGCTGGTGATGGGCCTGTTCCTGCGCCAGCTTTCCGCCACGCTGATCGTCGGCGCGGTACTGGTGGTCGCGCTGGTGGCGACCTTCGCCGCGATGTACGTGGCCGGCTTCAGCCTCAACAACCTGACCTTGGTGGCACTGGTGGTTGCGGTCGGCTTTGTGGTCGACGACGCGATCGTCGTGGTTGAGAACATCCACCGTCACCGCGAGGCCGGGCTCGGTCCGGTGGACGCCGCCCTGAAGGGCGCCGGCGAAATCGGCTTCACCGTGGTCTCGATCAGCCTGTCGTTGATTGCCGCCTTCATCCCGCTGCTGTTCATGGGCGGGGTGGTCGGGCGCCTGTTCGCCGAGTTCGCGCTGACCATCACCGTGGCGATCCTGATTTCCATCGTCGCCTCGCTGACCCTGGCACCGATGATGGCCGCGCACCTGATGAAGCGCATGCCGGCGCACCGGGACAGCGAGCGGACCCTGGCCGGGCGCCTGCTGGCCGGCTACGACCGCAGCCTGCAATGGGCCCTGCGCCGCCAGCGGCTGGTGCTGGCGGGCTTCGGCCTGACCGTGGCGGTGGCGGTGGCCTCGTACATAGTGATTCCCAAAGGCTTCTTCCCCCTGCAGGACACCGCCTTCGTGTTCGCCACCACCGAGGCGGCGCAGGACATCGGCTACGAGGACATGGTGGCCAAGCACCAGCAGCTCGCGCGCATCGTTGCGGATGATCCGGCCCTGCAGGCCTACAACCACGCGGTCGGTGCCACTGCCGGCAGCCAGACGCTGTCCAACGGCCGCTTCTGGTTCGTGCTGAAGGACCGCGGCGACCGCGATGTGGACGTGCACGGCTTCATTGACCGGGTGCGGGCGAAGATGGCCAGCGTGCCCGGCATCACCGTGTACATGCGCGCGGCGCAGGACATCAATCTCGGCGCCGGGCCGGCGCGGACGCAGTACCAGTACGCCCTGCGCGGACAGGACAGCCGCGAACTGTCGCAGTGGGCCGAGCAGCTGACCGAGCGGCTGCGGGGCCTGCCGCAGCTGCGCGACGTGTCCAATGACCAGCAGGTCGGCGCCAGCGTGACCCGGCTGGAGATCGACCGCACGGCAGCGGCGCGCTTCGGCCTGACCGCCAACGACATCGACCAGGTGCTCTACGATGCCTTCGGCCAGCGCCAGATCAACGAGTTCCAGACCGAAACCAACCAGTACCGGGTCATCCTGGAAATCGCGCCGGGCATGCTGGGGCAGGTCGATGCGCTGTCCTACTTCCACCTGCGTTCGCCACTGACCGGGCAGATGGTGCCGCTGTCGGCCGTGGCCCAGGTGCAGCCTCCGGGCAATGGTCCGCTGTCGATCAGCCACAACGGCATGCTGCCGGCGGTGAACCTGTCCTTCAATCTTGCCCCCGGCGTTTCACTGGGCGAAGCGGTCGGCCTGGTGGAGCAGGCGCAGGCGCAGATCGGCATGCCTGCCAGCATCAGCGGCCGCTTCCAGGGCACGGCACAGGCCTTCCAGGAGTCGCTGGCCAGCCAGCCGCTGCTGATCCTCGCGGCCCTGCTGGCGGTCTACATCATCCTCGGCGTGCTGTACGAGAGTTTCGTGCACCCGCTGACCATCCTGTCCACTCTGCCGTCGGCCGGCATCGGCGCGGTGCTGATGCTCTGGCTGTGGGGGCTGGACTTCTCGATCATGGCGCTGATCGGCATCGTGCTGCTGATCGGCATCGTCAAGAAGAACGGCATCTTGATGGTCGACTTCGCCCTCGACGCACAGCGCAACCGCGGGCTGGCGCCGCTGGAGGCGATCCACGAGGCCTGCCTGACCCGGTTCCGCCCGATCATGATGACCACGCTGGCCGCGTTGCTCGGTGCCATTCCGCTGATGATCGGTTTCGGTACGGGTTCGGAACTGCGCCAGCCGCTGGGCGTGGCGGTGGTCGGTGGCCTGCTGATCAGCCAGCTGTTGACCCTGTACAGTACCCCGGTGATCTACCTGGCCCTGGACCGCCTGTTCCTGCAGCGTCGCCGCGAGCGCAGGGAGGCGGCGGGCGCTGCCCTGGCGGACCCTGGATGAAACTGCTGATCGTGGAAGATGAAGGCAAGACCGCCCATTACCTGCGCACCGGCCTGGGCGAGCAGGGCTGGGCGGTGGATCTGGCTGCGGACGGTGTCACCGGCCTGCATCTGGCGCGCGAGTTCGACTACGACGTGATCGTGCTGGATGTGATGCTGCCGGGCATGGATGGCTTCAGCGTGCTGCGCGAGCTGCGCCGCAGCAAGCAGACACCGGTGATCATGCTGACCGCGCGGGACCGCGTGGATGATCGCGTGCACGGCCTGGGGCAGGGCGCCGACGACTACCTGGTCAAGCCGTTCTCGTTCATCGAACTGCTGGCGCGGCTGCAGGCCCTGGTGCGGCGTGGGCGCCAGCAGGAGCCGACCGAACTGCAGGTGGGCGATCTGCAGGTGAACCTGCTGGCCCGGCGGGCTTACCGCGATGGCTCGCGGCTGGACCTGACCGGCAAGGAGTTCGCGCTGCTGGCGCTGCTGGCACAGCGGCGGGGCCAGATCCTGTCCAAGACGGTGATCGCCGCCCAGGTCTGGGACATCAATTTCGACAGCAATACCAATGTGGTCGAAGTAGCGATCAAGCGCCTGCGCGGCAAGATCGACGGCCCTTACCCGAGCAAGCTGCTGCATACCGTGCGCGGCATGGGCTACGTGCTGGAAGTGCGCGAGGACGAGGGTGGGCGGGGATGAGGATGTCGATCGCCCAGCGCCTGTCGGCGATGTTCGCGCTGGCCGCATTGCTGGTGTTTGCTCTGCTGGGCGTGGGCGTCTATGGCGTGCTCGAGCGGCAGGTGGTGCGCTACCAGCATGCGGAACTGCAGACCAAGCTGCACGCGGTCAGTGGCAGCGTCGCGATGTGCGACAGCACCGAGCGCTGGAACAAGGTGCGCGAGAAGGTCGGCAACCTGATCTCCGGGGACCGCGACACCCTGGTCTGGGCATGGAGCGAGAACCCCACATTCCGCATCGGCCAGGCAGAGCCGCAGGTGCAGGCCCCCGGCAAGGGTGACAACGGCATGGGCACGCTGGCGCGTGAGGGCGGGCACCCGCTGCGCACGCTGTATGAGCGGGTGCCGGGCAAGGGCGCGCGACCGGATGTGGACCTGTGGATCGGCATCGACTCGGAGCCCTATACGCAGGCGCTGCAGCGCTTCGGCGTTGCGTTGTGGGTGGCCGGCGGGCTGGGCGTGCTGCTGGTGGCCGGGCTTGGCTACTGGATCGCCCGGCTGGGGCTGGCCCCGCTGCGGGCGCTGTCCAACGAGGCACGCTCGCTCAGCCCGCAGCGGCTGTCGCAGCGCCTGGCCGCGCAGGGACTGCCGGCCGAACTGGGCCACCTCACGCAGGCCTTCAACGGCGCGCTGGATCGGTTGGAAGCAGCGTACACGCGGCTGGACGGGTTCAACGCGGACGTCGCGCACGAGCTGCGCACCCCCCTGGCCAATCTGATGGGACAGACCCAGGTGGCCCTGTCCCGTCCGCGTGATGTGGCGGCGCTGCAGGAGGTCATGCAGTCCAACCTGGAGGAACTGGAGCGCCTGCGTGCGATCGTCAACGATATGTTGTTCCTGTCGCGGGCCGGCCAGGGCGATATCGCGGTGGAAACGCGTCAGGTCCAGCTGGCAGACGAGGTCGCCACCGCCGGTGAATTCATGGAATTCCTGTTCGAAGAGGCCCAGCTGACGTTGCATGTCGAAGGCGACGCCACCGCCCGCATCGATCCGTCGTTGTTCCGCCGCGCGCTGACCAACCTGTTGCACAACGCCGTGCAGCACGCGCGTCCAGGCAGTGACGTGCGTGTGCAGCTGCAGTCCGAAGGCGAGGGCGTGCGGGTGGCCGTGCTGAATGAAGGCAACGGCATCGCCGCCGAGCATCTGCCCCTGCTGTTCGAGCGCTTCTACCGGGTCGACCAGGCCCGTGAGTATCGGGGCGAGCGCCATCACGGGCTGGGGTTGTCCATCGTCAAGGCCATCGCCGCACTGCATGGCGGCGAAGTGTTCGTGGCCAGTTCGGACGGTCTGACGACGGTCGGCTTCACCGTGGCACGGTGAAGGGGCGATTCAGCCGGGCTGGCCGAAACGATCGGCGAAGTCGTCGGTCGCGCGCACCAGCGCGTCGGTCGTGGCCGCTTCGTTCGCACTGTGGCCGGCAATTACCATCTCCAGCCTGGCTTCCGGCCACGCCTTGGCCAGTTCCCACGCGCTGCGTGGCGGACAGATGATGTCGTAGCGGCCCTGTACGATCACCGCCGGGAGGTGGCGGATCCGCTCCACATCGCGCAGCAGCTGGCCGGGCTCAAGGAAGGCCCTGTTGCGGAAGTAATGCGCCTCTATCCGGGCCTTGGCCAGGGTATCCATCGGGTCGCTGCTGGATTCGGCGGACACCTCGTGCTGCAGGGTCGCAGCATTGTCCTCCCAGCCCAGCCACGCCATTGCGGCAGCAATGCGGATGGCGGGGTCCGGGCTGTCCAGGCGTGTCCAGTACGCCTGCAGCAGGTTGCCGCGCTCATCTTCGGGAATGTGCGCTTCATAGCGGTCCCAGCGCTCCGGAAATATCCAACGCGCACCGCCCTGCGGCTCGGAAAACCATTGGTTCTCGATGTCCCGCCCCAGATACACGCCGCGCACGATGAGGCCGGTGGCGCGGGCGGGATGGGCCTGCGCGTACGCCAGCGACAACGTCGAGCCCCAGGAGCCGCCATACACCAGCCAGCGCTCGATACCGAGGTGCTCACGTACCTTCTCGATATCGGCCACCAGTTCCTGCGTGGTGTTGTCGCGCAGTTCGCCGAACGGGGTGGAACGGCCGCTGCCGCGCTGGTCGATCAGCACGATGCGGTACCGCGCCGGGTCGAAGAAGCGACGATGCGTGGGTGAGATGCCGGCACCGGGACCGCCATGGAGATACACCACCGGAATGCCGCCGGGCGTCCCGCACTCTTCGACATGCAGGGTGTGCAGCGTGCTCACGGGCAGAGTGTGCTCGCGATAGGGCGTGATCGGGGGATACAGCGTGCGCATGATGGACGTCAGTGGACCGGGGCCTGACAGCATACCCCCGGCGCGCGCCTACAATGGCGTCATGTCCAGGCAGCCCACTCTCGACGACCTGCGCCGCTACGCGGTGGCGCGCACCCTGTTCCCGCCGACAACGTTGATGGCCGCGATCCGGCGGCTGGGCTTCGTACAGGCCGATCCGATCCGCGCGCCGGCCCGGGCACAGGATCTGACACTGCGGCATCGGGTGAAGGACTATCGGGCCGGTGACCTCGAGCGGCGTTACCCGCGCCTGCCGGTAGAGGAGGACTGCCTGGTCAACTACGGCTTCCTGCCGCGCGAGTACCTGGCGTTGATGCATCCCCGCGTGGCCCGGCGTGCATGGGACGCGGACACCGAACGCCGTGCGGCGGATGTGCTGGCGTTCGTGCGCGAACGTGGCAGCGTGCATCCGCGCGAGGTCGACCAGGCGTTCGCGCACGGCCGGGTGACCAACTACTGGGGCGGCACCAGCAACGCCAGCACGCATCTGCTGGAGGGCATGCACTATCGCGGCCTGCTGCGGGTGCAGCGGCGCGACAGCGGAACGCGCATCTACAGCGTGGCCGAGCATGCGCCGGCGGAGGACAGCGAGGACGGGCGCGTGCGGCGCGCGGCGGCACTGGTCGCGCTGATCGTGCGCAAGTACGCGCCGCTTCCATCGGCCAGCCTGACCTACCTGGCCCGGCTGCTGGGCTACGGCGCACCGCATCTGGCCGAGCAGACCCGGCAGGCGCTGAAGCTGGCGAAGGAACAGCTGGCGAGCGCTACCGTGGAGGGCACCACGTGGTACTGGCCGGCGGACGAGAATCCGCGCTCACGACGGCATGCGCCGGACGAGCAGGTACGCCTGCTGGCGCCGTTCGATCCGGTGGTCTGGGACCGCCGGCGGTTCGAGCTGCTGTGGGGCTGGGTCTACAGGTTCGAGGCCTACACGCCGGCGCCCAAGCGCCAGTATGGCTACTACGCGCTGCCGATGTTGTGGCGCGAGCAGGTGGTGGGGTGGGCCAATGTGAGTGTCCGCGACGGCCAGCTTGAGCCATCGCTCGGCTATGCGGGGCGCTCACTGGCGCGCGACCGGCTGTTCCGCAGTGCGTTGGAGGACGAGCTGCAGCGCATGGCGCTGTTTCTGGCGGGCGGGCGCGGGGCCGGGTAGCGCTCGCAGCAGGTTGCTGTGGGCGCGTTCGCCATGATCGCCGAGCGTCGTTTCGATGACGTCGACGGCGCCTGCATGACGGCGCAGGCACAGTGATAGCTCTGCCCGCCGGCTTCAGGAGTTCTGCATGGCCCGCCGCAAGACGTTGCGCATCGCCACGTTCAACGTCAACGGTATCGGCACGCGCTTGCCCCATCTGCTTGCCTGGCTCGACAGGACATCGCCGGACGTGGTCGCATTGCAGGAGCTGAAGGCCACCGATGCTGCATTCCCGGCCGATGCGCTGGAACAGGCCGGCTACGGTGCACTGTGGCTGGGCGAAGCGCGATGGAATGGCGTGGCCCTGCTGGCAAGGGATGCGGTGCCGGTGGAGAGCCGGCGGCGGTTGCCGGGCGAACCGGCGGATGTGCAGAGCCGCTATCTGGAAGCGGCGGTGCACGGCATCGTCGTGGGTGGTCTCTACCTGCCCAACGGCAATCCCCAGCCGGGCCCCAGGTTCGACTACAAGCTGCGCTGGATGAAGCGCCTTATCCGTCACGCGCGCAGCCTCGTCGATCTCCCGCACCCTGCAGTGCTGCTGGGCGATTTCAACGTCATCCCCACCGAGGCCGATGTGTACGACCCGAAGGCATGGCGCCGCGACGCGCTGTTCCAGCCGGAGGTGCGCGAGCAGTTCGAGCATCTGCTCGCGCAGGGCTGGACCGACGCCCTGCGCAGCGTGCACGGTGACAGCACGATCTACACATTCTGGGACTACTTCCGCCAGCATGCCGAGCGCGACCGGGGACTGCGCATCGATCACCTGCTGCTGAACCCGATCCTGGCGGCACGCCTGGTGGATGCAGGCGTGGATCGTTGGGTGCGCCTGCAGGACAAGGCCAGCGATCACGCGCCAACGTGGGCGACGGTGCGCACCTGATCCGGATCCGGCGTTGTCCGTCGGCACTGTGGTGGGGCGTCCGCTCAGCGCGTCTGCAACGATGCCTGCAGGGCGGCGGCCAGGGCAGCATCACCTGACACCAGGTCACGCCAGCGCAGGACCACACCCTTGCGCCGGCCTTTTTCCACCAGCTTCAGGCCCTGCGGATCAAGCGTCAGGGTGTAGTGCTGGCCGTCGATCTCCAGTTCACGCCGCAGTGGCCGGTCCAGCGGCGTCATCTGCGTGCTGCCGATGCAGGCCGGGGGGCGCGTGCCGAGACGTGCCGATGGCCGCGGACATGCCAGCGCCACGGAAAGTCGACGGCGCGGCTGATGCCGATCCGCGGGCCGATGACCGGGTCCGTCGGCGGAGGTGTGCCGTCGCGGGCAATGGCCACACCGTGGCTGCCCGTCACCAGATCGGCGCCGTCGAAGCTCTTGTCCAGGCCGAATGCCTGGGACAGCTTGCCTGGGCCGCTGGCAAGATCGCGGTCGTGCCGTGCGGCTGGCCTGAGTTCCCGCATCCTGTCGATGCCCTGCACGGGCTCCGCTGCACGCAGCAGGACTGCCACGCCCTCGTGTTCCTGCCCGCACACCACGTTGCTTCCCCAGTGGATGCCGTAGCTGAAGTACACGTACAGGTGCCCGGCCTCCCCGAACATACTGGCTGTCCGCGGCGTCGGTCCCCGGTAGGAGTGCGCGGCCGGGTCCTGGCTGCCGCCGTAGGCCTCGACCTCGACGATACGGGCCGCCCGTCCATCGCTGCGTATCAGCAGCGCATTCAGGAGTTCGGGGGCGACCTCCTGCGGCGGACGCTGGTAGAAGCGGCGCGGCAGGAGCGTCCAGTGATCGGGCAGCCAGTCAGGCACGGCGGTAGCGGGTCGGCGAACGGGGGATCAGTCTGGCGCTGGCAGGGTGAAGCGGATGCGGACGCGGCGTCAATCCGGTGAACGCGGCGCGCGAAGCGCCGCACGCCGGGCGGCGTAGACTTCCGGCGTCTGCGGTTTGACGAACAGCGCCACCAGTTCCGGGTACTCACGCTTGACGGCGTTTTCGATGCGGGTGATGCAGGCCTCGATCTGCGGCGTATGCCGATCATCCTCGAACTCCGCGCTGAGCATGGCCACCACCTGCTCTGGGCCCATCTGCATGGTGGTCACGCCATTGGCGCGGCGCAGATCGGCATCGGTTTCGGCGACGGCCAGGATGCGCTCGGCCACCGCTGGATGGGCAGGCTCGCCCACCAGCAGACCCTTGGTCTCGCGTGCCAGCAGGAACGCAGTCACCGCCAGAACTGCGGCGATGCACAGCGAGGCCACGCCGTCCAGGACCGGCATGTCCAGCAGTTGCGCCGCGACCAGCCCGGCCAGCGCGAATCCGAGACCGAGCAGGGCTGCACTGTCCTCCAGAAGCACGGTGAACGTGGACGGGTCCTTGCTGCGTCGGAACGCCTCGAAGTAGCCGAGCCTGCCCTTGGTGCGGCGGAACTCGCGCAGCGCCACCCACCACGACGCGCCTTCGAAGAGGATGGAAATGCCCAGCACGCTGTAGCTCAGCACATGGTGGGTCGCCGGTTCCGGCTGGCGGATGTGCTGGATGCCCTCGTATGCCGACACGCCCGCGCCCGCCGCAAACACCAGCAAGGCCACGATGAAGCTCCAGAAATACAGCTCGCGCCCGTAGCCGAATGGATGCACGGCGTCCGGCGCCTTGCCGGCCCTGCGCAGCCCGTACAGCAACAGCACTTCGTTCAGGGTGTCGACCAGGGAGTGCACGCCTTCACTGAGCATCGCTGAACTGCCGGAGATGCCAGCGGCGATGAATTTGGCCACGGCAATGGCGAGGTTGCCGGCCAGGGCGGCATAGATGACGAGGCGGGGACCGGTGGGGGCGGACATCGCAGGGCGGTTCAAGGAAGGTTGCCTGATCTTCCTGATGCTGCCGTCCGCGGGGCGTGCAGGGCGTCCGTCAGCGACCCTTCGGATTCAGGTAGAGCCGCGCGCCGTCGGACTCGCGAAAGCCAGACCACCGTCCGCCACCCGATGCACGGAAACGGCCGTACACCGTGTTGCTGGTGTCGGTCAGCAGCAACTGGTTACCGGAAAGCACCCAGCGGGTGGCCGGGAAGAATCCCTCTGGACAGCCCGCCGGCACATAGGCGCTGTAGCCGCCGAACCACTCCATGCTCTTCAGTTCGATCGTGCAGGTGTTCCCGTTCTCCTCGCCCAGCGTCCACGTGCCGAACAGGTCGCTGTCACGCAGATCGCGGGGATGGCGGCGTTCCTGGCCCCAGCGATCGGTGTCATCGGGGACGCCGATCTCCAGATCCACGCCGGTGCTCTCGCTGTTCGATTCGGAATGCGTCCGGGAATGGGTGCTGGACTGCGAGGTCATCGAGCCGCTGCTGCCGAAGGCCGTGTCATCGCTGCGCTGGCTTTGGCTCTGGGTGGTCGAGGTCTGGGTGGTCTGCGAGGTTTCGGTGCTCTGCTGGCCAAAGCCGAAGGATGCATCCTGGGCCATGACGGGAAGGGACAGGCAGCACAGCGCGGCCAGGCAGGTACGCGGGAGCAGGGCGATCATGGCGGGATGCTCGGGAGGGCGACCCGGAAAGCATGAGACCGGCAGGGTGGGAGACCGCGTGATGGTGCCATGCCGGCTGCGCAACGTTCCTCACTCGTCCAGAACCTGCGCGATGGCATCGGCCAGCAGCATGCGTACGCGGGGCGTGGGCAGATCAGGGTCGCGCACTGCCCGCATGGCCAGCCCTTCCACCAGCACTCGCAGCAGCAGGGTACGGCGGGCGATCCGCTCTTCGTCCGGCGTGCGGCCACGGCCCGCGTCACGCTCACGCAGCCAGCCATGAATCGCGGCGGTGATCTGCTTGTCGTGGCGGCGCAGCACCTCGGCGAGCGCCGGGTCGCGGTGTGCTTCGGCGTTGATTTCCGCAAACAGCGCTACGCTGGCAATGGCATTGCCGTGGATCGGCAGTACCTCACCCCGTGCCCATTGCTGGTAGCACTCCAGCAGCCCAGCCAGCAGGTCCGGTGCATCCGGCATCTGGCTGATGGACGCTTGGTCGTGCCGGAGCTGGCGCTCGATCAGGGCCAGGATCAGGGCCCGCTTGCTGGCGAAGTAGCGGTACATCAGTCCCTGGCTGATCTGCGCCTGCGCAGCGATGTCGGCGATGGAGCCGGCATGGAATCCCCGGGTGATGAAGCATGTCTGCGCGGCATCGAGGATGCGCCGCCGCTGCGCATCTGCATGGGCGGCGGCCGTATCCGCTGCGGGCGAGGGGACCGCGGGCGTCTGTGTCATGGATCTTCCTGGCTGGGATGAAGGGCCGGGATAGTACTTCACGGATCGCGTGAATGAACGGTCATTCATCTGTCACTGGCCGCCTCCACACTGCGCCGGCCAGCCCCTTCCGTGAATGAGTCCGATGCGCCACCTTCCGCTGCACCGATCCCTCCTTGCCCTGGCCGTTGCCACTACGTTGCCCGCCTTGGCCCGTGCCGAAGAAGCCCCGACCGCCGATATCTCCAGCGAAACCGCGCGCACCGTGGTCGCCCTGGACCAGGTGGTGGTGACCGCACAGAAGCGCGCCACCAACCTGCAGGAAACGCCCATATCGGTCTCCGTCGTCGACGCAGAAGGCTTGAAGGATCGGAGTGCGATCTCGCTGGGCAGTCTGTCCGACGGATCGATCCCATCGCTGCGTGTCACCCCGTTCGCGACCCGCAGCTCGGCGCTCAACATCGGCATCCGCGGCATTGGCGCATCCGGAGACGCCAATCAACCCGCCCGCGATGCCGGAGTCGGCATCTATGTCGATGGTGTGTTCATGGGGCGTGCGCAGGGCTTGGGCAGCATGCTCTACGACGTGGAGCGCATCGAAGTGCTGAAAGGGCCGCAAGGCACGCTGTTCGGCCGCAATACTGAAGGCGGTGCGGTGAGCATCGTGACAAAGCAGCCAACCGGGGAGTTCGGTGGCAGCGTGAGCGCGGGCGTGTCGAACTTTGGTGGCCACACCACCGCACTGCACCTGGATCTGCCGAGGGTGGCGGATCTCAGCTTCAAGGTCGATGCCGTGCAGGCAAAGCGTGACGGCACCACGGACAATCCGATGCGCGGCGAGCGCGATTTCAACGCCTATGACAAGCGCGGCGCGCGACTCAGCGCGCTCTGGCAGCCCAGCGAAGATTTCTCGCTGCTGTACGCCTTCGACAGATCCTACGATGCGACCACGCCTTACCACACGCAGGTGCTGGTCCCGGGTGCCTTCCTCAGCCCGCTGCAGCAGGCCGGTGCCAGCCAGGACCGGCGCGACAGTGCGATCCTGGGAGGACCGCAGGAGGACAATATCGGCCGCACCAGCGGACACCTGCTGAACCTGTCCTGGACCCTCAGCGACCAGCTTGAGCTCAAGTCCATCAGTTCCTATCGCGAACTGACCCAAGGCCAGTTCGACATGGGCCTGGTCGACGCGATCTCGGCCTATGGAGGGGCCGGTACGCCATTCGGACGCTACAGCCTTGCCCAGGTCTACCAGCACCAGTACAGCCAGGAGTTCCAGCTGATCGGCAACACCGACCAGCTGCAGTTCCTGAGCGGTGCATTCTTCTACCACGAGACTGCCGGCGACAATGCGCAGACTCCGAACATGCTGGTGTGGGGGCCGGGTGGCAACAGCTACACCGTCAACCCGGCAACCAATCCGCTGGATCTCTCGAAAGTACGCGTGGACCGTGCCAGCAAGGCATGGACCGACAGCCTGGGGGTATTCGGGCAAGCGACGTGGACGCCGGAAGCGATGGACCGGCTGCACCTGACCGCAGGTGGCCGTTACACACGCGATGACAAGAAGGGCAACCTGTACACCGTCAACGGTGCCGCCACCCAGCTGGCGTTCAACGACCGCTGGAGCCGCTTCGACCCGATGGTCAACATTGCCTATGACCTCGGTGGCCAGGCCATGGTCTACGTGCGTTACAGCACCGGCTTCAAGGCTGGTGGCGCGAATTCCCGCTCGACGAACTACACCGCGTTCGGCCCGGAAGAAGTGACCGCCTACGAGCTGGGTTTCAAGACGCAGTTCTGGGACGACCGCGCCCGTCTCAACGTCGCGCTCTTCGACGCCACGATTGCTCACAAGCAGATGGATTTCTCGTTGCCGTTCGACCCGAACAGCGGCGAGACGCGTACCACGATGGTCACCACCAACGCACTGGGCGATGGCAGATCACGCGGCGCGGAACTGGAGTTCAACGTGATGCCGGTGGACAACCTCACCCTGGCACTCAACTACGCCTACACGAAGATCGATGCGCAGACCGCGGTCGATCCGTTCGGCGCAGGCGTGCAGGTGACCGTGCAGCCGCTGCTGGCGCCGAAGAACGCCGGCAGCCTGGCCATCGACTATCTGGTGCCGTTCGCCAATTTTTCCGCGCTGAAGTTCCACGTTGATGGGAACTGGTCCGACGGCTTCTACACCAGCGAGTACGACCAGATGCTGACCGACCGTTCATTCGTGGTCAATGCCCGCGTTGCACTGGTGGATGTACCCATGAACAGCACTGGCACCACGATGTCGTTCTCATTATGGGCGCGCAATCTGCTCGATGAGCAGCACCTGTTCTACAAGCTCAACAGTCCGGCACTTGGCCAGACCGGCATCTTCAACGACCCGCGCACCTTTGGCCTCGATGTGGCCATCAACTTCTGAAAGCCCTGGAGAACCTCATGAAGACTCGCCCTGCCAGCCTTTTCCTGGCCCTGATGCTCTGCTTGCCGGTGGCCATGACTGCGGTCGCCGCCGATGCCCCGGAGGCCGTGGCTGCAAAGCCGACTGCCACCGCCAACGTGGTGCCTGTCGCCGCCGATGCGTCGCGGGAAATACCGCTGCAGGGAGCATGGAACGTGCGTACCTTCGCCGGTCTGCAGGGCCGCCATGGGCCGATTCCCGCCGAGGCATTCGTGCGCACCGCCGACCTCGGCCGCCTGACCGACGCAGACCGCGACGCGCTGGCCGCGGCCGGGGTGAAGCTGGACATCGACCTGCGTACCGCAGACGAGGAACGGCAGTCGCCGGACCTGCTGGCCCGCGATGAGCGCTTCGACTACCAGCGCATCTCACTGATGGGCACCGAGCAGATGGACCTGCAGAAGATGATGGCCAGCTTCCCCGATACGTTGGGCGATGCGTACGTACAGTGGCTGGGCCAAAGCCAGCCACAGTTCAAGCAGGTGTTCCAGCGCATCGCCGCACAGCAGGACGGCACCGTGCTGTTCCACTGCACGGCCGGCAAGGATCGCACCGGCATCATCGCGGGCCTGCTGCTGGATCTGGCCGGCGTGCCCGAAGCGGACATCGTGCACAACTATGCGATCTCAGCCCACTATCTGCAGGGGCAGCCGAAAGACAGCGCCATGAACGCGCAGATCATGGCGCTCATCAGGCAGAATCCGGAGATCGGCCGCAAGATGGCCGGGATGGCCGGGACCGCGCCGGACAACATGGAGCGGTTCCTGGCGGCGCTGCGCAGCCAGTACGGTGGTGCCGAGGGTTATCTGAAGGCGATCGGGGTGAGCGAGCGGGAGATCCGGCAGCTGAAGATCAGGCTGGGCCAGGCAGGCTGAGCGTCGCCATGACGCGTGCGCGGGGACGCGTTGGATCGCGTCCCCGATCGTTCCCGGCCGTCAGGGCCTGGGTTTCAGCCGCGCCACGCGTCGTCGGTACTGGTAGACGTTGTCGCCCTCGATGCGGGTGGCCTCGGTGCCGCGCACCTGGCCCACCTTCTGGTCCGAGCCGCTGACGGGCGCGGCCTGCACTTCGGTTTCATGCTCGAAGGCGTGTGATTTGTCGGTATTGCGGTAGTAGCGGTACAGCGCCCAGTACAGCGCGGTCGCGCCGGCCGGACCTGCCGCCAACAGCCAGAGGCCACTGTCGTCGCTCATGCGGTCGCCATCAGAATGAGGATTGCCACTGCTTCGATGATCGTGCCGGCCGTAAGGGCTGCCAGCAGCATCTTCCACTGCTGCACGGGCACGCTTCCCATGGTTTCGCCGGTACGCCCGTTCACCGCGATGTAGTGCAGCATGCCGCCGTTGCGGCCGGGCTGATGATAGGAGTACAGCCAGACCGGCAGGTACATGGATACCCAGCGGGTGCCATGCACGTCCAGCTGTTCCTGCTCCCAGCGGACGCCCCGGTTGTAGCCGCGCACCGACGCTTCCACCTGTGCGCGCGCGATCGACAGCAGCTGGTCCTCCAGCCGCGGGCGCAGCGTTTCGACATCGAGATTGCGCTTCTCGGACGTGAAGCCGGCCAGGTAGGACGCGTTCCATTTCACCGCGTTCTTGGTGTCGAACGGCAGAATGGTGTTGATGATGTTGTTGGTGTTGGCACTGATGTCCAGATTGCCGCGCTCGGCAGAGGATTCCAGCGGCAGATCGTCGACGGTGAAGTTCACCTGGCGCTCGATCTGGTAGACATCGGCATCGTATACGGTGCGCTTGTTCTTCTCGCTGCCCACGGTGTATCGGCGGGTCTGGATCTCGCCCTTGCCCGCCACGGCGGCGCTGACATTGCTGTCCACGATCATGTATGGCAGGTACACGCCGACCACGTTCTCGGGCGTGAACTGATCCTTGAAGGCTTTCAGGGCGAACAGACGGCGCTTGTCGACGAACTGGCGGATGCGGGCAACCGCATCGTCCTTGCTGATGTGGAACGGCAGTACCGCATCCGGCACCGCGCCATTGGCGATCTGCTCGTTGACGCCGAACACATGCCGGCACCAGTGGCAGCGCGCCGTCATCGTGCTCTCGGTGTTGACCGTGACTTCGGCACCGCAGCCGGTGCATTTGAAGCTCATCAGCGCCGACGCATCGGCATCGATGTCGCGTGCACCGCTGGCAATGATGGTGCCACGCAGCTGGTCGATGTTCTCGCCCAGACCGAACGCCTCTTCCACCCGGGCGCCATGCCATTCGTGACGGCAGTACAGGCAGACCAGGATGTCCGTGCCGAGCTTGGGCCGGATATCGGTGGCGCCGCATTTCGGGCACCGGTTCAGGCCGTCCTTCAACTCGGTGGCGGAGGTGTCAATGGCCAGCGGGTCCGGGGCGTCCACTTCGTCGCGGATCGCCTGTGGCAGCTGCGAGGTGTCTAGCGGGAAGCTGCCGGGTGGGGGAGGGACGTCCCGCGGAGAGCCCGGACCGTCCAACGCCGCCCCCGGCAACGGCGGCGGTGTCACAGGGCCGGAAGCGGGCAGCGGAGGCGGTCCGTTGCGTGGATCTGACATGTGCGGTTCGCGTCCTGCGGGTTACAGGCCCAGCGCCTTGGCCTTCAACGCATCATAGTCATCCTGGGTGATCAGGCCCAGGTCCAGCATCTCCTTGGCCTTTTTCAGCTTGGCCACCGGGTCATCCGCGGCCGGGGTGGCCGGCTGCTGCATGCCGCCGACACCGAACATGCCCGATGCCATGCCGACCCCCACCAGGCCTGCCGCGCCGCCGTTCTCGCCGGCGGACTGGATGCCCTGGGCGACACTGGCCTGCAGGTTGGAGTTGCCGCGCGATCCGGCCAGCGCGTCGGCGCGCTGCACGGTCTTGAGCAGTTCGCGGGTGGTGGCGTCGTATTCGATGGAGACGATCGCCGTCTTGACGATGGCCAGGCCGCGATCGCTCTGCCACTGGTAGGCCTGCTCGACGGCGGCCGACAGGCTCTGCGCGAAGCCGATCGAATCCTGCTGCAGCCGGGTGATGCGGTTGCCCTTGCCCGGATCGTTGGTGTACAGGCTGAAGGCCGGCGCCAGCGAGCCCACCACCTCATTGAACAGCTGGGTGGCGGCAGCGTTGTCCAGGTCGGTGAAGTCGAACACCTTGCCCGGTTGCAGATAGGCTGCGGGTACGAAGTTCTTCACGAACAGGATCGGATCAACGATCTTCAACGTGTACGAACCGCGGGTGACCGCGCCGACCTGGGTGTTGAGGAAACCGTCATCCCAGTAGATCTCCGACTGGGTGCCGAAACGGTTGTCCGGCAGTTCCTTCAGCGAGACGAAGAAGGCGGCCTGCTGGCTTCCCGGCTGGCCACCAAACTTGAAGCGCTCCCAGCTCTGCTTGATGAAGGTGCTGACCAGGCCATCGCCGGCGAAGAGGGACTGCGAGTTCAGGTCGTCCGAGCGCCATTCGTATCCGCCCGGTTCGGCGACGAAGGCGGTGATCGCACCGTCCTGGAACAGCAGCAGGCCGTAGCCCTCGGGCACGACGATCTTCGAGCCGTTGCTGATGATGTTGGACGACGCGTGGGTATTGGAGCCGCGCCCGGCATTGGTGCCCTGCGGGACCGCAGCGAACAGGGCTGCGGTGGCCGGTAGGCCGGTGGGCACGGTGTAGAAGTCCTTCCACTGGTCGGCCAGCACACCACCGACCGCACCCTTCACCGCCTGTACCAGACCCATGGCCAACTCCCTGTTGTTGCGTGGACAGGCACCATGCCTGTCGAGCCCGCCTGAATATAGCAGCGGGCGGGGGCGGGCGTGCCATCCCTTGCTGAATCAGGCGGCGGGCGGTCCTCGCAGCGCCTGCAGCACGGCCGCCATGTCCAGCCCGCCCAGGCCGAGCCGCTGGGCGCGAGCGAAGAGAGCATCGCTGGCCTCGATCAGCGGTGCCGGAATGCCGGCGTCGCGCGCCGCCGCAGCCACCAGCTGGCTGTTCTTCAGCACGTCGGTGATCGACGCCTGCACCGCATAGTCGCCGCGCACCATCTTGTCGAGCTTGATCCGCGAAACGTCACTGGCCATCGGGCCGGCATCAAGCACCTGCGCGAAGCGCTCCAGCGGAATGCCGTGCGCTTCGGCGAAATGCACGGCCTCGGCCAGGCCGGTCACCAGCGTGATCAGGTACAGGTTCACGGCGAGCTTCATGCGCAATGCCGCGGGAACATTGCCGCAGTGAACGCATTGCCTGCCCAGCGGCGCCACCAGCGCGGAGGCCTGTGCGACGTCCTCGTCTTCACCTGCCAGCAGGATGACCAGCTGCGCGGCTTCGGCCTGCACCCGCGAGCCGGATACCGGGGCTTCCACATAGCGCCCGCCGGCTGCGCGCACCTGTTGTGCCAATGCCTGCGAATAGGACGCGGAGCTGGTCCCCATGTTGATCAGCAGGCGACCGGCAGCACGCGCGGCGAATTCGGGGCTGTCGCGTGCCAGCACGCTGTCGATCGCCGCGTCGTTGGCGAGCATGAGGATGATCGTGCCGCAGGCAGCGAACACGTCTTCAACGCCATCGGCTACTTCGACACCGGCGGCGACCGCCTCGGCGTCGTTGCGGCCCGAGCGCGACCATCCCAGTACCTGGCTTCCCGTCCGCGCCAGGTGCGACGCCATCGGCGTTCCCATCACTCCGAGCCCGATGAATCCGACAGGCATGACTGCTTCCGCTGGGGACAAGGCGCCCATGATGCCGCAGGGCGCCGGCGACCGGCAGGGATTGACCGCGCGCAGTCGGGGACGCAGGCTGGGCCGGCTCATGGCCGCCCGATACCCATCGCCCCTGTCCGCATCCCCGCACGCCATTGAAGGGGTGGCGTGCGCGGGGGATGCGTGGCCCTGCCTCGTGCATGCGGGGAGGCCATGAACCAGAGCCCGGAACTGCTGCGCCGGTTGCTGCGTGCCCGCGACTGCATGGACCGCGCCAGCCACGAACCGTGGCCGGTCGCCCGTCTGGCCGAGGTCAGCGCAGTGTCCGTGGCGCACTTCGCACGCTCCTTCAAGCAGGCGTTTGGCATACCGCCCCACCGCTACCTGCTCAGCCGGCGCATCGAGCGGGCGGTTGCCCTGCTGCGCGAGACCGAACTGCCCATCACTGAGATCGCGCTGGCGACCGGCTGGGTCAGCCTGGGCACCTTTGGCCGCATCTTCCGTGACATCACCGGCGCCAGCCCGGGTGCCATCCGCGAACGCGAGCGCGCAGGGGTGGCGGCGCAGGGTCGGGTACCGGAGTGCCACGCCCGCGCGGCGCGACGCCCTGACCTGAAGACCGCAGTTCTGGAGAAGCGGCGACGCGACAGCGCTGCTAACGTCGCTCCCGACTGAGGGAGGTCCCATGACGAACAGCGTGAATGTGGTCGGCCTGTACGTGCGCGACCAGGATGAAGCACTCGACTTCTACGTCGGCAAGCTCGGCTTCGAGGTGCACACCGATGTGCGCAACGGTGACTACCGCTGGCTGACGGTCCGCAGCCCCGGGCAGGACGGCGTCCAGCTTGGCCTGTTCCGGCCCGGCCCACCGGTCCACGACGCTGCCACCACGGCGAGCCTGCAGCAGTTGCTGGCCAAGGGCGCGATGCCGCCCCTGGTGCTCGCGGTGGACGATTGCCGGGCCACCTACGAAGCTTGGCGACAGCGCGGGGTCGAGTTCACCCAGGAACCGGTCGAGCGCTACGGCGCGGTCGATGCCGGATTCCGTGATCCTTCCGGCAACGGCTGGAAGATGATCGAGGCCCGGTCCGATGCGAGGCGGCGGCCATGAGCCGCGGGCGCGGGGCCGGCCCCACGCTGCATCCGGTTGACCGGATCACGCCACGGCGCCGGCCGCGTGGGCGGCCAGCAGGGCCGGCAGCTCATCCATGCGCGCGAACACCCGATGGACACCTGCGGCGCGCAGTGCCTCCGGGGTGCTGTGGTGCGGCCCGCCCTCGCTGAAGCCGAACACGGTGGCACCCGCGGCCACGCCGGCCGCAGCGCCGGTCACGGTGTCCTCGATCACCGCACAGCGTCGCGGCTCGACGCCCAGCGAAGCGGCAGCGGCCAGGTAGACATCCGGATGCGGTTTGCTGCGCGGCATGTCCTGGCCGCTGAAGACATGGCCCTCGAAGGCGTCGAACAAACCGACCTTGCGCAGCTGCAGCTCCACCTTGTGCAGGTCCGCGCCGGACGCGCAGGCGATGCGGCCGCCGGTGGCGGCGTGGATGGCCCGCACGGCTTCAGGGGCACCTTCGATGGCGGTCAGGTCCCGCTCCAGGGCACGATTGCGCTGCTGGCGGAACTCCTCCAGCCATTCGGCGGTGAAGGGTTTTCCCGTGCGCTCCTCGATCAGGCCGGCCAATCCGGCGACGGACTTGCCGAGAAAGACCTCGCCTGCCTGGGCGGGGGTCAGCAGCCAGCCGCGCGCACTCAGCATCTCGGAGAGCACACGGGCCACCAGCGGCTCGGAATCCACCAGTACGCCATCGCAGTCGAACAGCACCGCATCGAAGGGGTAGGGGGACATCGACAACTCCTGCCAGTGAAAAGCCCATCATTATCGCCGGTTCGCGCAGCGCCGGGTTGCCGGGCTGCGCATGGGATGCCGAGGGCGCGCCGACTACAGGCCCGGTTCCCGTCCCATGCGATGCGCCAACGCGAAGATCGCATCAGCCCCGGCCTGGGCAGCGTCCCTGTCTTCCGGCTGCAGGTCGCTGGTGAACAGGTCCTCGACCGACTCCGGCCCGCACATGCCTGCCTGACTGCACAGGCGGTTGAGCAGCGGAGAGTCGATTCCGCAGGGGACGCCGAGCCGGCATCCTGCGAGCATCCAGGCCGCTGTGGCGACCTCGCTGCCGGCGGGAACGCCCTGCAGCTGCTCGCGCCTGCCGGCTGCCGTTGAACCCATCAGGTTGGAAAGTGCCACGTACGCCTCGCCATCCTCCTGCAGGAGGACGGCTTCAATCAGTGTCCTGTGATCGGCCAGGGACAGATCAGAACGTGCATGCCTGATCTGCTCTTCTATCTGGGCCACCAGACTGCCCTGCCGGGCGGCCAGGCTTCGGTAGTGCCGGACGTTCCTGATGCTCTCGACAGTGCCAGGCGAGAACCCGGCACAGCGCCTCTGCAACCATGCGTGGCTGCGTATCAGAGCCGCACGGCGCTCGGGAGGGATGTCGATCGTCGCGATTGCCGCGGGGTCGAGGAACATCACGCACTCGTCGTAGATCCGGCTCAGGGCCAGGCTGGCGTCGGCGTCGCCGCTTCGCGAGCGCTGCTCCAGGTCGGCGATGAGCAGATCCAGGCGGGCGGCCTCGCGGTAGCGCGCCATGGGTGAAAGCACGGGCTTGGCCTGTCCGGTACCCGCGGCGGCTGCCGACGCCGGCGCACCGTGCAGCGCAGCCTCGGCTCCGGTAGTGGCCGTGGGTGATTGCGTGGTGTCCGCAGACCGCCGCGAGGCGACGACAAGCGTCATCGCCAGGAGGACCAGCAGGGCGGCCACGCACGCGGCCATCCGGAACGGGAACTTCACCATCGACCTCTTCTTGGCAACCGGATCCACCGGCACGGGCAGGGAGCTGTCTGTATGCCTGCATCGGCACGCTCGAGCCTAGCACGCCGCATTCATGTTCAAGCCCGGCGAGACGGGGCGTTCCCGCCATGTTGCGTCGCAAGGTGTCTCCCACCATTCGCACTGGTACGGTCCGGCTCGTCGCACTGCAGCGACGGGGAGAAACGACGATGCGCAAGATGCTGCTGCTGTTGATCCTGTTGACCGGCCTGTCACCTGCCGCCTGGGCGGTGACCGTCACCACCACCCATCAGACGATACCCAGCTGGGACGGAACACCGCTCGGGGTATTCGTCATCCAGCCGCAGGGGCAGGGCGAGGGACGCCTTCCGCTGCTGGTCATGCCCAGCAGTTGGGCCGTTCCCAGCGTGGAATATGTCGGCGTCGCGCAGGCGCTGGCCCAGCGTGGCTATATCGTGCTCAGCTACAGTTCGCGCGGATTCTGGGAGTCGGGTGGGGCGATCGACATCGCCGGACCCGCCACCGTGGAGGATGTCAGCGCGCTGATCGACTGGGCGCTGGACAACACCCGGGCCGATCCCGCCCGCATCGGTGTGTCCGGCATCTCCTACGGCGCCGGCACCAGCCTGCTGGCGGCGGCGCGTGATCCGCGCATCAAGGCGGTGGCCGCACTGAGCGGCTGGGCCGACCTGCAGGCGGCGCTGTACAGCAACAACACGCCCAGCGCGCAGGGCATTGCCCTGCTGGTGGCCGCCGGCCTGGCCACCGGCCGTCCCGGTGAGGAGCTGGCCACGATCAACCGCAGGGTGGTGACCGGCAACTTCCAGGGCGCGGTCGAATCGCTGCTGCCGGTTGCGGCACTGCGCAGCCCATCGGCCAGCGTGGCGGAGATCAACGCCAACCGCCCCGCCATCTTCCTGGCCAATGCCTTCAACGACAGCCTGTTCCCGCCCGGCCAGCTGGTGGACTTCTTCAATGCGTTGACCGGCCCCAAGCAGCTGCAGCTGCGTCATGGTGATCATGCCCTCAACGAGGCGCTGGGTGCGCTGGGCGTGCCGAATGAGGTCTACGCCTCGGTGGGGGACTGGTTCGATCACTACCTCAAGGGCGTGGCGAACGGCATCGATCGTGCCCCGGCCGTGCAGCTGAAGTCGCAGAAGGGCAGCTGGAACACCTATGCAGACTGGCAGGCGACCCGTGCCGGGGCGACCCAGTACGCGCTGACCGCGCCGGGCGGACTGCTGCTTCCCACGGGCGGCCTGGTCGAGAACGGGCGCAGCAGTGGCTGGAGCTACCGCATCGGCAGTGGCCTGCCGACCGCTGCCAACTCCGGTGTCGCGATGGTGTCCGGCTCCCTGCAGATGATCAACGTTGCGCCTGGCGCCTACGTGCCCTTCATCGGCCGCAATGCCGCCGGCGTCTGGCAGAGCCCGGTCTACTGGAGCGCCCGTCGCCTGGACGGCATGCCGGAAGTGCGCGTCACCGTCACCCCAAGCCGGGCCGATACCACGCTCTATGCGTATCTGTTCGTCGAGGACGTCCTCGGCAACGGGCAGCTGATCAGCCACAAGCCGTACACCCTGCGCAGCGCGACCCCAGGGCAGGCCAGCACGCTCGATCTGCGTCTTGAAGCGAGCAGCTGGAACATCCCGGCCGGAAGCCGGCTGACCCTGGTGATCGACACCGTGGACCTGCGCTATGCCGGCGTCAGCCAGCTGGGCGGAACGGTCACCTTCAGTTCCCCGGCCAACGCACCTTCAGTCCTGCGGGTGCCCTTGCACTGAGGCAATGCCGCGTTCCTCGACGGGGACGCGGCCGCGTGCGGCGGAGGAAGCGCACGGCGCCGCTGCCAGCGGCGCCTGCTGCATCCGCGTGCCATGCGCCGCATACCATCGCAGGTCTTCGATGAGGCGGGCGATGTCACTGGCCGACGCCGGGTCTGCCGTGCGTTGGCGCAGTGCCGGCATCAGGGCCCGCGCGATGGCTTCGATGCCACGCTCGCCAGCGATGGCCGCGCTGCCGCAGATGCGGTGGGCCATGTCGCTGGCCTTGCCCCAGACGCCCGCCTCGACCGCGACCTGGAGATCCTGCAGGTCGCTGTCATACGATTCCCAGAAGATCTCCAGCATTCCGCGTGCGATCTCGTCCCCCGGTCCGCGGCCCAGCCACGCCCTGAGCTGGAAGGTGGAGAGAGGTTTGGTCACGACGTGATCGAACCCCGCCTCGGCGCACTCCTTCGCATGTTCAACGCCCTCCATCGCTGAGATCGCCAGGATGCTGGCACGTCCTTGCCGCCGCGAGTGCTCAATCGCGCGGATCCGCCGGCACAGTGCGTAGCCATCCATGTCGGGCAGGTTGCAGTCCAGCAGGATCGAGCCGAACCGAGGAGCCGTCCGGATTACGCGCAGGGCATGCGCAGCATCCGTCGCCAAGGTCACCGACAGCCCCATCGCCTCGATCTGCGCCTTGAACATCCGTGCACTGTAGATATGGTCCTCCACGATCAGTACCGATGGATTCCCGTGCGTGGCGGTCGCCTGCTGTTGGAGTGCGAGCGTGGGAGCGGAAGGTTCGCAGGCTCGCGCGTGACGTGCGGGAAGCACGACGTGGAAGCGACTGCCTTTTCCGGGGCTGCTCTCCACCTGGATGGAACCCCCCAGCCGCTGCGTGATGCGCGAGCAGATGGACAGGCCCAGGCCAGCACCGCCCAGGGCGCGTCCCTGCCGGCTCTGCCAGTAGTCGGAGAACAAGGCGTCGCGCTCCTCGGCACTCATGCCGATACCGCTGTCGATGACCTCGATGTTCAGCGTGCAGTGCCCGGACGTGCCGGCCTCCACCCACAGGCGTACACGTACGTCACCGTTGCGTGTGAACTTGATCGCGTTGGACAACAGGTTGACGACCACCTGCCGCACCACGATGGGATCGATCCACAGATCGCCCGGCTCGCCACAGGGCAGTTCCACATGGCATGTCACGTTGCGCTCGCGCGCCTGCGGGCGGAACGCGCGCACCGACTCCTCGAGCAGGGGGCGCAGCGCGACGCGCGTTGGCTCCGCTGCGCGGCTGCCTCCTTCAAATCGCGAGTACTCCAATGCGTTGTTCAGCAGAAGACTGAGGCTGGAGGCACTGGCCAGGGCTGCATCGAGGGCCTCTTCCTGCTCCGGAAGCACGGGTCCCTTGCCGAGCAGGTCGGTTGCCGAAAGCAGCGCATTGGCCGAATTGCGGATTTCATGGCTGACCACGGCCAGCATCCTTGCCTTCTCCTGCGCGGCGCGTTTGGCCAGATCCCGTGATCGCTTCATCTGGTAGGCCGCGAACGCCAGCGCCAGCAGGACGAGGGCGGCGGAAATCGCTTCCGTCCGGTAGTACAGCAGGATTGCGCCGACCGAGGGCGGCGTGCGGTACACCGTCTCGAGCCAGCCATCGATCACATCCCGGTGATGCGCGACCGAAAGCGCGCGGAGTCCGCTGTCGATGGTGTCCAGCAGCGCCTTGTCCTCGCGCCTGACCACCGCACGCACCACGATCGGCAGCTCCGCGACCGCACCGGACGCGACCAGCGTATGCTGGAAGTATCGGCGGATCACCGGGTTGTACAGCGCATCGGTTCCCAGCGCCGCATCCGCCGCTCCCGACTCGACCGCACCGAGGATCTGCGGCACTCCCGTGAACTCCAGCACCTTGATATCCGGATGATGGCGCCGGATCCAGTCGACGTACTGGCTGCCCTCGCGTACGGCGACCACGTGGCCGGCCAGCGCGCCAAGCGTAGCGAAACCGGGCCCCGCCGCGCGCGAGAACAGCAGTGTCCTGCCCTCGAAGTAGGGTGGCGACACCAGGAAGCGGTCATCCTGCGGAAGATCCAGGTCCATGACCGAAGGCACCAGATCCACCTTGCCCGACTGAAGCTGACGGTAGGCCTCCGTGGGCGATCCGGTGGGTACGAACTGGAAGCGGACGCCCGCGAGCCCGGCGATGTGCATCATGTAGCGATAGGCGGAAGCACCTTTCCCGGTGGCGAAGCCAACCGCACGCCCTCCGTCCAACTGCGGATCGGCGGCCACACGGATGATGCGCGCCTGCGTGGCGTCGTCGTTGCGGGAGGAGTGATGGACTCCCGTGGCAAGCGCGCAGAGCAAAAGCGCGGCTGCAGCCAGCAGCCCGGCCATTCCTGTTGATCGTTTCATCGGCCTTCCAGAGGCGGGCAAAGCACGTGAGCGGATCTCACGGGACGTTGTGCTGAAGAAGCCGTGGCGACGCGGTGCTGTCACCCCGCGGTGCTCCTCCATTTCGGTGCTGGAAGGCTAGCAAAGAGTGCCCGATGCGTCTTTGCAACTAATTGTATTGGAGAACCTGAACGAGCCGTACATCATTCCTGCCCCGGCCCGCTGCCGCCTTCCCACTACACGAGGTGCCAACGCGACCCTGGGCGCGCCCGTCGGCAGACGCGCTCATTCCAGTCCCAACTCCGATGCGAACCTGAAAAGTTCGGCATTGCTGCTCACGCCGAGCTTGCGCATTGCCGCACGCTTCTGGGTGCTGACCGTCTGCTTGGTGACCGCCAGCTCAAGCGCAATCTCATTCACGCCCTTGCCCGCCAGGAGCAGATGTACCACCTGTGCTTCGCGAGGCGAGAGCAGTTCGCCGGCGGAATCGAATCCGTTCACATCGCGGCTGGCCAGGATGGCGGGTGAGAAATACCGGCGTCCCTGGGATGCGGCCAGCAACGCTCTGGCGACATGCCGCAGGTCATCCGACTTGCTGACCACCGCGGCCACCCCGCGCGTGAGCAGAACCTGGATGATCGGCCACTGGTCCAGCGCGGTGAGAACCACGATGCGCAGTGCCGGGTACCTGCTGCACAACGTATCCACCAACGCCAGGCCATCGCAGCCGTCGCCAGCGGGCATGGAGTAGTCGACGACGGCAACATCGGCAGGCTGGACAGCGAGGAGGTCCAGCAGTTCGACGCCGTTTGCAACGCTGGCCAGGCATTGGAATCCTGCCTGCTCATCGACGATCGCCTCAACCGCAAAGCGTGTGATCGGATGATCGTCGGCAATGACAACATCCTCGACTCGGTCTTTCATAGTGTTTTCCTTCGCATTGCGTTTTCGCGAACAGGAAACTTCACGGCCAACCTGACAAGCGTCAACAGAAGGAGGCGCGAAACATGCCTGTCGAATTCATCATCGCCGATGATCACCCCGTGGTCACCATCGGCGTTGCCCGGCTCATCGCCGCACACCCGGACCTGTCCCTGCGGGGGTGTGCCAGGAATTCGAGCGAGCTCGTCAACCTGCTGGCCACCACCAGCGTGCAGGTCGCGGTGATCGACTACTCGATGCCGGGTGGCGAGTACGGAGACGGTCTGTCATTGATCCGCTTCCTCCTGCGACGCTTTCCTCGCACGGCGCTCGTCCTGCTCACCGGGAACGACAGCAGCCACATCATCGAGCATGCGCAGCGGGCCGGCGTGAAATGCATCGTTGCCAAGTCCGATCCGCTGGAGTACCTGCCACCGGCCATTCTCGCCGCGGCGGTCGGCAGGAACCACCTGTCGCCGCGGATGCTCGAACTCGCTTCGCTGCATGAGCAGTTGCCGGGCGTGGTGCTGTCCGGGCGCGAGCTGGAGGTCCTGCGCCTTCTGGTCGAAGGTTACAGCCAGCGCGAGGTGGCCCGCCAGTTGTGCCGCAGCGTACAGACCATTAGTGCACAGAAGCGCTCGGCGATGAAGAAGCTCGGCCTCAACAGCACCATCGATGTCCATCGCTATGCTGCTGCCAATGGCTGGGTGACCTGTGCCGATGGCGGATAGGCCTGCGGCATTTGCAAACTAGTTCGATTGTGGAAGTGAACTGCCATCCATACAGTGACTGCAACTTAACTCGTAGTCCGGGGGAGCGGAATGACCATTGAACTGGATGCCTGCGTAGCCGGAGTGCTTGCACGGTTCGCTGCACTGGATGTCGAGCAGCAGCGGTGGTTCCTTGATTCATTGAACGGCTACATGTATGCGTCCGCGCCGCAGCGGAGGCAGCTGCGCAGCACGTGGGAGAACCACCGTCACGACGAGATGGGCGGTCGCAGCGCCGTGCCCCGGCAGGCCTAGGCGGCCACGCGGGTGGAGTGGGGCGCCCGCACACATCATCGCTGTTCCGTGACGCCCACGATCTGCACCGATTCCCGATACAGTGCAGCAACGCCGGACCTCGCCGCGCTTGCCTGCTCCAGTAGTGTCTCTTCCACGGGCAGAAGCCCGGAGCGACATGCCTGCACCACGTCCTTGCACTCCATCATCATCCACTTCGTCTGACTGTCGTCCATCACGATTCTCGACAGCACGCGCGAGGCTTTGCGCAGTGCGATCTCCCGCGATGTCGCATGGGCACAGACGTAGGCGTAGAGCGGGGGCGCGAGGCCATGGCGATCACGCCGCAGGTCGAACTTCATCAGAAAGCACACACGCATCCGAACACCGCATCTCCGGCCGGGTCAAACGGCGCGCCATCGCGCCGACAGTGCAGCTCCAGCGGGTTTCGCTGCAGTGCAATATGGCAACAGTGCAATCAAGTCCGCGTTCTTTCCATAGAACTTTTATCAATCATTCGTTGCCGAGCTGGCCGGACAGGGCGATCCGCGCTGAACTTCGGAGTTGTTCGATTGAGTGCTCCAGCAGGCGGACATAGCATGGACGGCGCGCCGGCGCAGGAAGCGGCGAGGGGACTGTTACCTACATGGACCATGTCGAGGGGGTCAAGACGATGTTCGCAGCGGGAGCCGGAGTACTGTCGGATCTGCGTCACTGCCTGTGCCGGGACTCCGCAACGATGCCCCATGATGAAGGTGCCATCCTGGGGCCGTCATCTGCATCGGAAGAGGCAGGCGTGCGCAGCCACATTGCCTTCCTGTGCCGATTCCCCGATCGCGATGTGCCGGTGATCACCAGCCGGTTCATGGGCCGGTCACTGACGGTAAGCATCGGGCTGGAGCCCCGTGGCGTCGGTCACGCAGGAAGGCAGGGCGCCGGCGCAGAGCAGCGTGCGCTGCGCAGCGCGTGCGGCCGCGGTCGCATCCATACCGTTGCCATATCCACACGCACCGCCGCTCCGATCACCCTGCACGGCATGTTCCGTTCGGTGCCCGATGGCGAAGGCGTGATGATCCTGTGCGCCGACGATGCGGTCCGCCAGCATGTGATCGCTCTGATGGGCCTGTCGAACCACTGTTCCAGCTGCGGCGCGACCCGCTGATGCCCCGTCACACTGTGCGCACTGCACAGACCTGAGCCGTTCATCCGTTCGGCCCGGAGTTCCGAGTTATTCGGAATAGTTGCATGTTCGGGCAAGGTATCCCTCCGTATCGTAGCGCCCTTCGATGAAGAGCGTGTCGGCAACGCCGCACCCCGACCTCAAGGAAGCTCCGATGAAACGCCTCATTCTGCTGGGCGCAGCCTTGCTGTTGCCCACGTTCGCCAGCGCCGAAATGCCGTCGATCCACGTCGGCGCCATGTACGAGTACCTGTTGCCCGACCAGGGCGCATTGCTGAAGCGTGTCCGCAACAGCGGTGATGCCACGGCATTCGTGCGTGTGCAGGTCACCGAGGTGCGCTACACGGAGGACAACACGCCTTACGAGGTCGATGTGGAGCCGGGTGTGTATGGCGGTGGTGGCAATGCCCTGATTGCCAGCCCTTCGCGCCTCATCGTTCCGCGCCAGGGGCAGCAGGCCACGCGGCTGCTCTTCCACGGCAATCGTGACAAGGAGCGCTATTACCGTGTCCGCTTCGTGCCTGTGCTGCCGAAGAAGGAGGACGAGTTCGCACTGACCGAGGCGCAGTCCGAGGACTATCGCCGTTCCATCGCGGCCGGCGTCAACGTGCTCACCGGTTACGGCGTCTTCGTCATCGTGCATCCGGAAAAGCCGTCGTCCGATCTGCGCACTGATCGCCAGGCCGACCGCACCGTGGTGCACAACGCGGGCAACAGCACCGTGGTGCTCGACAACGTGCGCCAGTGCAGCACCGGCACACAGCCCGGGCAATGCGGCGCCTCGCGCAGGGTGCATCTGTTGCCCGGACGCAGCGAGGCATTCGCACATCTGCCTGGCCAAGACCATCGCTTTGAAATCGTCGAGGGGAAATCCCGTAAATCCGTCCTGCTCGACTAGCAGCTTCCTCTGAAGCTGCGTCCACCGCCGCACACGTCGGCACTTTCCAACCCTGGAGCAATTGCAATGAACCTGAAGTCCATCACCGTGGCCGCCCTGGCCACCCTTATCCTGTCGCCGGCCGTCGCCTTCGCCGATCCGGAGCAGTTCCCGCTGCAGATCAACGTCACGGCCACCGTGCCGTCGCCGACCGGCCTGCAGATTTCCCCGGTGGGTGACTGGGCCGGCGAAACCCAGGACCTGCCGTGGAACATGAGCACGCAGCGCCTGGAGCCGGTGCAGAAGCAGATCGACATGAAGAGCGGCCTGGGCGCGATCACTGCGCACCTTGCCTACGACGCCAAGCTGGCGGCAGACGCCGGTGAAATGCCGATGACGGTTTCCGTGGCCGGCAAGACCCTGGACGTGGGCCCGGCCGCCGCCGTTGAAGTCGCGACTGAAGTCGAGGCTGCGGCTGGCAAGCGTGCCCTCGTGTCCATCGCAGCGGCGCCGGCCGGCGGCGACTACCTGCAGGGCAACTACAGCGGCACCGTTTCGATGATGTTCGAAAGCCGTTCGCCGTAAGCACAGTCCTGTGCAGACCGGGCGCGCCCGCTCCCCCCGGGAGAGCGGGCGCGCGTTACGCACCGGCGGGGCCAGCCGGGGGGGCCCCGCCCCCCGGGGGTGCGGGGGCCCGCGCCTCATTCTGACTAAACAAGAAGCCATCATGTCTCCGCGCACCCTCCCTCTCGCCATTACCCTCGCGCTGTTCTGCACCGCGCCTGCCGTGCTGGCTGCCGAGGGCGCGCTGGACACACTGAACCTGCTGGAGCAGTCCGATGCCCTGCCGGATGACTTCCGCGATCACTTCTTCGATGTGCCGCTGGTGGTCCGGGTAGAGCGGGACGGCGAGTATCTCGGCGACGCGCGCGCCGTGCTTACCCGCGACAACGCGGTGTCGTTGCTGGAGTTCACCGATGCGCACGGCAGCACCCAGCCCGAGAGCGAGCGTGAGCGTTGGCTGGCCGTGCTGGCCTCCCCTCATGCCCTCGGCCCGTGCACCAAGCCGTGCCGCGATGGGCTCGCCGGCCTGCACTACAGCCTCGAGAGCTCCCTGCTTTCGATCGCCTCCGAAGCGGCCGGCCAGGCGTTGGCGGTGCAGCGCCACCTGTCGCTGCCTGATTCCGGCAGCAGTGGCCTGATCCTGCGCCACCAGTTGAATGCCTACGGCGGAGAGGGCCAGCGGGCTGCCGGTCGCTACGCGCTCGCCGCACAGGGCAGCGTCGGCAACTGGACACTGGACGCCAGCTACCAGGCGGACCGCAGCGGCGAGGATGATCGTCGCGTCCGCCATGTCCTGCAGTCACTGCACGCGCAGCGTGAGTTCAAGGACCATTTCCTGCGTGCAGGATGGTTCCTCCCGAATTTCGACGGCGTTACACGGCAGCCCCGTGGCGCCGGACGCACCCGTTTCACCACCTTCGGGGTGATGGCAGGTTCGTCCGATACGCTGCTGGTGGACAGTCGTTCGCCCAGCCTGTATCCCGTGTATGTCACCGCCAACCGCGAAGGAAGCGTCGAGGTCTACCGCGACGGCAGCCTGATCCTGACCCAGGCGGTCCGTCCGGGGCTGCAGCAGGTGGAGACGCGACGTCTGCCTGGCGGCATCTATGAAGTGGAACTGCGTGTGATCGAGGACGGGCGCGAGACGTCACGCACGACATCCATCATCCACAAACCCGCCCAGTGGCGCGATCCCAGCCGGCGTTGGCGCTACAGCGCCTTTGCCGGCGTGCAGGACAGCCTGCTGGACAGCTTCGATGATCCCGGCGCGGGCCGGCCCGCCGTGGGCGGCGTGGTCAACTATCTTGCGCATCCACGTGCGGTGCTTGGCGTTGCTGTGCAATCCATCGGGGACGAGCGCTCGCTTGCCGGTTCAGTCGACTGGCAGGTCAACGACTGGGCCAATGTCTACACGAACGCCTATACCTCCAACCGGACCGGAAAGGGCGTGGACCTGCAGGGCCTGCTGCGCTACCGCAATGGCAGCGTGGTCGCCTCGCATACGCGGAGCTGGCAGGTGCAGGGCGACCTCATCGAGCCTCCGCCGTTTCCCGGGTACACCAGCGCGCCCGTGCGCGAGGGCTGGTCGCGCACCTCGGCAGTCGGGGTCAATCACGGGTTCGGCCGGCATGGCCAGCTCTCGGCCCGGATCTCACACAGCCAGGGCATCAGCCGCGGCACCGGCTTCGACCTTTCATTCAGCCGTCGGCAGACGCTGTTCGGCAGTGACGCCAACTGGCGGGCTTCGGTCTTCGATCGCCCCGGCAGCATCAGCTCGGGCCTGCGACGCAATCGTGGCGTGGAGTTCACCCTGAACATCGCGCTCGGCCAGGATGGGCGCCGCTACAGTGGCAGCCTTGGCTCACGGACCGGGGCCCGGGGTGGCCGTGACGTCTACGCCAGCGCAGGCGTACAACAGCGCTTCGCAGACAGCATCGTGCACAGTGTCGCCGGGCAGGTCACCGTGGACAGCACCGGCATCGGCCTGGGCGGCAACGCCCACTTCGAGTCGGCTGCACTGCGCGGGGATCTCCATCTGCAGCGCTCTTCGCTGGACGGTGGTGTGAGCGGGGGCGTCAATCTGGAGAGCACGCTTGCCGTGGGCGGAGGCTCCCTGGCGATCGCAGGCGACGGCCAGGCCAGCATGGTTGACACCGGCATGATCATCGATGTGCGTTCGGACCTGGCCGGCGCCACGATCCGTGCCCATGACAGCCGTGGCGGTTCCCATATCCTGCGCCCCGGCCGCAATCTGCTGCCGGTGTCCGCCTACAGGCCCGGGTCGATCCAGCTCGACTTCGATGATCACCATGCGCCGGCCGCCGCGATCCAGCCGTCGGTGCTGCCCTATCACCTCAACAAGGGCGGCATCGCCTACAACCAGGTCGATGTCGTCAGCACGATCACCGTGATGGGCCATCTGCAGGACTCGCAGGGGCGGCCGCTCGCGGGTGCGCACGTGGTCAATCATGCCGGGCGCAGTGTCGCCGAGGCCGATGGCTTCTTCGCCCTGGAGATGAACAGCCGGATGCCGACGCTGGTGGTGCGTCATCCGGACATCAGCGCATGCAGTTTCGAGCTCGATGGCCGCACAACCCGCCCGCGTGGGGAGATGTGGATGGCCGGCATCCTCAGATGTCCACCTTCGGCCTTGGCCGCACAGGCTGCGGCCGGCCATGCTGGAGAAGCGCCATGATGTTCCTTGCGCACTACCGCCTTCTTCGCCGGCTTGCCCTTGGCATGCTGATGCTGCTGCCCGCGCTGGCCGCGCAGGCGGGCGACGTGTACATCACGGCCGAGTTCAAGCCGGACCTGGCAAACCCCAACCAACGGGGATTCGTCAATACCACGCCGTGGAGCGGGGTCTGCGCCAATGCGCATATGGCGACCTGCATCGCCAACAACTGGTGGAGCATCGATACGACCGTCCGTGGCAGCAAGGAGGTGATCCGCAATGCGGACTACGGCCCGGATGGCTTTTATATCGCGATGCCGGCACCGCGCACCGTGACCGTCACGTCCGAGGATGGCGCCAGCAGCTTCGACCTTACCCTGCGGGTGATCGGGGCGGCGATGCGGTTCACCGACGAGGACAGGGACGGGGCGTCGAGCGGGTTCTACTCCAGCGGCGGACCGAACAACTGCTCGTATGGGGTGACAGGATCAAGTGCCTATACTGTCATGCGCATGCTCCTGCGCCGCGACGATGGACAGGGCGCCGTCGCCTGCGGCCTGCACTGGGTGAACACCAACAACTATGCCATTCCAGCACTGGATTTCGTCTATGCGCTGGAAACCCCGGCGCCGCTGGAGATGCGCAGTGGCATCTACACCGGTTCGACCCGCTTCTCGTTCGGGGGAACCGGGCAGGGCAGTGACTTCGACCTCGGGCACCGGGTATCCCTGTCCGACAGCCTGGTGAACGTGCATTTCCGCCTGGAGGTGCGCCACGCGTTCCGGTTGGATGTGGCCCCTGGCATGGATCACGCGGTGCTGGCGCCCAGAGGCGGGTGGAGCCAGTGGACCGACCATGGCATCGCACCGGCGCGGCTGCAGCAGGAAGTTCCGTTCCACATCAGCAGTTCCGGCCAGTTCAGTGTCTCGATGCAGTGCGAGCACCTGCAGGCAGACGGACGCTGCGGGATCCGCAACACGAGCGTTGATGCCGATGACGTTCCGTTGGATGTCAGCCTGACATTGCCGGGTTTCCGTGATCGCGCGAGTGGCCGCCAGGTGGTGGATCTGCCGCTGCGGGTGAACCAGCCTCCGCCTGTATTCACCGCAGATGCCGTCATCATCGGGCGTTCGTCGACGCTTCGGTTCGCCGTGAACGGCGAGCCGGTACGGAAGATGCTGGACCACCCGGGCACCACGTATCAGGGCAGCGTCACCGTGGTGTTCGACGCAGATCCATAGCGCTGCGACGTGTGGTGTCTGGCATCATCGGCAGAGCATTCGGACGAGTGCTCTCCATCCGGTCCTTCCTGGGAACCTCTGATGCCTGACAATTCCGCCCCCCTGCGCGTACTCGCTTTCGCCGGCAGCCTGCGCCGGAACAGCTACAACCGGCACCTGATCGACGCTGCAACAGGCTCGGCGCCGGCCGGCCTGTCGCTGACCGTCCATGACAGCATCGCTGACATTCCGCTGTTCAACGAAGACCTGGAAGCAGACGCTGCGGGTGGTCCGGACGGCGTGATGCGCCTGCGTGCTGCGGTTGCGGCGGCCGACGGCGTGCTGATCGCCACGCCCGAATACAACCAGTCCCTGCCGGGCGTGTTGAAGAACACCCTGGACTGGCTGTCGCGCAACGATGCCGCGCTGGGTGAGGTGCTGTCCGGCAAGCCGGTCGCCATCATGGGCGCCACCCCGGGGCGGTGGGGCACACGGCTGGCGCAATCGCAGCTGCGCCACGCGCTGGCCGCGGTGGGGGCACTCGTCATGACCTCGCCGCAGCTGTACATTGCCGAGGCGGCATCGGCACTCGACACCGCAACGAATGACTTCGATGACGCCACCCGCAAGCGGTTGCACCGCTTCCTGGAGGGGTTCCAGAGCTGGATTCACCAGTTGCGCGGGGAGCGCAGGCCATGAACCACACTCGCATGAAACCGATTGGATGCCTTGCCCTTGCACTGGCCGCGATGCTGACCGGCAATGCCTGGGCCGAGTCAGACGAGAGCACCAAGCGCCCGTCGTCCGAGCAGTTGCAGCGGCTGATTGTCGACCGCTCGCCGCAGACTCGCGTCGAACGTCCTGACAGCGAGCGGATCACAGCCCGCCGCATCGACATCGTGGATGACAAGGGCGTGATCCGCATGACGCTGTCGGGGCAGACGCCGGCACCGATCATCGATGGCATCCAGTACAAGCGCGCGTTCAACGTCGCGGGCATGGTGCTGTACGACGACAAGGGCAGTGAACGCGGCGGATTCGGCACCGCTGACATCGAGGGCGGGATGGCCGTGCTGGCGCTGGATCATCCGGCCATGGATGCGATCGGCTGGCGGGTATCGCCCGATGGCGAGGTCCGGTTCTCGATCAACCAGGCGCCGCCGCCGATCCGCGATGCCGCACTGGGCAACAAGCTGGTGCCGGGGGTGCAGGTTCCGACGCGCATCCAGATGGTGGTGGGCGCCGACGGCACGCCGGCCATCGCGTTGAATGACAAGCAGGACCGGACCCGCCTGCGCCTGACCGTCACTGCCGAAGGCCATGGTGCCATCGAGTTCCTCGATGCACAGGGCAGGGTGGTGCATACGCTGGCCCCGGAAGCCGGTGCGCAGTAGACGCCGGACGCGGCGGTCGATGGCATCGGTCATCTGCAGATGGATCGCCGGTGGGCTGGCAATAGCCTTGTTGGCCACGGCCGCACAGGCGGAGACCCGGGCGCGCGCGCCCATCGTGCGAACCGATGATGTGACACGCTTCTTCGCGGTGATGGACGCCAGCGGTGGCAGGCCGGATGCATTGTTGCTGCAGCGCCGCTATCTGGAGCCGGGCAGCGATGCGCTGCATCAGTTCAGCGAACTGCGTATCGGCTCGATGCAGCGGCTTGCCGATGTAATCCAGCAGAAGCCGGCGCTGTATGTGAAGGCGCGCACGTGTGCTGCGGCACTGCCGGGCATCCGCAGCGGAGTGACCCGTGCGCTGCGGAATCTCGGCGAGATCGTGCCGTCGGCCCGTTTTCCTCCGGTCACCCTCCTCGTCGGACGGGGCACCACCGGTGGCGTTACCACGCCGGACGGCGTGGTGATCGGCCTGGAGACACTCTGCAACGCGGACTGGATGCAGGCCGATGTGACGGAACGCTTCGTGCACCTGATCGCGCACGAGTATGTGCACGTGCAACAGCACGGCGCCGCTGTTGAAGTACCGGCGCCTACGCTGCTGTACCAGACGCTGCTGGAGGGCGGTGCAGAGTATGTGGGTGAACTGATCTCCGGGCAGCCCGCCAACAGCCATCTGCAGCGCTGGACCGCAGGGCGCGAATGCGCCCTGGAACGGGAATTCGTCGCGCAGCGCGACAGCACCGACCTGTCGCGGTGGCTGTACAACGGCCCTGGCGACGACACCCGCCGCGGCGATCTGGGTTACTGGGTCGGGCAGCGCATCGCGCGGGCGTACGTCAACCGCGCCGACGACAGGCAGAAGGCCATCGCCGAGCTGCTGGATGTAAGGCCCGAAACCGCAGAGGCGCTGTTCAGCGCCAGTGGTTGGACGCCGGCGTGCGTTCCCGGCAGTACCGCGGCGCGGTAGGCACGTCGTGCTGAAGCCATGACTTCAGGCACTGCAGGCGGTCTGCCTCCATCGCCACTCTGACCGCATGTCCCAGGAAGGAGCATTGCCTTGTCTGCCATCCGACACGTGGCGTCCGTATTGCTGGCGTTCGCGCTGTACTGTCCTTTCGCCGAGGCCAGGCAGTCGCCTGCCGAGGTGCTGGCGGATATCGAGCGTAACGGGCGTGCTGCCCATTCCGACGCTGTGCTGATCCAGAAGGACGGTGTTCCACTGCTGGATGTGGCCTCGACCAGCGAGCCGATTCACCTCATGTCGGCCACCAAGTCGATCATGGCGCTGGCGATCGGCCTGCTGCTCGATGACGGGAAGCTTGCGTCGCTGGACGAACCGGTCAGTGCGATCTATCCGGAATGGCGCCAGGGCCAGAAGCGGGACATCACGGTAAGGATGTTGCTGGAGCATACCTCCGGCCTGCAGAACGTTCCCAACGCGGGGGTCGAGCTGGAATCCGCGCCGGATCTCGTGCAGCTCGCGCTGGCAGCGGAAATCACGTCCGCGCCCGGCAGCGCGTTCTCCTACAACAACAAGGCCACCAATCTTCTGCCGGGCATCATTGCCCGCCTGGCCGGCCAGCCCGTGGATGCCTATCTGGAGGCGCGCCTTTTCAGGCCCCTGGGGATCACGCGCTACGACTGGATGAAGGATGAAGCGGGCACGCCCTTGGGCATGGCCGGGCTCTCCCTGTCAGCCCGGGACCTGGCCGCCATTGGTCAGCTGATGCTCGATGGCGGCGTGGCCAAGGACGGAACGCGCCTGATGAGCGAACACGCGATCTCCTTGATGACCGTCGAGAGTGCGCAGTCTGCGGACGTCGGACTACTGTGGTGGCGGCTGCCGGAATGGGAGCGATACACGCTGCGGAATGATGCGCAGCGCACGCTCCGGGAGCGCGGCGTATCTGACCGGCTTCAGCATGCGCTGCTGGCGGCGGAAGGCAGCACCTTTGCCAGCAAGTCCGCGCTGATGGCGCATCTCAGCCAGCAGCTGGGCGACGATTGGCAGCCGTTGTACGCCACCGAGATCACCGCCCGCGGGCTGAAGATCGCCGATCTTTTCCAATCCCAGCGTGGTCCGGTCAGCGCCTACGCCGCCAATGGATATCTTGGCCAGCACCTGGTGGTCGTACCGGAGCAGCGCATCGTCGCGGTCCGGCTGATCCAGCGCAGGGAAAGCCATGCCTTCCCGGTCGACGATTACGCCACGTTTCCAGCGGAGATCATTCGCCTGGCGAAGTCGATGCCTGCGTTGGCTGCGCCCGCCACGGGCATCGGCGGGGCGCAGGATGATGTTGCAGTGCACACAGAAGTACGCAGCACAGCTAGTCCCATCCGGCTATAGGAGCCCAGCGCCGCTCGACGCACACTTCGTCCCGTGAAGGCCTACGGGAGGGGCGTGAGATGAGTCTGTACATGGGGAGACTGCGCAGGCTGGCAGTGCTTGTGTTGCTGCTGAATCCTTTGCTCGCGGGTGCGGCGCCGGCGGCATCGTCGGTGCCTGCACCCGAGGTGGTTCCGCTGTGGCCGCAGGACCACTGGCAGCAACGCGCGCGTGGCCCGGAACGGATCGGGATCGAAGGCAGCGCGAAGGGCGCGGTCTCGGGCATCAGCGATGCGCGCATGGAAATCTATCGCCCGCTGAAGCCGAACGGCTCCGCGGTGGTGATCTTCGGCGGTGGCGGCTACTTCCGGATCCAGATCGGCAGCGCCGCCAAGCCGACGGCGCAGTGGCTGCAGTCGCTGGGGGTCACGGCTGCGGTCGTCTACTACCGGCTGCCTGCCGATGGATGGGCACCTGTCTCGCCCTTCCAGGATGGCCAGCGCGCCATGCGGCTGATGCGCGCACAGGCGCGCAGCCTGGGGGTCGATCCGGAGCGCATCGGCGCGTTGGGCTTTTCCGCTGGAGGCAACCTGGCCGGGATCGTCGCCACGCGCTTCGATGCCCCGTTGTATGCGCCGGTGGATGCCGCCGACCAGCTGTCGGCGCGGCCGGATTTCCTCGGCATGATCTATCCGGTCGTTTCAATGCGTGCGCCGCTGGACCAGACCCGATCGAAGCGGGAGCTGGCGAGCCAGGACGACGCCCAGCAGGCGTATTCGGTCGAAGAACACATCCGCAAGGACATGCCGCCGGTGTTCCTGGCCCAGGCCGTGGATGACCGCATCGTGGATGTCGGCCACAGCCTGGCGATGTACCAGGCCGCGCATGCAGCGGGTATTCCGGTGGAGCTGCATCTGTTCGAGGCCGGAGGCCACAGCTGGGGGCTGGGCCGGCCCGGCACATTGGTGGCGCAGTGGCCGCGGCTCTTCGCCAACTGGGCACGTAGCCACGGCTACCTCGGGCCAGCGCCTGCGCGGCTGCCCCCGAACGGTGGCCTGGCGATGCCGGCCGCTGCACCTCAGCCCCAGCCTGCGCTGGACGACGATGGCGCGGGCGACTGAGCCGCGCACCGTACTTCATTCGGGAGAACTCCATGAATTCACTGAAGCGTGCCGCGCTCGCCGCGGCTGCCGGCGGCGGCCTGTTGCTGGCGTCATCCTCCGTGCTGGCCGCGGCCAGCGATACCGAAGCCGGGTTGCGTGCACAGGTGCAGGAGCAGGCCAGACAGCTGCGCGAACAGGCAACCCTGCTGCAGCAGCTGAGCGCACGCCTGGCTGCGCTGGAAGGGGGAACGCAGGGCGCTGCCGCAGTGCCCGGCAGCGATGCCAACGTTGACGCGCAGGTAGCCGCCGCAATCGCCGACACCCGGCAGGACGACCTGGCCATTCTGCAGGCACAGGTGGCCCAGCTTGCCGCGACCGGTGGGGGAGGCGATGGCAATGTGCGCTGGCGCAAGGGTGGCCCCGAGCTGCGCAGCAGTGATGGCCGGTTCACCTTCCATCCCCGTGGCCGCGTGCTGGTGGATTTCAGCACCACCCACGGTTCTGGATTCGATGCGCGCAACGTCACCGGCACCGATCTGGCCAGCGGCCGCCTGGGCGCAGAGGGACAGATGGGACCGCTGGGCTACAAGATCGATGCGGACTTTGCTGGCAACGAGGTATCACTGAAGGACACCTACCTGTCCTGGGACACGCGGATGGGAGGACTGCCAACGGAAATCTACGTGGGCAACAAGCTCAAGGACCGTGGCCTCGACGGTGGCACCAGTGGAGTGAACACGCCTTTCATGCAGCGCAATGCCGTGGCCTCGGTGGGCGCCCAGCAGAGCGGGTACTACGGACTGGGCGTCACCACCAAGGTGATCGGCGATGGCTGGCATGCCAGCGTCGCGGTGACCGGCGACGATATCGGCAATGACAGCACGGCCAGCGACACGATTGCGTATCTGCTGCGTGCGCACTGGAACCCGCTGCGTGGCCAGGCCGGCTTCCTGCACCTGGGCGGCTGGTACTGGTACGAGGATCTCGGCCAGGACGTCGGCAGCATCAACAAGACCTCGCCGATCGCACTGGGCTGGAACGGCAACGTGCGCGTATCGGCCAGTTCCATCGCCAACGTCACCGACAACCGCGCCTGGGGCCTGGAACTGGGCGGGGTGTACGGCCCGGTGTGGGCCTTTGCCGAACACACCACGCGCACCATCGAGTCGCGCACGGTCGACCCGGTCGACCAGCAGGCCACATCGATCTACGCAGGCTGGCTGATCACCGGTGAGCGCCCTGGATTCAGCAGCCGCTCCGGGGTATGGGGTACCACGCGCGTACTTCGCCCCGTGCAGGAAGGCGGCATCGGCGCCTTCGAGCTGGCGGCCCGCTATGACCGCTACGACTTCCTTGATGCTGCCCGCGGCGGCGAGGGCACGGCATGGACGCTCGGGCTCAACTGGTACCTCAACAACTGGTCACGCCTGATGCTGAACTACGTTCACTGGAAAACCGACAACAAGGTGGGCAATGCCCAAGGGCCGGATTCCGGCAATACTGTCGGCGTACGGGCGCAGGTCTCGTTCTGAGCCCGGTCGGCGATCCGGGTGCGGCATCTGCGGAGCATCCCTTGACAGGCCACGGCGCCACCACCACGCTGCGTGCCATGCATATCGATATCAAGGCGCTGGACGAGCGGCAGCTGAAGGCACTCATCGCGGCCGCCGAGCGGCGGCTGCAACTTCTCGCACAGCGACGTTCCGCGGCCGTCGTCAGGCGTGAGCTGGTCGCCGCTGCCGCAGAATGCGGCTATTCAATCGAGGAACTGTTCGCCGGCGCCAGCGCGGTGCCCGTGCCTGCGGGCAGCGCTTCCCACAGGCGCCGGAAGACGGGCAAGGTCGCACCCAAATACCGCGACCCCGAGAACCGACGGAACACCTGGACCGGCCGAGGGCGCATGCCGCGCTGGCTTGCGGACAAGACCCGGCACGGTCGCAGCGCGACCGATTTCCTGATTCCGGGCCTGGCCAGGCCGACGACGGGCAAGGATGTGGTCATCGGGCGCAGGAGTGTGTTCAAGCAGAAGTGATGGGGCGTCCCCTAGTAGCTCCCGAAACGGATCTGCACTGCGCCGTCCACCACGTTCACGACGCCGATCTCCGCCGGGCCGAGCTCGACCACGGCGGGCCAGGAATGGCGGAAACCCAGCGGCCATGCGGGAGGCGTCACCGTGCGCCAGCTCGATCCGCTGTCCTCGCTCCAGCTGACTTCGTTCAGGCACGAGGTCACGAACATCACCCCGCGCGTACTGGTCATGACGTGGGGGCCGCAGCGCTGGTCGGCGAGCGGCGTACCGAGGCCGGCCGGCCAGGTCCGCCCGTCCGTCGAGACCTTGTACGACACCGGGCATTGCGGATCATCGCCGCAGGTCTCGAACACCATCAGGTAGCCACCGGCGGGGCGGCGTGCCATGACCGGCATGCCGGGCCGGAGCTGCCCACCGCCGGGCTGTTCGGCAATCGTCATCACAGGTCCCCAGGTGCGCCCGCCATCGTTGGACAGGCGCTGTGAAACGACCTGGTTGTAGGACGGATGCTCGTCGGCACGGGTTTCATCGGCATACACCACCGACAGCGTGCCGTCGTCCAGGCGCGTCAACACCGGCTCCCACACGCCGCGGTCCTTGCGCCCGTGCGGTGCCTCGTTGCCGGCGAGGGTGCTCAGGAAGGTCCAGTGTGCTCCCAGGTCGTCGCTGGCATAGAGATGCAGCCGGTAGGAGACGCCTTCGACCAGCGAACGCATCGCCAGCAGCACACGCCCCTCCGGCAGCACCAGCAGTTCGCCGTTGTCGATCATCCGGCCGGGCTCGGCCACATCGGACCAGGGCGCCCAGCTGCGGGCCCGGTCACTGCTGATCGAGAGCTGCAGGGTGGTCGGCTGCCCTTCATTGAAGCGCGTGGTCACTGCCAGCCAGCGGCCATCCGGCAGCTGCGCCAATCGCCCCCAGCCCGCGTTGCGGGCAGCCACGGTGGCGGTGCCGGTCCATGTGATCTCCGCTGCGTGCAGCACAGAGGCGAACCCGCTCAGGGCCAGCAGGGCGAGGCAGCGCATACCACTGCGCAGAACGAATGCGTGTCGGACAGTCAGGCGCATCCAGGTCACCAGTAGGTTGCGTAGAGGGCCACCAGGATCGCCAGCACCGCCAGCGAAGCGACGTTGAACGATGGGGCGGTGGCATAGCTCACATCGTCGGTGCGGATACGATCACGATCGCCACTGGCGCGGGTGCCCAGCGCGACGCCTACGCCCAGCAACAGCGTGACCAGGAACACCACGCCCATGCGGTCCATGAAGGGCAGCGAGGGCCACAGCAGCTTCAGGGCCAGCGACAGTACGAAGGAGCCGACCGCCGCAGCCAGCGCACCGGCTTCGTTCGCACGCTTCCAGAACAGGCCCAGCAGGAAGATCACCACGATGCCGGGGGTGAAGAAGCCGGTGAACTCCTGGATGTACTGGAAGCCCTGGTCGAACCCGCCCAGCAGTGGGCGCGCGGTCAGCACTGCCACGATGATCGAGACGGACGCCGCGAACCGGCCAACACGCACCAGTCTGGCTTCCGAGGCATCGGGCGCGCGCTTGGCATAGAAGTCGAGCGTGAAGATGGTGGCGACGGAATTGATCTTCGATGCCAGCGACGCAACGATGGCGGCCACCAGCGCGGCGAACACCAGGCCCAGGATGCCGCTGGGAAGCAGCGCCAGCATCGTCGGGTAGGCCGCGTCCGGACGTTCCAGGCCGGGGGCGAGCATGACCGCGGCGATGCCGGGCAGCACCACGATGGCCGGAATGAGCAGCTTCAGGAACGCAGCGAATACCACGCCCTTCTGCGCCTCACGCAGATCCTTGGCGGCCAGTGCGCGCTGGATGATGTACTGGTTGAAACCCCAGTAGCTGAGATTGGCGATCCACATGCCGCCCAGCAACACCGACAGCCCCGGCAGATCCTTGTAGAACGGGTTGTCCTTGCTGAGGATCATTTCAAAGCGTTCGGGATGCTGCTGCCACAGCTGCATGAAGCCGTCGGTGACGCTGCCGTTGCCGATCTGGCCCAGCGTGATGAAGGTGACCAGCAGGCCACCCAGAACCAGCAGCGAGACCTGCACGATGTCGGTCAGCGCGACCGCCTTCAGGCCGCCATACAACTGATAGGCCAGTGCGAAGGCGCCCAGCAGCACCAGCGCCACGTCCTGGTTGAGGCCTGCCACGCCGGCAATGGCGATCGAACCCAGCCACAGGATCGAGGTGAGATTGACGAATACGTACAGGCCCAGCCAGAACACGGCCATCAGCGTCCGGATGCGGTTGCCGTAGCGCTCCTGCAGGAACTGCGGCATGGTGGTGATGCCGTTGCGCAGGAAGATCGGCAGGAACCATTTGCCGACGATCAGCAGCGTGATCGCCGCCATCCATTCATAGGATGCGATGGCCAGGCCGATGGCATAGCCCGAGCCGGACATGCCGATGATCTGTTCGGCCGAGATGTTGGCCGCGATGAGCGAGGCACCGATCGCCCACCACGGCAGGCTGCGGCTGGCCAGGAAGTAGTCCTGGGCCGACTTCTGCCGGCCGGCCTTCTCGCGGGAAACCCACTGCGCGAGGATGAAGATGCCGGCCAGATAGGCCAGCACGATGCTGATATCCAGGGGGGAAAGGCTCATGGAAGCTCCGCGATGGGTCCGCGCTGTGGGCACGGCGGCACGTCATTGGGGTTGCCGGCGAACCGGGGCTCGGGAACGCCGGCGATGCCGGCGTCGGTGGCGAACAGATGGCCGGCGAAGGGGTCGCGCGCGCGCGCGGCCGCGTCCAGGCCGTCGTGCGCGCTGGTGATGAACATCGTTCGCAGCGTGCTGCCGCCAAAGACCGGGCGGGTGGGCTGCGCGACCGGGACGGAAAGTATGCGGTCCTGCTGGCCATCGGGCCGGTAGCGAACCACGCGCGAACCGCCCCAGCGGGCATTCCAGAGTCCGCCTTCGGCATCGACCACACTGCCATCGGGCTCGCCATCCTCGGCGCGCAGATCGGCGAACACTGTTACCGCACCCGGGCTGTCGCCGTAATCGCAACGCAGGATCTGCTTCTGCAGCGAGTCGCAGAAGTACATCGTGCGGCCGTCCGGACTGAACGCTACGCTGTTGGCAATCGCCACAGTCGGTAGCGGAAGCGTCTCGAGCACGAGCTCGGCGGTGAGCCTGTAGAAGGGTGCGACGGCCTGCTTCGGACCGTTCGTGGGCTCATGCAGCATGCCGAACACGAAACGGCCCTGGCGGTCACAGGCGCCATCATTGGCGCGCACACGCGCCCCTGTGTCGGGCAGCACAAGCACGTCACGCAGCTCGCCGCGCGCCGGATGGAAGAATGCCAGCCGCGACGCCAACGCCAGCAGCAGCCAGCCTTCGGCTTCGCACAATGCCAGTGCGGCCAGCCGCTCCGGCATCGGCCAGCGGGTGAGCGCGCCGTCACCGGGGCGATAGCGCCACAGCTGCGCCTGCGCGATGTCGGTCCAGTACACCACCGATTCGCGGTCACACCACAGCACGCCTTCGCCCAGGGTGTTTGCGGCCGGCACCGCGACAGTTGCGGACCCGCTCACACCCAGCCTCCGTCGATGATGAAGTCCTGGCCGGTACACATGCGGCTGTCATCGGCGGCCAGGAACAGGGCGGCGCGCGCCAGGTCATCCGCGCGCAGATAGCCCGGCAGGCATTGCGCACGACGCAGCTGTGCTTCGCCCTCCGCGTCCAGCCACAGCCGCTGCTGCTTCTCGGTGATCACCCAGCCCGGTACCAGCGCATTGATGCGGATGCGGTCCTGCCCCAGTTCCCGGGCCAGGCCGTTGACCAGGCCGTGGACCGCGGATTTGGCCACCGCGTACAGCGGATACCCGCTGTTCTTGATCATCCAGCCCGTCGAACCCAGGCAGATGATCGAACCGCCGCCCAGGGCGCGCATGTCCGGCACCAGCGCCTGGATGGCGAAGTACTGGTGGCGCAGGTTCACCGCCATGCTGCGTTCAAAGTCCGCGATGCCGGTGTCGGCCAGGGCATGACGAGCATCGTTGGCGGCATTGTTGACCAGCACCGAGAACGGTCCAGCCAGGATGCGCGCGTGGGCGATGGCGGACCGGAGTGCCTCGATATCGGTGATGTCGCAATGCAGATAGCGCGGGGCAGTCGCAATGTCGCCCAGGCTTTCCAGCAGTGCTTGGGCGCCGCTGTCGTCGATGTCGAGAAAGACGACCTTCGCACCCTGCCGCGCGAAGTGCTCGACGAAGGCGGCGCCGATGCCGGTGGCACCACCGGTGATCAGCACCGCGCGGTTCTCAAGGCTGGGATAACGTGCCTGATCGGTCATGGCGCTCACCACTCGGCCACGCTGCCATCGGCATGACGCCAGATGGGGTTGCGCCAGCGGTGGCCTTCGGCGGCACGCTCGTCAACGTAGGCCTGGTTGATCTCGATGCCCAGCCCCGGGCCGTCGGGAATCCTGACGAAGCCTTCCCTGTACTCGAAGGGCGCGCGGTCCACCAGGTAGTCCAGCAGATCGTTGCTGGCGTTGTAGTGGATGCCCAGGCTCTGTTCCTGGATGAAGGCGTTGTAGCAGACCGCATCCAGCTGCAGGTTGGCCGCCAGCGCGATCGGACCGAGCGGGCAGTGCAGAGCGATGGCGACGTCGTAGGCTTCGGCCATGGCCGCGATCTTGCGGGTTTCCGTGATGCCACCCGAGTGCGATGGATCCGGTTGCAGGATGTCCACGCCACCGGTCTGCAGTACGCGCTTGAAGTCGAAGCGGGAGTACAGGCGTTCGCCCAGCGCGATCGGCGCAGGCGAAAGGGCGGCCAGTTCCGGGATGGCTTCCAGGTGCTCGGAAAGCACCGGCTCTTCGATGAACATCAGCCCGAAGGGCGCCAGCTCGCGCATCAGCACCTTGGCCATCGGCTTGTGCACGCGGCCATGGAAGTCCACGGCCACTCCCACATCGCGGCCCACCGCATCGCGCACGGCCTGCACGTTCTCCAGTACCCGCGTGACCTTGTCATGGCTATCGACGAACTGCACTTCCTCGGTGGCGTTCATCTTCACCGCAGTGAAACCGCGTGCCACGGCGTCGCGGGCGGCACGGGCGGTGTCGGCCGGCCGATCGCCGCCGATCCATGAGTACACGCGGATGCGGTCGCGCACAGGGCCGCCCAGCAGGGCATGCACCGGCACGCCCAGTGCCTTGCCGTGGATGTCCCACAGCGCCTGGTCGATGCCCGCCAGTGCGCTCATCAGGATCGGACCACCACGGTAGAAGCCGCCACGATAGAGCACGTTCCAGTGGTCTTCGATGTGCCGGGGGTCCTTGCCGACCAGATAGTCGGACAGCTCTTCCACGGCCGCCGCCACGGTGTGCGCGCGCCCTTCGACGATGGGCTCGCCCCAGCCGCAGATGCCGGCGTCCGTGTCGATGCGGACGAACAGCCAGCGCGGGGGCACCAGGTAGGTCGTGATGGCAGTGATCTTCATGCGGGGGAGTCCGTGTTCGTTCTGTTCCAGGCGTCGATGAACGCACGCGCGCGGCGTGCGACGTCGTCCGCGGGGGTCTTGGGGGCATACAGGGCGGAGCCGATACCGAAGCCGGCGGCACCTGCCTGGCGGTAGGCGGCCATGCGCTCCGGGGTGATGCCGCCGACGGGCAGCAGCGGCGTGCCGGCGGGAAGCACGCTGGACCACGCCTTCAGCACCGGGGGGGGCAGTTGTTCGGCGGGAAACAGTTTCAGCGCATCCGCACCGGCCCGCAGGGCGGCGAAGGCTTCCGTGGGCGTCGCCACGCCGGGCGTGCAGACCATTCCGCTGGCGTGGGCGGCGGCGATGACCTCCACGTCCGCGTGCGGCATCACCACCAGCCGGCCACCGGCGTTGTTCACGTCCTGCACCTGCGCGGTGGACAGGACGGTGCCGGCACCGATCAGGCAGCGATCGCCGAGCTGCTTTGCGAGCAGTTCGATGCTCTGCAGCGGTTGCGGCGAGTTCAGCGGGACTTCCAGAATGTGGAAGCCGGCCTCGGCCAGCGCCGCGCCGACGGCGGGCGCTTCCTGCGGGGTGAGCCCGCGCAGGATGGCAACCAAGGGGAGGGGTTGCATCCAGGCGGTGCTCATGGTGTTTCCTTCAGCGTGGGGGTTTTCTGGACAGCCGCGCGCCCTTCAGATTGGCGCGGGAGTCGGCAATCATGTCCAGCATGGCGGCGCGCGCCGCGTCCGGCTGCTTCTGCCGGATGGCGTCGTACACGTCGAAGTGGCGCGGCAGCGAGTACTTGAAGTCCTGCGCGGTCTGCGCCGAGAGCAGGAAGAAGGTGCCCAGCGCCGCGTCGATGACCGAGAACAGGGATGCCAGCAGTTCGTTGTTGGTGGCCTCCAGCACGCTCTCGTGGAACATCAGGTCGGCCTTGGCCCACGCATCCTGGTCCGGCGCATCGGCCATGGCCTGGTACGCGCTCTTGATCCTGGCCAGCTGCGCGGGCGAACGCCGCTCGGCTGCGGAAGCCGCGGCCGCCGGTTCGATCACCTCGCGCATCTCCACCAGCTTTTCCACGAAGTCCTGGGTGGGCATCAGCGCGCAGCGCCACGCCAGGATGTCGCTGTCCAGCTGCTTCCAGTGACGCGGGTCGCGCACCCGCGAACCGGTTTTCTGCCGGGTTTCGATCAGCCCTTTGGAGCCCAGCACCTTCAGGCCCTCGCGCAGGGCGGAGCGGCTGACGGACAAGGTCTGTGACAGCAGCTCTTCCCTGGGCAGGAATTCGCCCGGCTGAAGTGCGCCGCTGATGATCCGCTGCCCGATCTCCTGGGCCACTTGGTCGTAGAGGTTGCGTACCTCGATCGGTTTCACAGGCATCCCTTTGGCTTGGTGCACCGCAGGCTGCGGTCACTCCTATTATCCGACAAAAGGACGGGTGCAGGGTGTGAGGCATGTGGGGGAGCGTCCTCATCAGAGCTTGAACCGGAAGCCCATGCCCAGGGTCTTGTCCTGGTAACGGATGTCGCGCGGCCGCGTGTTGCCGCTGCCCCAGTACTGGTGCAGGTTGTTGCCCAGCAGGTTGGTGGCCGAGAACACCACCGTGGCGCGCGGGGTCACGTCGTAGCTGATCGAGAAGTCCAGCGAGCTGGCCGGCTCGACCTGGTCTTCCGTTCCGGCGACCGTGGGCTGGGTGAAGAAATCGATGTACCGGCTGCGGTAGCCGTAGGCCAGGCGTGCACTCAGGCCGAAGTTCTCGTAGAACAGCACGGCGTTGTAGTTGTTCTTCGAGACGTTCTGCAGCGGCCGCGAGATCACGGGCCCGCCAAGGAACTCCGGAGACTTGGTATCGCCTTCGATGTAGGTGTAGTTGAACTGCGCACCCAGGCCGCTCCAGGCGCCGGGCAGGAAGTCGAAGGTCTGCTGGTAGGCCAGCTCGACACCCTGCAGATGGCCGCTGCCAGCGCTCTGCGGGGATGACAGCTCGTAGTCCTCGCCGGCGATGACCACATTGGTGATGTAGTTCTGGATGTAGCCATCGATGTCACGATAGAACACGCCCGCACTGACGTAGCCCACCGGGGAGAAGTACCACTCCAGCGACATGTCGTAGTTGGTCGACTTGATCGGGCTCAGGTCGGGGTTGCCACTGCTGGCCACGCCCGCCCGGTTGACGGTGCCGGGGTTCAGCGAGATCGACGGATTCAAGGCACCGAAGTCCGGATAGCTCAGTGTCTTGGCCGCCAGCACGCGCAGCTGCCAGGCATCGTTGAAGTGCAGGTTCAGGCTCGCGTTGGGCAGGGCATTGGTGTCCTGCGTGCTGCGGGTGATGGCACTGTAGACACCCGTGCCCGCGTCGAACGAGAAGGCGTTGAGTTCACGCTTGATCTTCTCCGCACGCACGCCCACCAGGCCATCCACGCGCAGGCCGCCCAGCTCGAAGTCGTACTTCGCCTGCAGGTAGCCGGCGCTCTTGCGTTCTTCGATATCGAAGAAGCGGCCGGGATTCTCCGCCGCCAGTCCGTCCGGCAGACCGTAGTAGCGGCGCAGCGCGTCGGCGTTGTCGATCAGGTAGTCGTAGCAGGGTGTCAGGAACGACTGGCTCAGTGCGGAGTTGCCGCGCTTGCTGCAGAAGAAGCTGCTGGCCGGGAACAGCCCCACCACCTGGTTGGCCGGGTTGGGCGAGGCGGTGATGTTGCCCGTACCGGCACCGCCTGGCGGCGGCGTGCTGATTTCCACGCTGCCCTTGGCGCTGGCGGTACGGTCGGCATAGCGCAGGCCGAACTGGAGGTTGGCGATCGGGCCGTCGAGGAACTCGAACGTTCCGTCGCCGCGCCAGCTGTTTTCCTCGCCGCGCGACTCGCCCCAGGTCTGGAACAGGCCATTGAGGTAGAAGCGCGACGGATCCATGGCCGGGTTGCCGGCCAGGTGCCAGTTCTGGTGCTTGCCCGAGGTGCCGTCCCATACGGTGGTGATCGGCCCGGCCAGGAAGGTGTCGATGATGAAGTTCTCATCGCGGTAGTAGCCGGACGTACGGGCCACTTCGGTGGACAGCCGCAGCTGGTCGCCGCGCCACTTGAAGCCCAGCGCGTTCTGGATGTCCTGGCCGCGCTGCTTGTGCGCCTGGGTGCTGCTGGCGGCATAGCTGTCGCCGGTCCATGTACCTGCGGTGGCGTCGCAGATGGTCTGGCCGGACAGCGGCCCGTCCAGGCGGTTGGCATAGCAGTTGTCGCCGACCTGCAGCCCCGTCGGCGGCACCACCCCGACCGGGAAACTGAACAGGAACGCCTGGTCATAGTCGTCTCGCACGAAATCATAGAGGCCCTCGACATAGACCTCGGTGCGTTCGCTGGGTTTCCACTGCAGGGCATAGTTGAACGCACTGCGCTTGCGGTCGCCATGGTTGTAGTTGGTGCCCCAGCCATTGGGGGCGGCGATCAGGTTGCCGTCATCGGTACGCGCCGGCGTGCCATCCGGATTCTCCAGCACCTTCGGGAAGTCACCCCACACCGCATCGTACGCATAGCGCTTGCCGACATAACCGAAGTTGACCATGGCGCCGATTTCGCCGGCATCGGTGTCCCAGCGGTTGCTCAGCAGCAGGCTGGCGGAGGGATCGATGTCGCCACCGTACTTGCTGTGCGTACCGGTCACGGTGCCGGCGATCTCCGCACCGTCGAAATCCAGCGGGCGGCGCAGCTGGATGTCCACCAGGCCCGCGATGCCGCCCAGTGGCAGGCTCGCCTCGCTGCTCTTGTAGACGTTCAGGCTCTTGATGGCGGTGGCCGGCAGATTCTGGAAGGCGTAGCCGCGGCCGGAGCTGCTGAAGATCTCACGGCCGTTGAGGGTGCTGATCACGTTCGGCAGGCCGCGGATCACCACCCCGGTGGTCTCGCCCTGGTTGCCTTGAGCCACCTGCACACCGGTAACGCGCTGCAGGGCGTCGGCCACGCTGTTGTCGGGCAGCTTGCCGATGTCTTCGGCAACGATCGAATCGACGACCATCTCCGCCTCCTGCTTGATCGACTGGGCGGTCTGCAGGCTTTGGCGCAGCGCGGTCACGGTGACCGTGTCCAGGTTGACGGCCTCCTGCGAGCCGGCCTCCTGCGCCTGCACCAGAGAGGGCAGGGCGAGGGCCGAAAGGATGGCCAGGGAAAGCACGGTGCGGGAAGAACGAGCGGTCATGGCGGTATCTCCGGATTCCGGAAAGCAGTCGCGGTTGAGTGGCCCGCCTTCATGCGAAGGCGGGCGCCAGTAGGGTCAGAAAGCGGGAACGGAGGTGCGCGGGGTCTTGGCCAGCCTGCGGAACAGCTCGGCTTCGCGTGCCCGGTAGGGCGTGCCGTCGGCCTTCAGCAGATCGTGGAACCACACGGTGGGGGCTTCCATCGTGTAGGGGCGCTGCCAGCTGTCCCACGGGAAGCGGGTCTGGATCGCGCCGTCCACGAACCCCCAGTTGATCATGCCGATGTTCTCGCGGCGGGCGATCGGAAGGATCGTGTCCACGTTCGAGCCTGCGCCGCGTGCCAGCCATTCGGTGCAGATCAGCGGGCGGCCGTACCTGCGCAGCTGTGCAATGCGGGCAACGAATGCCTCCGGCTGCTCGTAGTTGTGGAAGGTGATCACATCCGACTGCTCCAGCTGCGTGCGCTGGATCGCGGTGAGCGATGCGGCGCCCGGCGACCAGTCATCGCCGATCCACACGCCGCTGGTGAGCGGCTGCACCGGCTTCTTCGCGCGTGCCCAGTCGAAGATCTTCGGCAGCAGTTCGGCGATGCGTTCCTGCTCGCCCGGCAGCTGCTTGTCCATGTAGTTGCCACCCCCGGGGTTGTCCGGCTCGTTCCACAGGTCCCAGGCCAGCACGCGCGTGTCGTTGGCGAAGTGACCGATCACGCCCTCCACATAGGCTTGGAAGTGCGCGTCGTTGGCGCGGTCCACCAGCATGTGGCGGCTCGGGCTCTGCACCCAGCCGGAATTGTGCACGCCGGGAATCGGGCGGCGCTGCGGGCCGAGCACCGGATCCGGGTCCCAGCAGCTGTCGAACAGCACGAGCATCGGGCGGATGCCGTTCTTCTCGGCGATGGACAGGAAGGTGTCGATGCGCTTCAGCAGGCCCTGCGGGTCCTGCTGCCACAGCAGGTCATGCAGGTAGACGCGCATGGTGTTCATGCCGAACTGCTCGTGCGCCCAGCGGAGTTCGCGGTCGATGGCTGCCGGATCGAAGGTCTCGGCCTGGAACATCTCCAGCTGGTTGATGGCGTTGGAGGTGGTGTAGTTCGCGCCCACCAGCCACTGCTGTCTGGAATACCACGCGTCGGCTTCGGCCGGGGTCCAGCGTGCGGCGTCGGTCGCATGCGCCATCGGTGCGACGGCGAGCAGCGTTGCCAGCAAGGGGGAAAGCCACTTTCGCATGAGATGCATCTCCTTGGTTCATGAGCTGCCCGTCCTGGCGTGAGCCAGGAGGCGGGCGGTGCGTACTGCGTCGGATTGCCGGTGCCGTGAGCGACCGGCGTGCCAGCTGCGCGGGATCAGCGGGCGGGCGGTGTGCGGTCGGTCGAGAAGTCGTAGACGATGCGGTTCACATAGGTCTCGCCCGGGGCCAGCCGCGCCGAGCCGAACGACGGCTGGTTCGGTGTGTCCGGGAACAGCTGCGGTTCCAGCGCGATGGCATCGCCCTGGCGATAGACACGGCCACTCTTGCCCACGGTGCTGCCGTCGAGGAAGTTGCCCGAATAGAACTGCAGGCCAGGCTGCGTGGACAGCACGGTCATCACGCGGCCCGAGCGCGGGTCGTGCACGCGGGCGACTTCGCGCGGCTCGCGCGTGGGCGATCTGCTGATGACCCAGTTGTGGTCGTAGCCGCGGCCATGCAGCAGCTGCGGCTCATTGCCCTGGCGCAGGTCGCGCCCGATCGGCTTGGCCGCGCGGAAGTCGAAGGCGGTGCCTTGCACCGGCTGCAGCACGCCCGTGGGAATCAGGCTCGCATCCACCGGCGTATAGGCGCTGGCCGGAATGGTCAATTCGTGATCCATCGCCGAGCCGGAACCCTCGCCGGACAGATTCCAGTATGCGTGGTTGCTGAGGTTGACGATGGTCGGTGCATCGGTCGTGGCGCGGTACTCCACCTCCAGCCGGCCATTGCCCTTCAATGCGTAGGTTGCGGTGACCGTGAGCGTGCCCGGATAACCCTGGTCGCCGTCAGGGCTGACATGCTGCAGGGTGGCGTGATCGGCGGCGGCGTCGACGATCTTCCACACCACCTTGTCGAAGCCGCGGGTGCCGCCGTGCAGGCTGTTCGGCCCATTGTTGACCGGTACCTGATAGGTCCTGCCATCCAGGGTGAAGCGACCCTTGGCGATGCGGTTGGCGAAGCGGCCGACGATCGTGCCGAAGTACTGCGGATTGTCGAGCGTCGCCTTGAGCGTCGCGTCGCCAAGCAGTACATCGGCGTATGCGCCATCACGGTCCGGCACTTCCAGTGAATGCAGTGCAGCGCCCAGCGTCAGTACCGTGGCCTGCATGCCGGTGCCGTCACGCAGCAGGATCGACTCCACCACGGTGCCATCGGCTGTCCGGCCTACCACAGCGCGTTCCTGTGCCTGACCTGCGCCCACTGCAGACAGTGCCAGTACGCCGATCAGCCCTGCCGTCTTCCCCTTGCCAGCACGCATTGCTCAAGCCCCCTCTCGATGTCGTGATGCGTACAAAAACATATAATCAGACAATACGCACGTTGCGACGCAGCACGTGATCGGACCGCCGTGCCCCCCCGTGGTCAACGCGCAGTCACGGTCATCGCGTGCAGTGCGGAGAAGCCGCACACCACGGCGTCGGCGGACGCCACCGCGTGCGTGGCGATGCCGATTTCCGACAGCGCCGCCTGGTACAGCCGGGTGACCGGTCCGGAGCCCACCAGTGGCACCGAGGCCGACCTCAGCCCGGGGAACAGCGCCAATGCGTCTGCAATCTCCGCACCAGCCAGCAGTCCGCGCAGGTAAGCGCTGGTCGCCGTGCGCGGCAGGGTGCCGCGGATCATCCGTGCCCGCACACCGAAGAGCAGCGCACCCAGGCCCAGTCGGCGGTCGGCGCCTGCATGCACACCCTCGGCGAAGGCCGGTCCTGGCTCACCCGGTCCGTCCAGCACCGAGGCAAGCAGGCCGCCACTGGCCAGTCGATCGAACAGTTCGCCGGACATCGAGGTCATGAAGCTCTGCACCTGGCCGTCGATCAGCTGGATCCACTTGGTATGCGTACCCGGCAGCGCCACGATGGCATCGGGGCCGACATCGCCGTCGCGCAGCAGCCCCAGCAGCTCGGTCTCCTCGCCGCGGAGCACGTCCGGCATGCCATCCACGGGGCGCACGCAGGCCATGCCGGGCACGATGCTCACGGAGAGCTCGCCGATCCGGGTCGGCACCAGCTGCTGCGCGATCGAGGCAACACCTGCAGGGCACTCCACGTAGCCGGCATCGATCCAGCCGACATTCGACCCGATCATGCCGGCCGCATAGGCGTGGCGTGCAGCCGGCCAGCGTGCGCGGATCGTGTTGGCGGCCACCACCATGTCGTCACGGTCCAGCGTGGCCACGCCCGCGGGCATTTCATGGGCATCAAGCCGCTCACCGTTGGGTCCGATCAGATAGGCGCGCAGATTGCTGCTGCCCCAGTTGATGCCGATGATGCTGTCGGGGTGGTCCTGCTGCATGGTGGTTCCTTGGCGGCGATGGTGTTGCCTATTGTCTGATTATATGGTTTGGTTGCCGCTCGCTGGCAAGCCTGCCGGCGCAGTTCCAGTCGGGAGGGGAACGCAATGAACGGCACGCTTTCCATGGCGCTTGCAGCGCTGCTTCAGGTATCGACGAACGCGTCCGCCGCAACGCCGGCGGTGGACAATCCGCTGCTGGACTCCGGGCCGGACCCGTGGATCACCCGCGATGGGGACGTGTTCTATTACATGGGCACGCACGGTGATCGCCTCGCCATCCGCGCCACCCGCGACCTTGCGCACCTGGCTGACGCGCGCGAAGTCACGGTGTGGCGTCCGCCGGCAACGGGGGCGAATGCCAAGTCGATCTGGGCGCCGGAACTGCATCGCATTGATGGGCGCTGGTACATCTACTACACGGCGGCAGCGGGCGATGCACCCGAAGGCCAGGAAGACGCCCATCGGGGGGTGTTCGTGCTGGAGAACAGCAATGCCGATCCGACCCGGGGTACATGGACCGATCGCGGACGGCTGGCCACGGCGCACCCCGGCATCGACGGCACCACTTTCGTAACCGGCGGCAAGCGCTACTTTGTGTATTCACCCTACGTGGGACCGGACAGCGTGCTGGCCATCGTGGCCATGGCCAACCCCTGGACCCTGCGGGGCAGCGAAACCATCATCGCGCGGCCGGACCAGGCGTGGGAGCGACAGGGCGGGCGGCAGATCCTGGAGGGCCCGGAGTTCCTGCAGGGCCCACGCGGCGACCTGTTCCTGACCTATTCGGGCAGTGCGTGCTGGTCGGATGACTACGCGATTGGACTGCTGCACGCCAAGGCGGGCGCCGATCCGCTGGATGCGAGCGCGTGGCACAAGGTAAAGCAGCCGATCCTTGCCAAGCATCCTGCTGGCAACGTGTACGCGCCGGGGCACAACGGTTTCTTCCAGATGGCCGACGGCGCGCCGTGGATCATCTACCACGCCAACCCGGGGCCGGACATGGGCTGCACCGCCAAGCGCTCGCCGCGCATCCAGCCGGTGCATTGGAGCCAGGACGGCATGCCGCTCCTGGATGCGCCGTCCGGGCGCGGAGTCGGGGTGAAGTGATTGCGTCGGCGGTCGAATGCTCTCACGCTTCTCCAGCAGCCTTGTCTGGCGCCAGGGCGGCCGCGCGGCTGTGATGAAACGCCGCCGCAGGGCTGGAGGTGGGAGGTGTTGGATTGTTCCGATGCTTTGCGCTACACCGCCGGCACCGTGATCCTCTGCAGGTCCAGCGTGGCCCGCAGCGCATAGTTCTTGCGGATCACCGGCACGATGCGGGTAAGGCGTGGATCGAAGTAGTCCCTGAACAACGGCGGCCGTGCCGAGCCCAGATAGAACGCACGGTCCTGCTTGACTGCTGCCGGCAACAGCACGTCACTGAAGTCGCTGTCGGAGGCGTCAGTCACCAGGCACGGTACATGGCGGAGCCCAAGCTGGCGCAGCAGGTACAGGCGATGGGAGCCATTGGTCAGGATCAGGCGGTTGCCGATCCGGGTGGCACTGACGAGGTTGTCGCTGAAGCCCAGATAGATGACCAGCGCGTGGCTGGCTGCACCGAAGGGTTCGTAGCCGGCGATGGCGGACGGGTCGATCGTCGCCACGTCCAGAAAGCGCAGGTCGTTGGAGCTGGACGCAAAGGTGTAGCTGCCTTCGGAACGGGACGCGCGGACCGGCGGGTGAGCGTGCCGCCCGTTGCGTGCAACCAGCTCCATGATGTCCTGTGCCGTGGGGGAGGCGGGGAAGGCCGCGGCAAGCTCGCCGACATGGCGCAGATTGATGCACTCCTGGAAGACCACCAGCCGGTCGATCTCGACCATCTGCCATGCGCGCGGCACGTTGTTCGTCATGCGGTGCATCGACGGTTGGCGTGGCGCGTGGTCGGCCAGCGCCGCCATCTCCGCAGGAAGTGCATGCACCTCGACCGCGTCGGCGTCGTTGGCCTCTTCCTTCAGCTGGCGCAGCGCGTCGGCGCGGGCGTTCTTCCATTCCTCCACCAGCATCGCCTCATCGAAGCATCCGGGCGGGCATCGCTCCCTGATGAAGCGGATGAACCTCGGCAGCGGGAACGGTCCTTTGAGCAGAAGGGTGGGCTCAAGGCCATCGTCACTGATCGGGTCGCTCATCCATTTCCCCTTCGAGAAGGCGTGTCGACGTTGCCGGACAGCGACAGTCGTCACACCGAAATAAGATGTTATATCGTAACATTTGCATGCCTTGACGGCAATCGCTCTGCAACACGCGCAGCGATGGTGGCTTGGCTGCTCCGTATCCGTGGCACGACGCCCGGATACATCCACTGAAAAGAGGAGATGTTCATGAACGAGCTGATTGAGCTGGGTGTAGTGGCAGGACAGCAGAACCCTGAAGACCAGGGTGTGGGCGGTGATCTGATCGAGCTGGGCTCGGTGGTTTCGGAAACCAAGGCACACAACCACGGCACCTTGTGGGATGGCGTGTTCCCGACCACCTCGCCCTGATCCACTGCGGCATGCATGACCTGCGGTGCATGCCCTGCGCATGCACCGCTTCTCCGCCTGGACTGAAGAGATCACGTAATGGAACAGCCTGCGGCGCGCTATTTCCTGTCGAAGCAGGCCCATGTCTGTGTCACCGGCGATGCAATGGTGATCCTGGACCAGGCGACGGGAAAATACCTGTCGCTCGACCGCCATCGTGCTGCCAGCCTGGGCGGGCTGGTGCTGGGTTGGCCGTTGCCGGCAGACGGCCGGCGGATGCCGGATCTGTTGCAGTCGCTGCTGCAACGCGGGCTGATCACCGACGATCCGCAGCGAGGCAAAGCCGCGACCAGTGCTTCGATCGCGCTGCCGCGCCACTGGATACGCGACGGTGAACCTCGCGGTTGTCCGCGCATCACCGCACGTGACGTCCGCAGATTCATGGCTGCGTGCATGCGTGCCGGATGTAGCAGGACGTTCCTTCCTTTCAGCCACACAGTGTCCTCGGCGCGCAGGCGTGCGCAGGGATCACAGCGCACGGACGTAGGCGTGCAGGAGCTGGCCCTGCGCGTCCGGGTGTTCGACTGGCTGCGGCCGTTGGCCTTCAGGAAGACGGACGAGTGCTTTCTCTACTGCCTGGCGATGCGCGAATTCCTGTCCAGGCATGGAATCGTCGCGGACTGGGTGTTCGCGGTCAGGACCCAGCCCTTCGCGGCGCACTGCTGGCTGCAGCACGGCGATCAGGTCCTGACCGATATCCCCTTCAACCTGCGCCGGATGGTTCCCATCCTGGTGCTGTAGAGGCGCCTCACGCATGTATCGATACATCGCCGTGCTCTGGAACACCTCCTGCGACTCCGCAACCGCCCGGGCGCAGCAGGCGATGCAGCGCATCGAGGCCATGCACGCCGGCGTCACCTGCGTGATGAACGACCACGGCGCCGCGATTTATGTCCAGAGTGACAACCCGGGCTACCTGGACTGCAGCCGCTGCGGCTCGCTGGTCGTGCTCGGCGCGCTGTTCGACAGGAATTTCGGCCGGGATACCGTGCCCGCGCGCGTGCCACTGGATGCGGCCGCCGCCGATGCGGCCTGCCGCACGCAGGGAAAAACCCTCGTGCAGCACTACTGGGGCCGCTATGTAGCGTTCGGCTACCAGCCGCAGTCATCGAGCTGGTTCGTCCTGCGTGATCCCACCGCTGAAATTCCCTGTTACATGACGACGGCGGATCAGCTGACGGCGGTCTTCTCCAGCATGGAAGACTGCCTTGCACTGGGCCTGCGCGATTTCAGCATCGACTGGCCCTTCCTGTCCTACTCGCTGCTGTTTCCGTTCCGTGACGGGTTGCAGACCGGCTTCAGGGAGGTCACCGCCATCGAGGCCGGGGAGGCCGTTTCGATCCGCGATGGCGAGCCGGTCAGCCGGCAGTGCCAGTGGGACATCGTGCGCCTGGCCCGCGACGAACCGATCGAAGACCTGCAGGAGGCGGTGCAGCTCGCGCGCTCCACGCTGCTGGGCTGCATCGGTGCCCTGGCCAGCCGGCACCGGCGTATCCAGCTGCAGCTGTCGGGTGGGCTGGATTCCTCCATCATCCTCGCCGGCCTGCTGCACGCACCTTCCCTGCCGGAAGTGGACTGTGTCCACCACTATGACGACGGCATCGGTGCCGATGAGCGGATGTTCGCCCGCATGGCGGTGGCCGGTGCCAGTGAGTCGTCGGGCCGGCGCTGCGGGTTCGTCGAGTACCGACGGCAACCCCACTGCGCGCTGGAAGAGATCATGACCTTCCCGCGGACGGCGCGGCCGGCACATTGCTCGGGCTACCTTCTGCATCGCCGTGATGTCGCCTTTGACGCAGATACCGTGCAGTTCACCGGCGTCGGCGGCGACGCGGTCTTCCTGCGCTTCAAGGGCAACGCTGCGGCGATCGACCATGCCTGGCGGCGCGGCATCGACCGCCACTTCTTCCGGGTCGCCTTTGAAACCGCACAGTCGGGCGATTCGCTTTATGGCGTCCTCAAGGATGCGGTGATCCATGGGCTGCTCAGGCGGCCGGCCAGCATCAACGGTCGCTGGGGCAACCCCTGCGAATGGGTGAAGGTCGACGGGACCGAGCAGGACGTCACGCCACCGGCCTGGCTGCGCCATGCGCGCAACGAAGGCCATGAGGTGTCACCGTACAAGCTTGCGCACATCAGCCGGATGGTGTTTCCGACCAGCGTCCTTGATCCGTTCGAGGGCGCGGGTCGCTGGCACGGTGTCTCTCCGATCAGCGCACAACCGCTGGTCGAACTGTTCGCGCGCATGCCGCTGCGTCTGCTCATGGCGGACGCGGAGGACCGGACGATCGCACGGCGTGCCTTGCAGGGGCTGCTGCCGGACGCTCTACTGTCGCGGAAGGTGAAGTCCTACCTCGACGATCATTCGGTCGCGGTCACCCAGGGCCATCAGGCGTTCATCCGCAGCCTGCTTGTCGATGGGCTGCTGGCCCAGCGTGGGTACATCGACAGCGCCTCGGCCGACGCCGGCATCCGCCGGGTCAGCCCGGATCATTCGTCGCAGGTGCTCGGCATCTTCGGCCCGCAGGTCAACATCGAAGCCTGGCTCAGGCGCTGGGCAGAGCGGCCCGCAGGGCAGGGAGCCGGAGTCGCCTAGGCGCTCCGGCTCATCTCCTCGAGGTACAGGCTCTCAAGATCGTTGGCGGTGATGGTGGTGGCATCCAATGTCCTGCGCAGCCGCCCGGCCTGCATGAGGCCGATCGTGGTGGCCACCTCGCGGGCGCGGAACAGATCGTGCGTGGCCATCAGGATGGCGGTGCCACGATCACGCTGCCGCACGATCAGGTCATGGAACTCGGCCGACGCGGTGGGGTCGAGGCCGGAGGTTGGCTCGTCAAGCAGCAGTGCCTTGGCGTCCTTGACGATGGCCAGGGCAATGCCGACCTTCTGCCGCATGCCCTTGGAGTAGAGGCCCACGCGTCGTCCGAAGACATCCGGCGCCAGGCCCGCTGTACTCAGTGCATCCCGCAGCCGGGCGGGTGAGCGGTCGTCCACGCCGGCCAGACGCGCGAAGTAGTCCAGGTTCTCAAGACCGGACAGCTCGTCGTACAGCGCCACGGTCTCGGGGATGTACAGCAGCCTGCGTCGCACCTCCTGCGGGTGCCGGTGCGCGCTGAGTCCATCGACTTCCGCGGATCCGGAGGTGGGGGTGAGGAAGCCCAGAAAGAGCTTGATCGTGGTCGATTTTCCCGCACCGTTGGCTCCGAGCAGGCAGAAGATCTCGCCGGGTCCCACCTCGAAGCTGACATCGTCGAGTGCCCGGTGGGTGCCGTGTTCCTTGACCAGGTTCTTTGCAGAAAGCATGTGGGCTCCTCAAGGGGTCGCCAACCGGCGACGCATCGATCCGGCGGCGATCAGCAGAATCAGGGTGGCGGCGAGCAACGCCGCGAGATCGGCACGCACTCCACGCCGGCCCACGCCGGCCGGCTCCACGAACCGGAAGCGGGGCAGGGCTTCATATTCGGCAAGTGTCTGCGGCGCGTCCCGATCCAGGTACGCCTTGTGCAGCAACCGACGGGCCTGCCAGAACGCATGGACCTGGTCCTGGAAGGCGAGCGCGCGATCCGCGTCCGAGCCGGCGATGCGGTCCAGCGCGTCCTGTACTGCGACCGCGGGCATCAGCAACCGCACGTTGTCCAGCACCCGGCGGCGTGCATCCTGCGCCCGCTCATGCGATTCGATCAGCGGCGCAAGGTCGAGATCGGTCGCCAGCAGGTCGGCATAGGCCTCGCGCACGTGGTCCGGAATCACCGGTGTCGAAGAACGTACAGCCGTTGAAGCACTGCGGCGATGGAGTGTCTGTTGCCTGGCCGTTGCGGCCAGCCGCGCCTTCACGTCGGTCGCGAGCTGCATCTGTGATGGCGGCGGAACGGCCAGATTCACTGCGGCGAGGGTCAACGACGGGGCCATCACCACGATCAGCAACCACACTCCGCCGGCCGCAATGGCCGCCTCCGTGGTGCGCCGGGCGAAACAGCCGATCAGCACCGCCACCGCCAGCCAGAAGCCGCCATAGACAAGGATGACCAGCGAGAGCAGGCCGAGGCCGGCAAGGCTCTCCGCACCGGACCACGCCGCCGCGCCGACCAGGATCACTCCCGCAGGCAGCAGTACCACGCCGCCTCGGGCCAGCGCCTTCACTGCGATCAGCCGTCCCACCGCGACCGGCTGCGACAGCACCAGCGCAGCGATGCCACGCTCGCGCTCGCGGGACCAGAGGTCATAGCTGGCTGCCAGGATGACCAAGGGCAGCAGAAAGACGATGACGAACGCCAGATCGAACCGGCCTGCGGCCCGCGCTGCCGGATTGCCGATGTCGGCCCACACGTTCCTGAAAAGCTGGGTGCGGTCGCCCAGCGCCACCACATCGGCCGTATAGGGATAGGCCTCCGCCTGCCCGATCGACACCGACGCCATCGCAGCCGGCGGTAGCACGGGTTGGACGCGCGGCAACACCGAGGGCGCCTTGCCGACGAACACCCGGCTGCGGTCATGGGTGTGCTGCTCTTCGAGCTGGATCACGCCGATGGCGGCGTTACGCTGTTCGACCCACGCCCTGCCATTCCACGCGGCGTAGGCGGCCAGCGCCAGCAGCAGCGTCAGCAGGGTGGGCAGCGCCCGATCGCGCAGCAGCCTGCGCACCTCATGGCCGGCAACGGAAAGACTGCTCATGGAGTCGTCCCCAGGCGCCGGGCCGAGAAGAACACCAGTCCAAGCGCCAGCAGCACCCAGCCCAGCAGAATGGCCACGTTCGCCGCCTGTGCCGCGGCAATGCCGGCCAGGCACTGTTGCCCCGGCGTGTAGGCCACGGACCGGGTGAGGGTCGCGATGTCGGCGCGGTGCTTCTCCCCCTGCGGCGCCTTGTGCTGCTTCACTTCCGCATTGAGTGCCTGGATCAGGCGGTAGCGGTAGTCTTCCACGCTCTGCAGGAAGGCCAGGTGCGCCGCAAAATCGGTGCGGGCGAATGCGCGTGACCATGACTGCAGCGCGATGGCAGGAGAAACAACGGCGAATGCGCGCTGTGTTGCTTGCTGCTGCCGATAGGTCGCATGGATCCGCTCGAAATGGCGGTTGTAGGTGTCCGTCGAGTTCCTCTCTGCGAACTCCAGGGCCACGCCCCGGAAGTTGACGGGAAGCTCTTCCACCGTGTCGACCTGGTAGCGCGCCATCAGCGCGTGTCGCAGGGCGTCCAGCCGCTTGTCCGCAGGGTCATGGCCATCCACACCGTTCTCCGCCTCTTCCGTCACGGCGGCCCTGAACGCCGGCGCGCTGGGCGTGGGATCCAGCGATTCGGCCACCGCTGGCGCCATTCGTGGCACCAGCACGGTGGCCACCACCCAGAACCCCAGCAGCACCACCAGCGAGGTCCGCGCCGAGCTGGACAACGCCGAGACACCGACCGTGAGGGCACAGAACACCAGCAGATAGAGTCCGTAGGCCGCGCACATGGCCAACAGCGCGGCGATGTCCATCCAGCCGGCGTTCTGTCCCGCCACAGCGGGAACCGTCGCCGCCAGCATGGCAAGCACCAGCAGCAGGGAAGCACTTGCCAGAGCAATCAATCGGCCGATGATCAGCACCGCAGGCGACGCCCCGGTGCCGAGTTCCTGGCGAAGGGTTTCGCGGGCGACGTCACCGGACAGCGTGGCGAAGCCGGCAAGGATGATGAGCAGCGGCGCTACTACCTGCAGCGCCCAGGCGGCAGAGAAACCGTCGAACCGGCTGAGGGCGGTGCCCGCGTCCATCGCGCGATGCCTGGCCGGGTTCTGTGCGTGACCTTCGATGAACACCGAGGTGCCCAGTACATCGGTCAGTCCCGGATCGAGCGCGGCCAGGGGTCGCACCGGTGCGGGAATGGCGCGTCCCACATGCGCCGCGGCATGGGGATCGATCACGCCCTGGCCGTCCCACAGCCGCGCTTCCTCCGCTGCTACGGCCTGGCGCTCCTGCGCCTGCAGGGACAGGCGCGCGGCACCCGTGGCAACGGATGCGCCCGCAAGCAGCAGCAGGACCAGGGCGAGCCACGGCAGGCGCCGCTCACGCCACATCAAGGTCAGCTGGGTTGCCGCGACACCGGCAGCTTGCCGAAGCGTCGACGCAGGCCGGAAGCGGGCGGGGGAGGGCGGGCTCATCCGGCTTACCAGCGATGCGTGAGGGTCACCGACAGGAAGCGCCCCAGCGCGGTCGCATTGGTGGGGTCGTAGCCGGTGTTGATGCTGTTGATGATGAAGGGCGGATCCCGGTCGAGCAGATTCTGCACGTTGAGGGCGAGCGACGTGCCTTCGTGGTCGCCGGCCGGGGCGCCGAAGTGGTACTTGAGGTTCAGGTCGACTGTCGTCCAGGAGCTGACGTGTGGGTGGGCGATGTTGGCCGGATCGCGGTAGCTGTCCACGTAGTTCACGAAGACGCCGCCTGCGGCCTGGCCCCGGTCCAGGGTCAGGCCGCCGCGCAGCTTGAGGTCGACCGGGTAGTACACCGCGTTGACCGCGTCCAGCTCGGGCGATGTGCTGGTCACGCGCCGCGTCGATTCGAGGATGTACTGCCCGGCCAGGTTCATCGCGATCCGCGTCTGGCCCACATCGACGCGATAGGACGCGTTGAGATCGACGCCGCGCTGCGAGGTGTATGCGTTGTTGCGGAAGCGGTTGTCCAGGATCACCTGGCTGCTGGTCTCATCCAGGCCGGCAGGGAGTGCATACGGCCCCACACGTGAGACGAACAGCCCCAGGCCCGACACGCCCAGTTGGCGCGCCTGCTGGATCTGCTGCTGCGATGGATCGACGGTCAGGATGTCCGCGTAGGGGGCCGTGGACTGCAGGAACAGGGACGGGAAGCTGCCGCCGAAGCCGCTGCCGATCCGGTCCGCATAGTCGATGTGATAGTAGTTGGCATCAACCGTGAGGCCGGGAACGGAGGGCGGCGCGAACGAGAACCCGCCGGTCCAGGTTTTCGCACGCTCGGGGCCGAGATCGGGATTGCCGTTGGAGAGCATCATCAGGACGGTGCTGCCGTTGGCCGCGTTCGGGTTCGGCACGTTCGCCACGACCACGGTGTTGTTCAGCTGCATGTCCTGGTAGACCGGCGCGCGGTAGGAGCGGCCGTAGCTGGTACGGAACGAGAGTCCCTCGGCGGCTTCCCACAGCAGCCCCAGCTTGGGATTCAGGGTGGAGCCGAAGTCGCTGTAGTCGTCGTAGCGCGCCGCCGCGGTCAGCGACAGGCTGCGAACGCCGGGCATCTCCTTGAGCAGCGGGATGTTGAGCTCGGCAAAGGCGGACCTGATCGTGCGCTGCAGATCGAGCGGCTTTTCCAGCCCGCGGTGATCGAGCAGCTCATAGCCATCGCGGCGGTAACCGACGCCGACCGCTGCGCGTACCGGGCCGGCGGGCAGGCTGAACACCTCGCCGTCGGCCACCACGTCCAGGTAGCGCGATTCAGAGTTCGTATCCGTCGGTGGCGCCGTGCTGACGGTGCTGCCGGTAATGGTCGTGCGCTCGTAGGACACCTCGTTCCTGCCGAATCCAGCGTCCAGGCGCGCCTGCCACTGGCGCGGGAGCTCCAGGGTCAGGCCTGCGAACACATCGAACTGCTGCGTGTGCGGGAACAACCGGGTTTCGTCGGCCGTGCCGGAGATGGTGGTATCCATCTCGCGCTTGGCGAACGAGCCGGTGAGATTCAGCGTCAGCACATCGCTGAGCTCCTGCACGCCATCGACATACAGGCTGTGCCGCTTCGATCCGGGATAGAGATCGTAGGGCCTGACCGTGACGTTCCGGGAGAAATCCTTGTCGGTGGCGGGCAGGTTGCCCTGCTTCAGGAACTCGTAACTTGCCAGCACACGGCCGCGGTCCCACGCCCACCCCGCGGACTGCGACACCTGGTACTCGTCCATGTTGCCGGTGGTGACCGTGCCGTACCGCAGCGACGACTCATAGCCGGTGAAGTCCTGGCGCAGGATGATGTTGACGACGCCACCGACGGCATCGGTGCCGTAGATGGCAGAGGCACCATCGGTGAGGATCTCCACGCGTTCGACCGCACTGAGTGGAATCAGCGATACATCGACATACTGGTAGCGGTTCGATGAGGTCACGCGATGGCCGTTGACCAGGGTCAGCGTAGTGCCCGTACCCAGGCCACGCAGGTTGATCGCGGTGCCCTGGCCGAAGTTGTTGCCGGTATCACGGTCAACACCGAGATTGGCCACATTGGCACCATTGGCGCCGCCACCGAAGTTCTGCGGCAGCTTCTCGAACAGCTGCTGCAGGGAGGCCACGCCAGTGCGGTCGATGGCCTCCCGGTCGATCACGATGACCGGCGACGCACCACCGCCGACGGCATCGCGGATATTGCTGCCAATGACCAGCACCTTGTCCAGGGTGGCCGTGGGTGCATCGTCGTCGGTGCCCGCGTTCTGTGCTTGGGCCTGCGCTCCGATCTGCAGCGCGGCAGCGATGCTCGCGGCCAGCAACGCGCGCCTACCGCCCATGAATACCTGTTCCATTCCCCGGTCCATCACTCTCATCCGATATCGGCCTGCAACACGGTCACGTGCATTTGAGAGATATGTTATATCATAGCATTCAACTGTACAGGGACTGCGTTGCCCTGTGGACCGCCGAGACGCCGGGGACCGAGAGTGATGAAGCCGTTCGCTGTGCCCGCGCCTGTCAGCGAAATACTGACGGCCTACTGGAAAGCCGATCGCACGCTGCTGGTGCTCATCGCCGGCACCGTGCTGCTCTCCGGCCTGGCCACCGTTGCGGCGCCCTATCTGTTCTCGCGGTTGATCGACCGCCTCCCCGGGCAGGGCGCAGCCGTCCTGGCCGGGTGGTTCGTTCTCTACGCCGTGCTGCTCGGGGTGGGCAGCGTGCTGCAGAACACGGTGCAGTACCTGTCATTCCTCAGCGGCGAGAATCTGGGCTTCATCACCAGTACCCGCTACTTCGCGCGCCTGCTGAAGAAGACCAGCAGCTTCTTCGTGGAATACAACGCAGCGGAACTGCAGGTGGCCGGCGAAAAGGGGCGGGGGGCGCTCAAGATCGTCGTGCAGCTGGGCCTGGTGGCCTTCATTCCCAGTGCCCTGCAGATCGTGTTGACCCTGGTCACCCTGGGCGCGCTGATCAACATGCAGATCGTCGCCATCGTGCTGGGCTACGGCACGGTGGCCGTAGCGCTATCTGCCCTCGCTACCCGACGTGCACGCATCCACCGCGAAGCGGCCGTCGAGGCCGGCCAGCAGAACGCTCGCTTCGTCGGCAATGCCATGAATGCCATGGAAACGCTCAGGCAGTTCGGCGGCAGCGGCTGGATGGTGCAGCGCTTCGAGCAGAAGGCGCAGAGCGTGCGTGACAGCTGGCGTGCCTACGTACTGCAGCGCGTAGGCTTCATTGCCCTGCTGGGTATCGGCCTGGTCATCGAGTTCATCGTCACCTTCACCCTGCTGCTGCCGCGCTACCAGAGCGGCCAGCTGAGCGTGGGCGACATCGTCCTGTTCAATCTGCTGCTGCTCCAGCTCAATCTGCCGCTGGAGATGATCGCGCGCTCCATCGATGACGTCGCCCGTTCGTGGAGCATGCTGGCGCCGCTCTCTGTCCTGTGGGCCGCGCCCGAGGAACCGCAGGTGGCCCATGCCGAACGGTTCTCCGCCCGCAGCGGCCTGCTCCAGTTCGACGCAGTGAGCCATCGCTATGACAATGGTCGCGGCGTCACCGATGCGACCTTCCACGCCGGACGCGGCGGCATCACCTTCCTGATGGGAGAGACCGGTACCGGCAAGTCGACACTGTTCAAGCTGGCGCTGAAATCCATCGAGCCCCAGCACGGCCGGATACGGGTGGACGGTACCGACCTGGCACGGATCGATCGCGCGACGTGGCACGCGGCCGTCGCCGTCGTGCCGCAGGACGTGATGCTGCTCAACGAAAGCCTGGCCGATAACATCCTGCTGGGGCGCCCGCGCGATGACGAGCGGCTGCGGCACGCCGCACGCAAGGCTGCCATCCTCGCCTTGATCGAGGCACTGCCCGAGCGCTTCGAGACCACGGTCGGGGAGCGTGGCCTGAAGCTCTCCGGCGGTGAGCGGCAGCGGATCGCCATCGCACGCGCACTGTATGGCGAGCCGGCGATCCTGTTGCTGGACGAAGCGAGCTCGGCCCTGGATGAGGCCACCGAACGCGAAGTCATGGGTCATATCCGGGCGCTGGCAAGCGAGGTGACCGTGCTGGCCATCACCCATCGGCGCAGTGTCGTCACCGACGCCGATCGGGTGGTGGAGCTGGGCGGGGCGCAGATCGAATCCCTTGGCAGGCCAGCGCAGCCCTGATTCCGCGCCCGCTTTGCCGGCCTTCGTCGGCCGGCGCGGGCTCTGGTCGCATGCCGCTCACCAGGCAGGTGCATTTGGGCTAGCGTGGGCACTTGAACACGGGGATGCAGAAATACATGAAACGTTGGCTCTTCCTGATGCTTGTAACGGTCCCGTTTGCTGCCGGGGCCATCGTCATCCGTGACGACGTGGACGATGCCCGTTACCGCATCGATGGATCTGCCTTCCCGGCCCTGGCCGACCTGCCGGGAGAGGGGCACGGCGTACTGATCGCTCCGCGCTGGGTGGTCACCGCCGCGCACGCGGCACCGATGGACGGCATGGGTGCCGAAGTCACCGTCGGTGGGCGCAACTACGCCGTCGCGCGTGTGTATCTGCACCCCGGCTTCAGGCCGATGCCGGCCGCGCTGGGCGAAGAGGCCCTGGCAACAGGCAGTGCAGGGAAGATCCACGCGTTCCTGGCGGCATCGGATGACATCGCGCTGATCCGGCTGGCAACGCCCGTTGCCGATGTCGAGCCCGTCGCCCTCTATCGGGGCGCGGGCGAGGTTGCGCAGGTGGCCACCTTGATAGGGAAGGGCGCCACCGGGAATGGCGCCGAGGGGTTGATCCCCGGAGGGTCGCATCGCACCGCTCTGCGGCGTGCGTTCAACGCCATCACCGGCGGCAACGACCGCTATCTCTGGTACCGCTTCGATCCGCCGCCGCGTGGCCTGCCGCTTGAAGGCGTGCTCGGCAACGGCGACAGCGGTGGCCCGCTGGTCATCAATGTGCAGGACCACTGGCAGCTGGTCGGCCTGGGTTCCTGGATCACCGCCGTTCCCGAGCACGCCCTTGAGGCCGGCTTCTATGGCCAGGTGGTGTTCAACGTGCGCATCTCACGCTACGCCGGCTGGATCGACCGCGTCATGTCCGGGGACGACGCCGGTCGATAGCGGTCGCCGGGTTCAACCCGGCAGCTCGCACTTCATCTTTCCGTCCACGTAGTACGGCTTGGGCACGTTGGGGTTGTCGCTGGTCTTCTCGAAGACCACCTCGAACGAGTCGGTATCCGGCGAGCCCTTGCGATCGGTGCAGGCGTCCTGCAGCTTCTTCTTGACCGCAGCAATGCCGGCATCGCGGTTGGCGCCTTCGGCGCTGTTGGTCAGGTTCACGGTTTCGGCCGAGGCCAGCGGACTCAGGGCCAGCAGGCAGCCGGTAATCAGCACGGTGTGGAGCTTGGTCATGGACTCGCCTCGTGAAGGTTCAGGGGCTTCGAGGATAGTGCGCGGCTGTTAACGGTGCGTGGTTGGGTGTGACGCGTCACGTTAACGGGTGCCGCCTGTCGGTCAGGCCTGGCTAACATCTGCGGACGTCACTGCCAATGGGAGTGACTGTGTGTCCCGCGAGCGCCAGCGCCCGCGGGACGAGGCCTCAGCCTTCCGGCAACAGACGCCCACTGGCGTGTGCGGTCAGCCCGAGGCCGGCCATGACCAGCCCTTCCAACACACGGTCGCCGACGTACTGGTCAGGCGCGCCGTTCTGGCGGGAACGCTCTGTGGCAAGCAGAATTTCCATCACCACGCGCAGGCCGTTGAGAGAACAGTCGGCGTCGGACAGCGCCATGCGTCGCCCTTGCGGCAGATGACCCTCCGGCCAGGGCCGGCCGTTGGACGCGGCACCTGCGCCGATGCTGTGCAACAGTGAAACGAAGGCGTTCGGATCCGGTGTGGGATCGTTGGCGGGATGCAGGCGGATCGGCTGCGTAGGAGGGGAGTAGGCGTTGGTCATGGCAGGGCTCCGAACAGATAAACGGAAGCCGCCACCCGTAAAGGTGGCGGACGGTGCGAGGTTCGAAACCCGGTCTACGCTAAACCGGCAGGCGCAAGGCCTCCGCGCACCGCCCGCCATAGCCGGCCGACGGATTGCCAGCCGGCACCACCTGATGGGCGATGCCGGCTGGCAAGCGTGTACTTCAGCGTAGAACCGGGGTTTCGAAGCCCGGCCACCCGTTTTCGGTGGCGCGCCAAGAATTACTCCCGGTCATGCGGGAAGCCAAGGGCTTGGGGCTGATGCCGACAACGCCCTCGACGCTTCTGGCATTGTTGCATAGCTGGCCGGGGCAGGGAGGCGCCCATCGTACAAGGGTTTGGCGTGATTTCAGGCGTGGGCTGTCGTGGTGGTAATGGCTCGAGTCCCGGAGCCTGGAATTCAGGGCAATCACGACACGCGGCAGAAGGGATCTGAAGGTGCTGGGCGCTCAGATCACCGTATCGCTATACGCCGCCTGTTCTTTCAGCCATGCGATCACCGTCGATGCACCGCCGCGCACATCGCGGTGCAGTGGAAGCGCAATCCAGTAGGCCGGGCCGAGCGCCACAGCGGCATCTTTGAATGGCCTTACGAGCACGCCAGAGGCGATGTCATCGAATGCAAAGCGATGGCGCGCCAGCGCGACGCCCTGGCCCTGCACAGCAGCCCGAAGCACGAGGTCTGACGATGAGAAGCGCGGGCCGGCAGTCACATCCATCGAGGCCGGACCGTACAGCTGCCGCCATGCCTCCCACGATGCATGTGGATCACGATCATGCACCAGCCGCGTCCCGAGCAGGTCGGCCGGCTGCGCAGGTTGGCCGGAAGCTTCGAACAGCGCCGGGCTCATGACCGGATACAGGACTTCGTCCATCAGCGGCTCGCACCTGGCATCGGGCCAGGGTCCACGGCCCATGCGTATGGCCAGGTCGATGTCGCCGGTCTGCAGGTTGTCGATCTTCTGGTCTACAAGCACCGACACCTCAAGATGAGGATGCGCCTGCTCGAGCCGCGGAAGGCGCGGAAGCAGCCAGCGTGCCGCAAATGAAGGTGTGGTCGATACGGTCACCGATCGCCCGGAGCGTGCTTCCTGCACTGCGGTGATTGCGCGCTCGATATCGCGGAAGCTCGACAGCGTGGCTCGGCCCAATGCCTCGCCTTGCGGTGTAAACGTGATTCCTCGCCGGCCTGCAGCGTCGCCGACCAGCCGTACACCCAGCCAGAGCTCCAGCTCCGCGAGATGGCGGCTCACCGACGAGTGGACGATGCCGAGCTCGCGCGCGGCCGAGCGAATCCCGCCGTGGGCATACACGGTGGCGAATGCCCGAAGTCCGTTGAGGGGCATCTTCATGGTGGACTCAATAATAGACCAGAAGCGGCGTCCCTTGGACCAGCTTGCCATCACACGATGTTGCATCGAGTCCAGATCGGAGAGGATGAACATGGGAATGCTGGTCGATGGCCGCTGGGTCGATGCCGATTCGACGATGATCGATGGTCGCTTTGTGAGACCGGAAAGCATGTTCCGGCAGGGCCTGGATGGCATTGCGGGCCGACTGCGCGCACAACCGGGTCGCTACTGGCTCATTGCGTCGTCCAGTTGTCCGTGGTCGCATCGCACCCTGCTGCTGCGTGCCCTCAAGCGCCTGGAGCATGCAGTGCCGGTGCAGATCGCGGGCGGTGAGCGAATGCAGGGCTACGCAGTGGCCGGCGGTGCCTCCTGGGTCGTCCCGGGATGCGGCTCGCGGGTCCGGCACCTGCACGAGGTTTACCGCCTGTCGGCACCCCGTTACACCGGCCGGGCAACAGTGCCGGTGCTGTGGGACAGTCAGGCCTGCAGGATCGTCAGCAATGAGTCGTCGCACATCATGCGCGCGTTCGATGCGGCCGATGCGAACGTCGCGGGGGCGTTCACGCTCGTCCCGCCCGCCTTCCGCGGCCGGATCGATGCCCTCAACGCCGCGCTCCAGGCCGGGCTGTTCAATGCCGTCTATCGCGCCGGTTTCGCGCAACGGCAGGACGCCTACGAAGAAGCTGTCGAGAGTGTGTTCGCCATGCTGGATCAGTTGGAGCGGCGTCTTGCGAATGCACGCTATCTGTTTGGCCTGATCATCACCGAGACGGACTGGCGCCTGTTCCCGACATTGGTCCGGTTCGACGCCGTCTATCACGGCCACTTCAAATGTGCACGTCGGCGACTGATCGACTACCCGCACCTGTGGGCCTACGCGCGAGACCTGTACTCCTGGCGCGGTGTCGCCGCTACGGTCGATCTCGATGTGATCCGCAACGGGTATTACTGGCACGATCGAAGCGTCAACCCGTTCGGCATCATTGCCGCCGCACCCGATGCGGACTGGTCGGCTGCGCACGGTCGCGAGCGCTTCGGACCGGCGCGGGTGACGCTTGCCTCCGGGCAAGCGATTGAGGTCGATCCCATGACGCTTCAGTGCGGAGAGGCGGTGCGATGAGCGCTCTCCTGATCGGCGCAGGTGTCATCGCCGTTGCCACCATCACGCCAGGTCCCAACAACCTGCTGGTCATGCGCATCGCCGCGCGAACCGGATTCGTGAGCGCGCTGCCAGCGATCGCCGCCATCGTTGCCGGAGGATTGGGCATGTGGGCGCTCGTGGCGGCCGGAGCAAGCACCGCATTCCAAACCGTGCCGCACCTGTACGCCCTGATGACCCTTGCTGGCGGGGCGTACCTGTGCTGGATGGGCGCCCGCCTGGTCCTGGAAACACTCCGGCCACCTGAGAAGCACGTGCCCACGCCGACCAGTGTCCGGCACGGCAGCGTGGTGGCGCTGTTCTGCTTTCAGTTCGTCAATCCCAAAAGCTGGGTGCTGGTGCTGACGGTGACTGCCGTCGTCGGCAATGGCGCCGAGCCCCTGCGGACCTCCCTTGTGCTGGCGGCAGCGTTTACGGTGATCTCCGCACTTTGTCTCGCACTCTGGTGCGCGATGGGCGTTTCAATGATGCGCCATCTGGACACAACCGTGGCACGCAACTGGATTGACAGGGTGATGGGCGCGCTGCTGTTCGCATCAGCACTGTTGCTCGTGCTCGCTCCGGCCGACATGCCGAGCGCATGATCCCAATCATGATCGGCGGGGTGCTGGTTCCAGCTCTGAGAATGGCGAAGCCTGGCAACTCTGGAGGGTTAAGACCTGCCCGTTTGAATTTAGAAAACGGTCGGTCTAAAATGTGCGGCATGACTCCTGCTGTCACTACGGCTACGCGCCGCCGGGGGCGCCCGCCGAGGGCGGATCGCGGCTTTGATGACACCCGGCGCGAGCTGGTGCGCACTGGGATCGCGTTGTTGACGGAGCGAAGCTTCTCTGCAACGGGCATCGACGCAATCGTCAGGCAGCTGGGTGTCCCCAAGGGGTCGTTCTACCACTACTTCGACAGCAAAGAGGCCTACGGCTTGGCTGTGCTCGAGGCCTACGACGAGTATTTCTGCCGCAAGCTCGACCGGCATCTGCTGGACGAAGAACGCGATCCGCTTGAGCGGATCCTGGGATTTGTCGCCGACGCCTGCAGTGGCCTGGAACGATTCGACTTCCGGCGAGGTTGCCTGGTCGGCAACCTTGGCCAGGAGATCTCGACACTGCCGCAGGCCTACCGTGCCCGATTGATCGAGGTATTCAACGGATGGGAATCCCGGCTGGCCGCGTGCCTTGAACTGGCCCGGGCGCGCGCTGACCTCTCGTCCGACGCGCGCTGCTCCGAGATCGCCACCGCCTTCTGGATCGGATGGGAGGGAGCTGTCCAACGAGCACGGCTTGAGCGCAGCGCTGCGCCGCTCACGATCTTCGCCAATGCGTTCCTGGCGGGCTTGCCCCGCTGAGTCCATGTTCCTTTGCCGGCTTGTAGCCGATCAGTCCAAATCATGCAGCAACCTTGCCGCTGCCCCAGGAGGAAGGCCATGTTCAACGCCGTATACATAGACAAGACGGGAAACGAATTGCAGGTCGACGTCAGGCAGGTGCCTGAATCGGCCCTGCCGGAGGGCGACGTCACCGTCCAGGTTTCGCACAGCACACTGAACTACAAGGACGCGATGGCAATCACCGGCCAGGGCGGTGCGGTGGTGCGGTCCTTTCCGATGGTGCCCGGCATCGACCTGGCCGGCACTGTGCTCGAGTCGGCGGACCGGCGCTATCAACCGGGCGACCAGGTGGTTCTCAATGGCTGGGGCGTGGGTGAGCGGCACTGGGGAGGGCTTTCGCAGCTGGCACGCGTCAACGCCGACTGGCTGATCCCGCTTCCAAAGGGCATGCAACCCGAGCAAGCCATGGCCATCGGAACGGCCGGCTATACCGCCATGCTGAGTCTGATCGCGCTGGAGCGTCATGGCCTTTCTCCGGATGCCGGTGAAGTGCTGGTTACCGGAGCGAGCGGAGGCGTAGGCAGCTTCGCTGTGACATTGCTGGCCGATCGTGGCTACAACGTCGTGGCGTCCACCGGACGGCTGGACGAGACCGACTACCTGAAGTCCCTGGGTGCCAGCGAGGTTATTGATCGCAATGTGCTGTCCCAGCCAGGCAAGCCACTTCAGCGGGAGCGGTGGAGTGCCGCCATTGACTCGGTGGGCAGCCACACACTTGCAAATGTGTGTGCCGCCATCAAGGAAGATGGCGCCGTGGCCGCGTGCGGGCTGGCTCAGGGCATGGACTTTCCTGCCACGGTGGCGCCCTTCATCCTGCGCGGTGTGAGCCTGCTGGGAATCAACAGCGTCACGCGGCCCACCGCAGAGCGGCTCGTGGCGTGGGAACGGCTTGCCAAGGACCTGGATATGGCCAAGCTCGACGCCATCTCCCAGCACATCGGCCTGGGAGAGGTTGTAGCCACTGCCGAAGCCCTGATGGCGGGACGCATCCGCGGACGCGTCGTGGTCAATGGCAATCGTTGACGTGAGGATCGTTGCCGCTGCCTGATGAGGGCGTGCCGCCGCTAGCCGGGGGCTCTGCCATTTCCTGAAGGCGCGGGCCTGCACCGCGCCGACCATCGACCAACGCCTTCTTCACTGCCCGCGACATTACACTTGCGCGCTTTCACATGCGGAACAGGGAGGCAAGTAGCCCCATCGTGAGAGCCATTTCCTCTATTGCCGCTGCCGTGCTCGTCAGCGCTTCGCTGACAGCGGAGGCATCGGAACGCGATCGAAACGGCGGCGCTTACTTCGAGCCGGGCGGCGCGGCAAGGTTCAATTACGGCTGGCTCGACTACGGCGCGACCAGCCGCCTCCAGCTTGAACTGCTGCGTGCAGACCTCGACGCTGGGACCGGGCCGTTTTCCTTCTCTGCCCAATACCGCTGGTACGATGGTTTCGACGCTGTGCATCACGCCTACGCGGGCTGGCAGTTCTCCGATGCTACCCAGCTGAAGGCAGGTATCCAGCAAGTCCCATTCGGGCTGCTCCCTACCGTTTCGCAGAGTTTCTGGTTCGGCTCCGGCTACTACCTGGGCATCGAGGATGATTACGATCCGGGCCTTGTAGTGATTCACCGCAGCGGCAGCACAACCTGGCATCTGGGCTGGTTCTCCGGAGACGAATACGGATCGGGTGCTCGCTACGATCGCTACTCCTTCGATGTCGCGCAGACCGAGGCGTTGCCGTATCGCGAGCGGCAACGGCTGCATGCACGCGTGGAGAATGCGCGCGACTGGGCTGGCGGGGACCTGTTGCTGGGCGCATCCGCGTTCGCCGGCAAAGTGCAGAACACACAGACACGACGCCATTACGGTCACCAGGGTGCAGCTCTGCATGCACAGTGGCCGCGCGATGGCTGGACCGCGCAGTTGCAGTGGGCGCGGTACCGGTATGACGTGCCCGGAGATCGCATCGCGATGTCGGCGTTCCAATCCCCCTTCCAGGTTGCAGCGCAGGCGGATGTGCCAAGCGCCAACGTCGCCTATTCGTTCGGCCAGAAGGGCTGGCTGGACGACGTCACCTGCTACAACAACCTCAGCATGACCCGACCGGTCGGGCACCGCGCGGGCCTACGCAACTCGTGGCAGAACGTGACCGGTTGCAGCCTGCAGAAGGGCGTCATGCTCACCTATGTCGATTGGATCGCCGGACGCAACATGTGGTTTGCCGGCGGCGACGGCATCGGCATCAGCGAGGGAGGCCCTTCGCGCTGGCATTCTCGGTTGAATCTGAACCTCGGTTTCTACTTCTGATCGGCCTCGCGCGCTCAGCAGGACCTTCCATTGAAGAACTCGGAGGCATGCTGTCAGGAGCGCTGCGGCGCCGCAGGTACAGCGCCCAACGAAGGCGGCTCAGGGCGTCTCGTTTGATTGAGACAGCAGATTCCTCGCAACTTCTATTGCCTTCTCGCGTGAGGTGACAATGTGGAGAGGGTAGCCCCAGAACTTGGAAAAGGGTACCGAGAACGCCTTGTAGGCGACGCGCTTGGCCGGATTGGGCTCGACCAGGACCATCGCCAGAACCAGCCTGCGAAGCTCGGCCTTGTGCTGCTTCATCCACAGCGCCATGCGTTTCTTCTCCGCTGGCGAGTGGTCATGCTCCTCCGATGGCGCCGTATCAGTGAGAAGTACGAAGGGCTCCCCCCGGCGCAGATTTTCCTCGAATGCGTCGAAGTCATCCTGATGTTCGTGTTCGGGGCCTTGCGCGAGGTCCATCCAGACCAGGGGAAAATCACTGCTGTTCATCGACATGGGCGGCTTCCTTCAGTTTGATGTGTCGCCAGGTGGTCGCTGCAGCGAACAGGCCCGGCAGCGTGATGAAGAAGATTGCGGAAAAGGTGACGTGCCAACCGTCCCTGAAACCGTCGAAGACGCCGCCGAGCGTATTCAGCAGCACAAGTGCGCTCCCCAGTACCAGCGCAATCCACCAGGATCTTCGGGTATTTGACAGTGCGAGAAGCACTGTCACTATCCAGCACCCGTAATAGGCGGGAAATGCCCAGAGCGCATCGTGATCAAACGTGATCGCCGGTGCCGCTCCTTTGGCCCTGGCGAAGTCGTTGACGTAGAAGAACAGCTGGAAGGTGACAAAGAGAATGGCGCCAGCGGCAGTTGTCAGCCACAGCAATGCAACTTTGTCTGGAACACTTCCGGGCCGGGGTGGGGCGGTGGGCGAGGAGGGCTGAGTGGGCATGGCGGATTGTTCTCTGATGAGCCTCTATGGATCTTGTCGGGTACAGTGATGAATCAGTATCTGTAGTCCAGCGTCACCATCACATTGCGCGGCGCGCCATAGCCGACGGTGTCGAAATCTCCCTTCTGAAGCGCGTACTTCCTGTCCAGGACGTTGTTGACGTTGATAGCCACACTGGATTTGTCCGTGATGGAGTAGCGACCCATTACCGAGAGAAGTGCATAGGATCCCTGTTCTCCACCCAGGGAACTGGTTCCTGTGTTGGGCGCGTTGTAGAAGCGGCTTTGCCATTTGAAGCCGCCGCCCAGCGTCAAGCGGTCCCATTGGCCCGGCAACCGATAGGTCGTGAAAAGCTGCGCTGTGGTGCGGGGCAACTGCGTGTTCAAGCGCTCGTGGGCACCGTCCTTCGCAGTGAAGTGCGCGACACCCGCGTAGACGTTCCATCCACGGGACAGCTCTCCCTGAAGATCCAGCTCGATACCGCCAGACCTGGTCCCGTCGGCGCCGCGGTAAGCCTGCGCTCCGCTGGGTGTGTAGGTGCCGGCGACCGATTGCGCGGCGTTGTCCAGTTCGGTGTGGAAGAGGGCAATCGATGCAGTCAAGCGCCCGTCAAGAAGCCCTGCCTTCAGCCCGATTTCGCTTGTTCTGCCTTTTGAAGGGGTCAGCACGTTACCGTTGCTGTCCCGATACTCGGTCTGGGGGTTGAACACTCCTGTGTGGCTGGCGTAGACCGAGTACGTCGCGTTGATGTCGTAGATCAGGCCGGCGTACGGGGTGAACTCGCCACTTCTTCTGTAGTGCACCGGTGCTCCACCGGCCGCATCGTCGATTTCATAGGTACTGAGGCGACCCCCGACGATCAGCTTCAATGGTTCAGCCAGCGAGAGTCGCGCCGCGCTGTAGACGCCACCTTGCTTGATTCGGGTTCGCGTCGGCGTTGTGGACATCGCATCGAAGTCAGGCCTGCGGAATGAGGGGCTCAACTCATACACGTTCACCGGCCAGATGCCTGCATAGAAGGGGGCGACGTCCTCCTGATATGCGTTGCGCCGCGAGCGGGTGGCGCCGACGACCAGATCGTGCTGTCGGCCAAACAGCTGGAAGGGGCCGCCGGCCATGACGTCGAACGTGTTTTGGCGACTGCGCCCCTCGGACGCCAGCGCTACCGGATAGGCCCCGTTGGGGAACACGCCCAGGCCTGTGGCACGATCAGGTCGGCCGATCAGGCCAAGGAGCTCGGCGGCATGCTCGGTCCGATATTGATTCGCGGTGGCCTGGAACTTCCAGCCGTTTCCGAAGAGATGCTCGATTTCGGCGAAGGCCGTCTTGAGGGTGTTGTCCCAATAGCTCCAGTCCTGCGCGTAGTTCCTGGAGCGCGGATACTCCGCTTGCGTACCATCGCTGAACCAAAGTGGCAGGCCTCCCCAGGTCGATTCCTTCGGCGTGATGTCCTGGTATTCGTACCCCAGGCGGAAGGTCGTGTCGGCGGTCAGATCGGCCTCGATGACGCCGTACAGTGACTTCCTCTGCGGCCTGTAACCATCAAGGTAGCTATGTCCGTCCTGATATGTCCCCACCAGTCGCGACCGGATCCGACCGTCCGCGGTCAGCGGTGTGGAGATGTCGGCGACGCCCCGATAGGTCTCCCAGCTGCCGGCCCCCAGCGAAGCGCTCGCCGAGAAATCACGTGTCGGTCGTTTGCGGACAAGATTGATCGCGGCTGAAGGGTTGCCGGTACCTGTCAGCAGGCCCGATGCACCACGCACGACTTCCACGCGGTCGTAGAAGGCTGTATCAACAGCGCCGTTGCCACTTCCATTGACGGTGCTGCCGACCACCGTGGGTATGCCGTTGTACTGGATGTTATTGATCAGGAAGCCTCGCGCATAGAAGCTGGTACGCTCACTGTCCGACTGGTACGTGGCGATTCCAGAAGTGCTCTCCAGCGCTGCCTGCACCGAGTCCAGGTGCTGGTCATCCATGCGCTGACGCGTCAGTACAGTCAGTGCCTGCGGCGTCTGCTTGAGCGACAGCGGCATGCGCGTGGCGGCAGAGGACTCCCGCGTCGTATACGATCCTGTGCCCTCTGTGGCCGACTTGTCCTTGTGAGCCAGCACTGTAACCGTGGGTAACGCGGTCTCTTCCGGCGCTGTCCTTTCGTCCGCGCGATCCGACGGAACGGATTCGCCTGCAAATGCGGTCGGCGCGCCCAGCAGGGCCCATGCAACTGCCACGGCCAGGCCAGCGTATCGGGCGTCCCTCGGGCGCCCGCGCCTGTACTCCAGAGCAGAATTCCCATCCGCACCTGCAAGCACGTTGATCGGGTAATGGGGAGCATCGGCGCTCTGCTGGCCAGTCATAAATAATAGTCATTCGCGCTTGGGCGGCACATTTAACAACGAAATCCAGTGGAACACTGGCGAACCCAGGCCAGACTATTGTTCAGTCAGGCCAGGTCGGCAGCGGCAGGCGGCAGGCGAGAGTCGGCTACACGAAGGGGCGGGGTCGTACCGGGCCAGAGGTGGAGCAGGCCGGGGGTTTGAACGGGAGTTGGCCAGCCCGTTCAGCCCGGCAGATGGCCGGGCAAGGTGATTGTGGGCGGCGCGATCTGCGGCACCAGCATGGAACGTTCTGAAAGGTAGCGCCCAGGTGGCTTTCCCATCGCCTTGCGAAACATGGTTACAAAGCCGCTTGCACTGCCGTACCCCAGATCCAGTGCGATCGTTTGAACGCTTTCACCTTGGGCCAGACGTTGGAGCGCGAGGATGACGTGCAGCTGCCGGCGCCAACGACCAAAGCCCATACCGATCTCGTCCTGCAGGAGGCGGCTCATGCTGCGCTCGCTCATGCCGACGCGGCTCGCCCATACGCCCTTCGGGGTCTTGTCGGTCGGGTCGGCCAGCAGGCACTCGGCCAGGCGACGGAGTCTTGCATCGCGCGGCATCGGCAGATGCAGATCTTCAACCGGGGCCTCTGCCAGCTGGTCGAGCAATGTGGCAATGAGGCGCTCCTCCTTGCCTCCAGCTGCATACCGCTCAGGAAAATCAGCCGCCTTCAACAGCAGTTCGCGCAGCAATGGCGAAACCGCAACGGTACAGCAGAACGTTGGGAGGTCCGGTGCGGCCTCCGGCTCGACAAACAGGCAGTAGCATTCTGTGTGTCCCGCTCCCCTTGCCGAGTGGGGAAGGTCGCCCGGTATCCAGACTGCGCACTGCGGAGGAACGATCCAGACGCCATCTTCCACCTCGCAGGTCAAGACGCCGCGAACCGAATAGATCAGCTGTGCCTTGCGGTGCTGGTGGCGCTCATTTTCCCAGTCCCGCGCCACCGAAGCGGCAGTAACGGCTACAACTGCCTGGTGAAGGCTGTCGACGCTCGCGTGCGCTGCGAAATCAGTGGTGGATACTCTGGACATGATGGAGGGGTCGATAGGCGGACGGCGATCTGCCGCCCGATTAGGGATTGCGGCCATTCACTTGTCAATGAAGCAGGCGCATCCTCGCGGCTGCGCGCTCATCGCTCGATTGCCCGCTTTGGACGCCCCCTTCTGAACGGAGCCGGCTTGCGATGGCGGTTTCATGGGATGATGCATCACTGTGCCCGCCTGCCACATATGCATACGCTGACTGATCCCCACCTGCTCAATGACGTCGCTGAGATCGGTCGTATCGAGGCAGTGCCGCGCATCCTTGAAACCGTAGCCCATATCACGGGCTCGAGATTCACGGCGATTGCCAGGGTTACAGAGACGACCTGGACCGCCTGCGCCACCCTGGACACGCTCGGGTTCGGGCTTGTTCCAGGCGGGCAGCTGGTTCTGGAAACCACCATCTGTGACGAGATCAGGCAGTCATCAACCTCCGTGGTTTTCGCACGCGCCAGTACCCACCCGCTGTACTCCAAGCACCACACGCCTCGGATCTACGGGCTTGAGAGTTACGCGTCGGTTCCGATTCATCGGCCGGACGGCAGTTTCTTCGGCACCCTGTGCGCCATTGATTCTTCGCCGGGCAACTTCGATGAAGCCCATGTCCGACGGTCCATGGAGCTGCTTGCCGAGCTCGTCGGCAACTATCTGGACAAGGAGGACCGCCTACAGGAAGCGGAGACGGCGCTTTCGGACGCGCAGCGGGATTCCGACTTGCGCGATCAGTTCATCGCGGTACTGGGCCATGATCTTCGCAGCCCCCTCCAGGCAATCAGCGTAGCAGCAGATGCACTTGAGGATGAGGCGACGTCCGCGCGTCAGCAGCAGATGCTTGCGCACATCGCATCTGGCGTGACCCGGATGGATGGGCTCATAAACGATGTACTTGATTTTGCCAGGGGCCGATTGGGTGGAGGCATCCCGATCTCGCTCCGGGAAAGCGATACGCTGCAAGCTGACCTTGAACGAGTTGCAGCGGAGGTGGCGATCGCCACCGGTCGCGAGGACATCGATGTGCAGATGCGGATCGAGGGCAGCGTGGTCTGCGATCCCGGCAGACTGTCGCAGCTGCTGGCCAACCTGCTGACGAACGCAGTGCAGCATGGCGAGCGGTCGCTTCCTGTCACGCTGAGGGTGCACGCTGCATCCAATCGCCTCACGCTGGATGTGCACAACGCAGGCTGCATTGCGCCCGACAGGCTCAGCACCATTTTCAACCCGTTCTCGCGTGAGAAGGGCGAGCTTCCCAGGCCAGGTCTTGGTCTGGGCATCTACATCGCATCGGAGATTGCCAAGTCTCATGGCGGGATACTCGATGTGGTGTCAAGTGAAAGTGCCGGAACAGTATTCACGTTCCGGATGCCAAGCGCGGATGTTGCCTGAGCGCCGGGGCTGGCCCTGCTTGATGCCGCGGCATGCACTATCCAGGAGGTAGGCCGCGGTGGACTTTCGCTCAAGCAAGCTGTGGTAGCTCACGTCGTAGCACTTCGTACGCTGCGCGAGGGCGAAGGCAGACCGTCAGGCACCTGTTGGCCGGACAATAGCTCTGTCAACGGAAACTCTCGCGCATCCAGCGTGGATCGTGCCTCCTTGCTGGGTTGGTCGGGAAGTCCCTTCTCGAACGCTTGATTGTAGATCTGTGTACCGTGGGCGATACTGAGATTGCCCCTGAGCGAGAGGACAGATCGTTGAGCGCCTCCATGCTTCCAAGAATCGTAGGTTTCGACGTGCCACGGCTACAGGAGCATGTCGACTCATCTACCGACGAGGCCATCATTGCATTGCTGGATCTTGCCCCCGGTGCTCGCTGGATTGAACTGTTCCTGATGAAGTGTGAGGCGCTGGCGTCTCAGCTTTCGCTTGCGCAAGTCCGGGTTGAAGGCTCGAAGATCTACTTCTACGGTTCGATCAGCGACTCTCGGGCGCTTGCAGATGCTGTCATGTCCATCGTCCACGTGCTGAATGATCAGCTGATGCGGGAAGGGAATGATGCGGCTGGGCAGGAGGGGCGTTGCTAAGGGCAGGAGAGTCGTGACCAGCATAGGGTCGCGATCTCCGCTGCGCCGGGGTGCCCGCGGAGACTGGATCGAGCCGCAAGCCTGACTTGGAGGGCGCCCAGCCATGCCTCGCGCATTCCGTGCGGATCTCTGATGTAGATGTCACACGCGAGCCGGATAACGGGGTCAACTTCATGGCGAAAGCTGACAGCAGGCAGGGCGCCAGAGTTGAATGCCAAGCCCCAATGGGTGAGCTCACGCTCGACGTCAACGAAATCCTTGTTCCTCGTGCGTTCCATGGTTTGCTCCTGTTGGACATGCACTGTACACCCTTCAGGACAGCGGCCTGTTCATGGCGCTTGTTCATACTCGATCCAATCGGGCACGGCTGCGTAACGCGCTGAAGCCCACTGTGGGGTCGCAGCAGATGGCTGCATCGGAGCAAGACATGAACAACACTTCCCAGAACCAGAATGATGGCCGCAACTCGAGTGTCGAGAAGAAGCCCGGCCAGCAGGGCCACGCGGACGGCAAGGATCTCGGCGGTGAGGATCTGGCCGGACAGCAAGGGCAGCAACAGCAGCAGCCAAGCGAAACAGAGACTGGACAGCCAAGCCCTGGCCAGAACCCAAAGGCGGGGGTTGATCGCGACAGTCAGCGTTGATGCCCCAGAGGTGGCCGCGCCCAGCGCGGCTGCTTCGGCATCGACAGGAAGGCTGGAATGTCGTCTCACAATCAGGCTGTGACCTTGATGTCTCAGATCATGTACCAGTCGCGCCCGGTCAGCACGACGACGATGGCTCAGTGCCGGGCCTGCCATGGCGAGAGTCCTGGCGGAATGGAGTGTGCGCGGTGTTTGACTGAAGAGTTGGGAAGAGTGATTGCCAATCGAGGCGCTGCTCTTTGCTGGCTTGAGTCGTTCCTGAAAGTTCAGCGAGACGAGGCACGCGTGTTCATTTGTGCAAAGAGAGTCGATGCGTCAGCCTTGGAGTAGTCGCATTCGGACCTGACATTGCGCAAGCGTATGCTCGATAAATCCAGGAGCAACGCTATGAACTTCCCGATATGCATCTACGACCGAACGGGTACGTGGCTCCGCCTTCCTGCCGGGGGGTGGATTGACCTTCAGTCCGATCTCCCCGCTCTGGTGAGAGGTGGTGAGCGCATAGATCCGCCACGCTCATCGAGAGATGACCGCCCTCGCCTGGATCCTGAAGTTCTCAGCGATCTGTCGAGGCGGATCCGGGGCTCGCAATGGCTAGAGTAGATCGAGCCCAACCGCCAGGCGTGCGCTGGTTGTTCTTCCGTCTTCGGAACGGACAGTCGATCAGCCCCGCCAGGCTGATGTCTGTCTGGTGCGAAGCCAGTGAATCGACCGAGTGCGCAGTACGCCGCGAGATCATTGACGGTGCTGGCTACGTGTATGCCCTTTATGCGCCCAATGGGCTGCGCTCACCTCGTCGCGTGGAACTGCGCATGAGGGCGCTTCTGGAAGAGGCGGGATTCGCCTTTACGATGGGAAGTTTGGCCGGGAGACATCCAGCCGACGGCTGAAGCGCGCCGTTTCCGGGACTGGAGGATCACTCTCCCGGTGGGTTCGCCGCCGCTCTGAGATCATGGCGTAGGGCCAGCCCAGCCGGCCGAAAGACTTTGCGTACGCTGCACGCGGCGCGGTGCCGATGCCTCCGGGCCCAAACGTGGTCATGCGCAATGACGGAACATCCTGCGAAATCAGGCAGCAGCTGAATCCATGCCTCGGGTAGCTGCCCGCGCGCGATCGGCAGCAACAGCCTTGCGCCCCACACGCGATCACTTTCAGGCAGCCGCGACAGACCTCAGTGGAGCCTTCGCGGCGGCGGAGGCAATCCAGCCCTTCGGGCATGTCCATCACTCGCTTCTAGTCCTCGATATCGAATGGATCATCTGCTTGGAGCGCGCCAAGAGTTGTTGACGACGGCACTGCTCGAGCCAGTGGTGCCAGATCTCCATTTCGTCCATCAGACCTGTGGCCCCGCATGCAGGGCAGGTGAGGGTGGTTCCCTTCTGATCTGTTTCAAAGCCTGCGCCCCTGGTCATTGACGACCTCAGCCCACAGCTTCTACAGGTTGAACGCACCTGATCCAGTCGGATGATTGCGCCATTGAGCGCAAGCTGGGGCAGGATCGAATGGACCCTGAAGGCGTTGGGAGGGTGCATGGTCGTGCCATTTGGGGGGCTGGACACGGGAGCAAAGGATTGTGCACCGGAGAAGAGCCGCGAGATTGCAGTGTCCGCTCTTTGATGTGAGATCCCCTTCACGTCAATCGTCTCCGGCTGGCGGTCGAGGTGGATAGCCAGGAAGGATGCCCGAACGGGGCACATCCCCAGGGGGCAAAGCCGTTGCCAGCCCACGGCAGCAATGTGGTGCTGGCCCCTGGCGGTGCCACCCAGTTCTTGCTTCGCATCTGCGAAGTGCCGCTGCAGGTCAGTTTCCGCGCACGCGATAGAGCAGCTGTCTGCCGAAATGGGCCTGACGGTGGAGTTTCCGAGTGATCGTGTTCGTTGCAGAGATCTGGCGGAAAGCTGAGGCACTGATTCATCGAACCGTAGCTCTACCGCGGCGCCACGATCTCCATGGCCAAACTAGAGCCTTCCCGGTTCAAGCCGGCAGCTGAAGACATTTCCTCCACTGCAAGGACGAATACTGAAACTTCCGCCCTACGCATGGCAGATGCAGTCCATTCCGGATCTCGACTATCCACAGCAGGTTGGCGTGTTAAGACTCGGATGCATCAGATCCGAGCGTCGAGGCGACTCCACGTTTTAATCCTTGTTTGAGCTCAACCCAGCTGCGGCGGGTGTTGACGGGCATAGACGAATCTCCAATCGGGATTCAGTATCCCCTCGTGGCTTCCGCTGATGGGGCAGATCAGTGGCGCAGATCAGTGTCTGTGGCGCACGCTTGCCAGAGACGGCATTGAAGATGACCGGCCAGTACGCTCGGCCGTTGATGCCGGCATGCCTCCGACCGGCTTCACAAATCTGTACCCCGAAGACGGGCATAGTGCCCTCTGAGTAGTGTGAGCGCGTCCATCCAGCCACGGGGTTTCCCCGAACGCCAGGAGGTCACTGTGCCAAGTTGGGATGAAGGAATGAAGTTGACGCGTCGCCAGGTGATCGCCGGCGGCGCCACGACCGTGGCGATGTCCGCCGCACCGGGGGCGTCATCGCTCGCCGCCGAGCTGGCGGCATCCCCGCCGCCCAGGCCGCCGGTCATCAGCACGGTGGCGTTGACCGTCAACGGCGCGCGCCGGGAGCTTGAGCTCGACACGCGGACCACGCTGCTCGATGCCCTGCGCGAACATCTGGAGCTGACCGGGACCAAAAAGGGCTGCGACCACGGTCAATGCGGTGCCTGTACCGTGCTGGTCAACGGTGAGCGCATCAATGCCTGCCTCAGCCTGGCGGTGCAGCACCAGGGCGATGCCATCACCACCATCGAAGGCCTCGGAACCCCCGATGACCTGCATCCGATGCAGGCCGCCTTCATCAAGCATGACGGTTACCAGTGCGGGTATTGCACGCCGGGGCAGATCTGTTCGGCGGTAGCGGTACTGGACGAGATCAAGCGGGGTGTCCCCAGCCATGTGCAGGCGGACGTCAGCGCACTGCCCCAGGCCACTAGCATGGAAATGCGCGAACGCATGAGTGGCAACCTCTGCCGATGCGGCGCCTATTCCAACATTGCCGAGGCAATGCAAGAGGTCGCTGGCGTGACCTCTGCAGGGAGGCGCTCATGAGGGCCTTCAGTTACGAACGCGCGAAATCCCCGGCCGAGGCCGCCAAAGCCGTGGCCGGTACCGAGGGCGCGAAGTTCCTGGCCGGAGGGACCAACCTGCTCGACCTGATGAAGCTGGAGGTCGAGACGCCAACGCACCTGGTCGACGTGCAGGACATCGGCCTGGACAGGATCGAACCCACCGACGAGGGCGGCCTGCGCATCGGCACGCTGGTCACCAATACCGCACTGGCCTCGCATGAACGCGTGCGCCGCGACTACGCGGTGCTGACCCGCGCGATCGTGGCAGGCGCCTCCGGGCAGCTGCGCAACAAAGCCACCACCGGCGGAAATCTGCTGCAGCGCACGCGCTGCCCGTACTTCTACGACCCCCATCTTCCCTGCAACAAGCGCCTGCCCGGATCAGGCTGCGGCGCGCTCGAAGGGTTCTCCCGGCAGATGGGCGTGATCGGCACCTCGGACAGCTGCATCGCGACCTATCCGGGCGACATGGCGGTGGCCCTGCGGGTGCTGGACGCCTCGATCCAGACCGTCAGGGGTGACGGTAGTACGCGCAGCATCCCGATCGCCGATTTCCATCGTTCCCCCGGCGACAGGCCGCAGCAGGACAACGTGCTGCAGCGCGGTGAGCTGATCACCCACGTCACGCTGCCGGAACCCCTGGGCGGTCGGCACGTGTACCACAAGGTACGTGACCGCGCGTCCTATGCGTTCGCACTGGTGTCGGTCGCCGCGGTCGTGCAGCAAGACGGCTCGGCGCGGTTCGCCTTCGGTGGAGTTGCGCCGAAGCCGTGGCGCATCGAGGCAGCCGAACCCCTGCTGCGCGACGGCGTAAAGGCCGCGGCCCGGCAGGTGTTCGCCGGCGCCCGTCCGACGCGGGAGAACGCGTTCAAGATCGCTCTCGCCGAGCGCACCCTCGCAGCCGTGCTGGTGGAAGGAGAGCACTGATGCCCCTTGAATTCAACGCCCCCGCCGGTGACAACCTGTTCGACAAAGCGAAGGTCGTCGGCAAGTCGACGCCGCGCATCGACGGCCCACGCAAGACCACCGGCACCGCCCCCTATGCGTATGAGCGCCATGACGTGGCACCGAACCAGGCCTACGGCTATATCGTCGGCGCGGGCATCGGGAAGGGGCGCATCATTTCGATGGATGCCTCCCGCGCACGCGCCGCCCCGGGCGTGCTGGCGGTCATCACCGCACCGGAGACCAAGCCGGTCGGCAAATCGAACTGGAACAATGCACCGCTGTTCGGCGGCCCCGAAGTGGCCCACTACCACCAGGCCATCGCCTGCGTGGTGGCAGAGACCTTCGAGCAGGCCCGCGCCGCCGCGGCATTGATCCGCACCCGCTATGAGCGCGGCAAGGGCCGTTTTGATTTTCCCGCACTGGCGCCGTCCGCGCCGCTGGCAAAGGGGCGCGATGGCAAGCCCGACCGGCAGGCGCTGGGCGATTTCGACACCGCCTACGCGAGCGCCGCGGTCAAACTCGACGAGACCTACCACACCTCCGACGAAAGTCATTCGATGATGGAGCCGCACGCCACCATCGCCGCCTGGGAGGGCGACACGCTCACGCTGTGGACGGCGAACCAGATGATCGACTGGGCCAGGCAGGGCATGGCGGCGATCCTCGGCATCGATCCTGCCAAGGTGCGCGTGGACTCGCCCTATATCGGCGGCGGCTTCGGCGGCAAGCTGTTCATCCGTGCCGACGCGGTGCTGGCCGCGTTGGCGGCCAAGCAGGTCGGGCGACCGGTGAAGATCGCGCTGCAACGGCCTTTGATGGCCAACAATACCACCCACCGGCACGCAACCATTCAACGCGTCCGGATCGGTTGCGCGAAAGACGGCAGGATCTCCGCCATCGCCCATGAAAACTGGTCGGGCAACATCAACGGCGAGGACGGCGAGAACGGCACCCTGCAGACGCCCAAGCTCTACGCGGGCGCCAACCGCCTGGTGGCCAACTACATCGCCACGCTCGACATGCCCGAAGGCAATGCAATGCGCGCGCCGGGCGAAGCGCCGGGCCACATGGCGCTGGAAGTGGCGATGGACGAGATGGCCGAGAAGCTGGGCCTCGACCCGATTGCGTTCCGCATCCTCAACGAGCCGGAGGTCGTACCCGGCGACCCGTCCAAGAAGTTCTCCGACCGCAACCTGGTGCGCTGCCTGCGCGAAGGCGCCAAGCGCTTCAACTGGAACAAGCGCAATGCCAGGCCGGCGCAGGTAAGGGAAGGGCACTGGCTGGTCGGCATGGGCGTGTCCGCGGGCTATCGCGGCGCACCGACGATGAAGTCGGCGGCGCGGGTGCGGCTCGACGGCCAGGGCGGCGTGATCGTGGAAACCGACATGACCGACATCGGCACGGGCTCCTACACGATCATCGCGCAGACGGCAGCCGAGACCATGGGCGTGCCGCTGGACCGGGTCCAGGTGACCCTCGGCGACTCTCGTCATCCCGCCTCCGCCGGTTCCGGCGGCCAGTGGGGCGCGGCAAGCTCCACCGCAGGCGTGTACGCGGCGTGCGTCAGCCTGCGCCGCAAGGTGGGCGAGAAACTGGGCTTCGACGGCGACACCGCAAACTTCGCCAATGGCAGCATCCAGGCGGGTGGGCGGACCATCAAGCTGGCGGAGGCGGGGACACTGTCGGCGGAGGACGGCATTGCCTTCGGCGACTTCAAACAAGGCTACGACGTCGGCACCTACGCAGGGCATTTCTGCGAGGTCGCCGTGCATGCCTACACTGGAGAGACGCGCATTCGCCGCATGCTTGCCGTATGCGATGGCGGCCGGATCCTCAATCCGCTGTCCGCACGCAGCCAGGTCATCGGCGGGATGGTGATGGGCGCGGGTGCGACGCTCATGGAGGAACTGGTGGTCGACAAGCGGCTTGGCTTGTTCATCAACCACGACCTGGCCGGCTACGAGGTTCCCGTGCACGCCGATATTCCGTACCAGGAAGTGGTCTTCCTCGATACGCTTGACCCGGTGATCTCTCCGATGAAGGCCAAGGGCGTGGGTGAACTGGGCATCTGTGGGGTCGGCGCCGCGATCGCCAATGCGGTCTACAACGCAACCGGTGTGCGCGTACGCAGCTATCCCATCACCCTGGACAAGCTGTTGCCCGGCTTGCCCGACGTGGGCTGAGGTTGCGCATGGACCGACCCGTAGCCTCACCCGCGCTGGAGGCTTCAGCGGTAGGCGGAGGGGAGCCCGGCGATCTTGCCGGGGACCTGCCCCCAGCGCCGGGCTTCCTCACCGAAGGAAGCCCGCGGAGCGTGCTCGAGACGGCCTTGACGCGCGTGCGCGCGGGGCAGCACGCCGTGCTCGCGCTGGTGCTGGAAACCGATGGCTCCACCTACGCCGGTGCCGGCGACATGGTGCTGTTCTGCAACGGCAGCCAGGTCGGCTGGCTGAGCGGCGGATGCCTGGAGCCCGAGCTCGCGCGACGTGCAGAGCAGGTAAGCGTGGCAGGGCAGGTCGATTGGATCGAGATCGACACGCGCAGTGACGAGGACCTGCTGAGTGGGTCCGCACTTGGGTGCCGCGGTCGGCTGCGGATTGCGCTCCTGCCATTACGTGCCATGGCCGGCATCGACGTTGTCATCGAGGCATGGCTGCGCGAGGGTGTGCCACTACAGCGCGAGCTTCGCGCATCGGAGCAGATCGTTTTCCGCGCAGGCAATTGCGAGCAGGCGTGGCAGCTGCATCCGATGGACGGGGCGCAGTCCTTTGGCGAGGGCACATGGCGTTTGACGCTGCCCCGGCTTCCGCGGGCCCTGATCCTGGGGGCCGGTCCCGAAACGCCCCTCCTGGTTCCGTTGCTGCGTGGCCTGGGGTGGCAGATCAGCGTGGCCGAACGGCGAGCGCGCTGGGCCTCAGCGGGGCAGGGCGCGGATGCACAGTTGCAGACCAGCCCGGCCGAGGCCCTCCATGGCGACCCGTGCGACGCGGTACTGGTGATGCATCACGATTTCGAACTTGACCGGGAGGCGCTGGTGGCCCTGGCGGATACCAAAGTCGCGTTCATTGGACTGCTGGGTCCGCAGCGAAGGCGCGAGGACTTATTCAAACTGCTGACTCCGGATCAGCGCCACCGCCTGTCCCCGAGACTTCGATCACCGGTTGGCCTGAAAATCGGCGGCCGAGGGCCAGAGGCGATTTCGCTCAGCATCGCCGCGCAGCTGCAGCAATGGCGAAGCGCGCACGGCAGGTGACCGACCCGCATGCGGTCGTCGTGCTTGCTGCCGGCGGGAGCACCCGACTTGGCCAGCCCAAGCAGCTTCTAACCCGGCAGGGCGAGACCCTGGTACATCGCGTGGTCCGATTGGCGCTGGAGCTCGCGCCAGCGCAGGTGCTGGTCGTAGTAGGCGCAAACGCACAGGCTGTGACATCCAGCATTGCCGGGCTGGATGCCACCCCGGTAACCAACCACCACTGGGAACGCGGCCTTGCGAGCAGTCTGCAGGTTGCCGGCGCACACCTGCTGCCGACGGTGAGCGCGGTGATGGTCGTGGCATGCGACCAGCCCGCAATCGAGCACGCCCATCTGCAGGCGCTGCTTTCGGGTGCCCGCGCCGCGGCATCAGCGTGCGCGGGCACCCGTCACGGGAGTGCGCTTGGCGTTCCCGCGGTAGTACCGCGCGCCTGGTTCACCCCTGTGGGTGCAGCCGGTGACCGCGGCTTCGGAGCGCGCCTGCGGCAACTTCCTGCCGATACGGTGCATGTCCTACAGGCACCGGAACTGGCCCTGGACATCGACACGCCAGAAGATCTTGCGCGTGCGCGCGATGCGGGCTGGATCGATACTGAGTGAGTCGCGCGCTTACCTGCCGGGAATCCGACAATGGCGCCACAGCTCATGTAGACCACATTGGAGGTTATCGCCGTTCTCGGCGAATTCTGAGAGCTTCGGTAAGGTAGATCACGCTGGATTTCGTTGTGGCGGATTGCTTGGCGGTCGGCAGTGTTGGATCGGTTGCACTTTCGCGAGCATCGGCCATCATCAGTCGCCATTCCCGTGCAATGTTGCGGGTCAGAGACCACCAGGCCATATCGCAGGGTTCCAGCTGGTGACCTTCAGGCGTGAACATGTGCCCAGCTTGGAAGCCGAAACCGGCCCAAGGACCGGTTAGGTCAGTTCGGTTATGCGGATCGATCTCGATCATGCTGCAAGCTCATCCTTGTCGGGGGAGCCAGCAGGGAGGCAAGAGCCAAGCCAGAGCCTCAGCCATTGCCATGCGGAGCCGACGAAGCTAACCAACGTCCTATAGAGCATTTCGCATAATGTATACAGCTTGTGCCTTATCGAAGCCCGGCACCGCTGCTGCCGCCTTGTGGGGCAGAGCAAACCCGACAGTCAGACATAGCGCCATCGCGGTCGCGGCGAGCTTCCGCCACAC
>NZ_JADCQA010000029.1:0-4441 GCF_014947095.1 Stenotrophomonas sp. B2 | reverse complement strand
CATCGATGCCCGGATCGCCCAGATCGCGGGCGGTGGTCAGCAGCACGTCGCGGACCTGTGCGCTGTCCAGGTAGGGGAAGCGCTCAAACAGCAGCCCGAGAGCGCCGGTGATGTGCGGGGCCGCCATGGACGTTCCACTCTTCAGACCGTAGCCGTGCCTCGGCACGCGCTGAGTTACATCGAGCCAGAGGTTGCCGTCCGCATCGGTGCGAATATCTGCTGTTGGCGGGGCAGAGGGATCGTAGGTCGTTGAGTTGATATCTGTGCCGGGAGCGGCGATGCACCAATTGGCACTCAGACCACATTTGTTTGATCTGTTGCTCAATACAAATTCATATTCATCCTTCTTCTCATCATTGCCCCTGTTCTTGTCGTCGACGTTGACCACACTCAGCCAGTACTTCTCGATATCAGGGAGCGCTCGAGGAAGCGTCGCATAAATGCCGGCAATGGGGCTCTCCTCGGGTGTGGGGATGACTTCATCAGTATTCCCTGCCGCCCAGACTTGAATCATGCCCTTGGCTTGCGCGCCATCCGCGAAGATCGAGAGTCTCTCAAGCCATTCGGGATCGCTGTATCGGTTATCCAATTCAGCTGCTGACTCCGGCTCCGTGGCCAAACCCCAGCTGTGATTGATCGCACGCACTCCCTCAGTGTTCATCTGATCGTATAGATCGACAAGCGCTGAATTCTCTGGCCCCGTGCTCTTAACCCGCTCACCAATACCGAACCCGTTGAGATAGATCTCGGTGACGCTGTTAAAGAACAACTTGGCGACGGTCAGATCTGCACCGAATCCCACACCATGCATGCCTACGCCATCACGATTGGCAGCGATGGTGCCACCCACATGGGTGCCGTGATCGTCATAGGATGCGTTCCGCAGAAACTCGCTCAGCTGTGGGTCACTTAGTAACAGATCAGCAATTCTCTTGGGCATCTTTGGATCAAGCTTATAGCGCTTAACCTGGACCTCATCACCAGCGCTGGAGAAGCAAGCATCCGGGCCCGTCAATGCAGTCCTGTTCGTGCACCGACTGCCATCGGCCAATAGATCAGCAATGGTGATGCTGCGATGATTCTTGCCGCCGAATTCTGGGTGATCCAAGCCGGTCCCGCTGTCGAACACTCCCAACCGGATGCCAGCGGCGCTTAGCCCCCTCGCGTAAGCATACTGCGCATTCATTGCCCCCAAGCCCCAGTCCGAGTTGAACTCGTCGGTCTTCCAGCTATCTGGATTGCCCGCAGCTCCCATACTGGAACTGTCTGATGCGTGAGAGGGTGGGAGGGGCGCGCTTGGCTGGATTCCTGCTTCGGGCGCCGTCGAGCGGGCCCAAGCTGTCTGCAATGATCGCTGTTGCATGAGCGCATCCAGTGGCTCACTGGCAACGGACTGTGCTGACACTGTCAACGGCAACGAAGCGGCGATTGCGATCGCCAAGTGGGTGGCAAGCGGGTGGAGCGACTGGCGAGCGTAGAGCGAGCGTGTCATCTTCAAACGTCCTCGGCGGTGAGTAGTGTTACGAAGTAACTAACGCCGCGACGCCGTCGACACCCCCAGTCCCTTAACAGTAACTGAAGGCACTTCATTAGACTTAAAAAGTGTGATAGAAGTCACTTTAAATGAACCGTAAAAGATTGTGGATGCCCCGTGAAGGCGGGTCGGATTCCCGGCAGGATGACGGCCAGCGCGCATTCGAAAGAGGGGCCGGGGTCGTGCGGTTCAAGTAGACGGGGAATCGGCCGCACCTCCGGGGCCGGGGCCGATGGCAGCTCAATCCAGGGGCGCGGGAGTAGCGCCAGCACTCAACCCGAACGATTCAGGCAGCTGCCGGCCGCGTTCGCCGGTTATACGACGACCCGCCGCATCCTTCCGGCCACGCCTCGCTCGCGCGGGACAGAGGGGTTTCAATGACGTCCCAGTTTTCCGCTGATGCACAGAATGGCGACCGCATGCGGCTCTGTTTGAGGGGCAGCGGGGGCGTGCGCGGAGACCTTCCTGCCGAGAGGGGCTACGGCATGAAGTCTGTCCTTGCAGGCAATGCGGCGAGGTAACGTTTGGATGCGCTTGGCTGGGGGGGGAGCCCCCCCTTCGACGTTAGTACACAGGTCGTGTTGGCCAGTTATGCCCAGCCCACCGAATGCCGCGAGCGTGTGTCGGCGTCTCTGTCACCTCCAGGAATATTCCAAATGAAAGGTAATCTCCGCTTGCCTGCGTTCCGTCAGCTGAGCCCGCTGCATGCAGCTGTCTGTCTTGCGCTGACGGGGGGGATGTTGCCCTCCCTCGCGTCGGCCTACACCTTCCATATCAATGGAGATCGCATCATCGCGACAGGTGGTGTCAACTACCAGGACCACATCAGGCTGCGAAGGATTCTCGATGCCGCAGCCAGCAATGGCAGGACCATCACGCAGGTGGTCTTCCGCAACAGCCCCGGCGGCGATGCAGCTGCAGGACGAGGAACCGGGGAGCTACTGCGCCTGCGCGGGATCACTGCTGTATTCCAGGGTAAGTGCATCTCCGCCTGCGGCACCAGCTTCATCGGTGGTGCTGAACGACGCATCGCCAATTACGATCTGCCCGAGATCGATCCTAGCTATCCCGAAAACATCTTCATGATCCATGGGAGCACGGCCGGCGGAAAAGTCGTCCCGATCCCCCAGCAGGTCTCGGATGATCACTACGCGAAGATGATGCAGGGCAACGCGCCGCCAGATGCCATCGCTCGGGTTGTGGGCGCCATCAATGGAATGCAGGTGCCGTTCGGTTCGTTCCTCACCTACTTCGATCCAAGGTCCGGAAAGCCCGCCCAGTTCTGCCCGACCGAGGACAACTGCACCGTGTACGACGGTGTGGACATCTACAGCGACCGGATCATCACCAGCGAGGAGCGTATCGATCTTTCCGCCGACTATTTGCGTGTCGCGGATAGCGTGCACGGCGACCTGAATCCTTACTTCTACGCGGCGCAATACGAGTACGCCGCGGGCTATGGTGTGGACGCTGAAGGGGCGCCAGCCCCGTTCGACGCGGCCCAAATCGCCGCGGGCGATGCATTTGGCATGATCCGACTTGAGCGCGGCGGATCTTGGCTGGCGGATACGTCCAGCGGTGCGGAGATCCTCTGGGCGGAGAAGGGAGAGGTGGATGTGAGCGCCGGTGGCCGTCTGGTGACGCTGTACACCATTGTCGGAAGCGAGGGTTCCGTCACGCTGCAGGGGGGGCAACTGAAAGCTGAGGATACGACCGTGTCGGGCCTGTTTGGCATTGGCGCCGGTGGCGAGCTGGACAACAAGGACACGGTGCTGGTCAAGCGCGGTGGCCGGGTCGCTCTGGCGGGAGGGACGCTGAGAACTGCGGTCGCCACGCTGGACGCCGGCGCCCGGCTGGAGGGTCATGGGACGATCGCTGCGACCGGTTACGTAGCGTTCCCCGGCGAGCCCGGCGTTGCGTGGAATGTTCCACAGGTGACGCGGGTGAGGGTGGCCGGTGGCGATCTTCATCCTCAGGGTGGTCAGTTGACGGTCAACGGCTATGTCAGCTTCGCCTATCCCAATGCCGGCCGACTGCTGTTCGACATCACCCCGGAAACGCGTCAGGCAGGCCTTGTGCTGGGGGCATTCGAGGTGCATCGCTGCGAAAGCGTCAGCACATACTCCCTGTGTGCGGACGGCCCGGTCGCGACCGCACCGGGCTTCCTGATCGGTGGCACAGTCGGCAAACTCGCGCTGGACATCGCACCGGGCTACTACCGCCAGGATCTTTCGATCCCGCTGGTGCAAGGACGCATTTACGGGAGCGCCGAAGGTAGCCAGCTGACCGGCAAGCTGTTGAATGACCGCGAGAGCGAGTTCGATGCCAGCGTGCCGCAGCTGCAGGCCGGACAGGTCGCGTTCACCCGTGCCGAGCGGCAGGACGGCTCGGGCTACAGTGCCGATCTGACCAGTGCCGACACGGCACAGCGCAGGTTCCATCCGCGCGAGAACTCGCTGCTCACGTTCAATATCGTGCAGACCGGCGACGGCATCTGGGCGGTCGCCAATCCGGCCTTCGATGACGTGTCTCCGTTCGCCAACGTGGCGTCGGGCGCGGGCCTCGGCCAGGCATTGAGGACGGCCGCGTCGCAGCCGGCGTCGGCGCTGGATCCGCTGCTGGGTGCACTGCAGTTTGCCGACCGCGACGTGGTCGCGCAGCAGGCCGGTGCGCTGCGTGGCGATGCCCACGCCACCCTGCGCCTGGCCGACAACGCCCTGCTGGGCAGCATCGGCAACGTGGTCCAGCAGCATCAGGCGGCGATGCGCAGTGCCGGTGGGGATGCCGATGGCCTGGCCGCGCAGGTCGCGCAGTCGATGTCGGCACAGCCGGGCACGCGCCATGGCACCCTGTTCAACCAGCTGGCAATGCATCTGGTCGAGCCGACGGCAGCAGGTGCGGGGGCCA
>NZ_JADCQA010000028.1:0-3461 GCF_014947095.1 Stenotrophomonas sp. B2 | reverse complement strand
GGGTCTGTAGCTCAGGTGGTTAGAGCGCACCCCTGATAAGGGTGAGGTCGGTGGTTCGAGTCCTCCCAGACCCACCATTCTCTGAATGACGCATACATTCGATCTTTATACGCATCGGCACTGTGGCCGGTACGTGTTCTTTTAAAACTTGTGACGTAGCGAGCGTTTGAGATGTTCTATCAGACGTGTCGTGAGGCTAAGGCGAGAGACGAAAGTCTCTTTATTGATTGAGTCGTTATATTCGTATCCAGGCTTTGTACCCCTGGATCAGGTATGACCCAAGGCAACTTGCGGTTATATGGTCAAGCGAATAAGCGCACACGGTGGATGCCTTGGCGGTCAGAGGCGATGAAGGACGTGGCAGCCTGCGAAAAGTATCGGGGAGCTGGCAACAAGCTTTGATCCGGTAATGTCCGAATGGGGAAACCCACCCGCTTGCGGGTATCCTGCAGTGAATACATAGCTGCTGGAAGCGAACCTGGTGAACTGAAATATCTAAGTAACCAGAGGAAAAGAAATCAACCGAGATTCCGTCAGTAGCGACGAGCGAACGCGGACTAGCCCTTAAGCTGGATTGGTTCTAGGAAAACACTCTGGAAAGAGTGGCCATAGAAGGTGACAGCCCTGTATCTGAAAGGGCCATTCCAGTGAAGACGAGTAGGGCGGGGCACGTGAAACCCTGTCTGAACATGGGGGGACCATCCTCCAAGGCTAAATACTACTGACCGACCGATAGTGAACCAGTACCGTGAGGGAAAGGCGAAAAGAACCCCGGAGAGGGGAGTGAAATAGAACCTGAAACCGTGTGCGTACAAGCAGTAGGAGCTCCGCAAGGAGTGACTGCGTACCTTTTGTATAATGGGTCAGCGACTTACTGTTCGTGGCAAGCTTAACCGTATAGGGGAGGCGAAGGGAAACCGAGTCTGATAAGGGCGCATAGTCGCGGGCAGTAGACCCGAAACCGGGTGATCTAGTCATGCCCAGGGTGAAGGTGCGGTAACACGCACTGGAGGCCCGAACCCACTCCCGTTGCAAAGGTAGGGGATGAGGTGTGATTAGGAGTGAAAAGCTAATCGAACCCGGAGATAGCTGGTTCTCCTCGAAAGCTATTTAGGTAGCGCCTCATATGTATCCTCTCGGGGGTAGAGCACTGTTATGGCTAGGGGGTCATCGCGACTTACCAAACCATTGCAAACTCCGAATACCGAGACGGACTGTATGGGAGACACACGGCGGGTGCTAACGTCCGTCGTGAAAAGGGAAACAACCCAGACCCACAGCTAAGGTCCCAAATTCAGTGCTAAGTGGAAAACCATGTGGAAAGGCACAGACAGCCAGGAGGTTGGCTTAGAAGCAGCCACCCTTTAAAGAAAGCGTAATAGCTCACTGGTCGAGTCGGTCTGCGGGGAAGATTTAACGGGGCTAAGCACTGAACCGAAGCTTGGGGTGCATAACTTTTGTTATGCGCGGTAGAGGAGCGTTCCGTAAGCCTGCGAAGGTGGATTGAGAAGTCTGCTGGAGGTATCGGAAGTGCGAATGCTGACATGAGTAACGATAATGCGGGTGAAAAACCCGCACGCCGAAAGCCCAAGGTTTCCTTGCGCAACGTTAATCGGCGCAGGGTGAGTCGGCCCCTAAGGCGAGGACGAAAGTCGTAGTCGATGGGAAGCAGGTTAATATTCCTGCACCTCGCGTAAGTGCGATGGAGGGACGGAGAAGGTTAGGTGTACCGGGCGTTGGTTGTCCCGGGGAAAGGCGGTAGGTTTGGATCTTTGGCAAATCCGGGATCCTTTAAGACCGAGCACCGAGACGAGCCTTTAAGGCGAAGTCACTGATACCACGCTTCCAGGAAAAGCTCCTAAGCTTCAGCTTACGCAGACCGTACCGTAAACCGACACAGGTGGGTAGGATGAGAATTCTCAGGCGCTTGAGAGAACTCGGGTGAAGGAACTAGGCAACATGGCACCGTAACTTCGGGAGAAGGTGCACCCTTTTTGGTGGCTCGTGCGAGCTATAGCTGAAGAGGGTCGCAGTAACCAGGCCGCTGCGACTGTTTATCAAAAACACAGCACTCTGCAAACACGAAAGTGGACGTATAGGGTGTGACGCCTGCCCGGTGCTGGAAGGTTAATTGATGGGGTCAGCCGCAAGGCGAAGCTCTTGATCGAAGCCCCAGTAAACGGCGGCCGTAACTATAACGGTCCTAAGGTAGCGAAATTCCTTGTCGGGTAAGTTCCGACCTGCACGAATGGCGTAACGACAGCGGCGCTGTCTCCACCCGAGACTCAGTGAAATTGAAATCGCTGTGAAGATGCAGCGTTCCCGTGGCAAGACGGAAAGACCCCGTGAACCTTTACTATAGCTTTACACTGAACGTTGAGTTCGTCTGTGTAGGATAGGTGGGAGGCTATGAAACCATGGCGCTAGCTGTGGTGGAGCCATCCTTGAAATACCACCCTGTCGTGCTTGACGTTCTAACCTGGGCCCATTATCTGGGTCGGGGACCGTGTATGGTGGGTAGTTTGACTGGGGCGGTCTCCTCCTAAAGAGTAACGGAGGAGCTCGAAGGTACGCTCAGCGCGGTCGGACATCGCGCACTGTGTGCAAAGGCATAAGCGTGCTTGACTGCAAGATCGACGGATCAAGCAGGTAGGAAACTAGGACTTAGTGATCCGGTGGTTCTGTATGGAAGGGCCATCGCTCAACGGATAAAAGGTACTCCGGGGATAACAGGCTGATACCGCCCAAGAGTTCATATCGACGGCGGTGTTTGGCACCTCGATGTCGGCTCATCACATCCTGGGGCTGTAGTCGGTCCCAAGGGTATGGCTGTTCGCCATTTAAAGTGGTACGCGAGCTGGGTTCAGAACGTCGTGAGACAGTTCGGTCCCTATCTGCCATGGGCGTTGGAGATTTGAGAGGGGCTGCTCCTAGTACGAGAGGACCGGAGTGGACGAACCTCTGGTGTTCCGGTTGTCACGCCAGTGGCATTGCCGGGTAGCTATGTTCGGAAGCGATAACCGCTGAAAGCATCTAAGCGGGAAGCGCGCCTCAAGATGAGATCTCCCGGGGCACAAGCCCCCTGAAGGAACCATGTAGACTACGTGGTTGATAGGTCAGGTGTGTAAGTACAGCAATGTATTGAGCTAACTGATACTAATGATCCGTGCGGCTTGACCATATAACCTCAAGTTGCCTTGGCTTTACGACAGCGTCGTAAGAGCATCCAAGTGCACGCTACGTCACAAGAACTATGCGAGGCTGGCGCCTTGTCCCATCGGGACGAGTGCGACTCTCCAAAAGCCTCCCTGGTGAAATTAGCGCTGTGGAACCACCCGATCCCATCCCGAACTCGGAAGTGAAACGCAGCTGCGCCGATGGTAGTGTGGCTCAAGCCATGCGAGAGTAGGTCATCGCCAGGGTTTATACCCAAAACCCCGCTGCTCACGCAGCGGGGTTTT
>NZ_JADCQA010000027.1:0-8102 GCF_014947095.1 Stenotrophomonas sp. B2 | reverse complement strand
TGGCCGAGATTTCCGCGGCCTCGCAGGAACAGAGCGCCGGCATCGAGCAGGTCAACCAGACCGTGGTGCAGATGGACGAGACCACCCAGCAGAACGCCGCGCTGGTGGAGGAAGCCACCGCCGCTGCGCGGGCGATGGAGGAACAGGCTGTGCAGCTGGGTGAGGCCGTGGCCCGCTTCCGCCTGGAGTCACAGAACGAAGCACCGCTACCGGCGGTGGTCGTGGCGGCGCAGCGCAGAACGCCAGCGGCAGCTCCAGCGGCCAGGCCGGCCCCCCAGCGCGTCGCACGCGCCGCGGCGGCGCAGCCGGCGCTGGCACTCGACGGCGACTGGCAGGAGTTCTGACCTCATCGGAACTGGGACGCGTCGGATTCCTGCACACTGGCAGGGATCCGACCCTCGATCGGCCCGGTCTGATCGCCGTGACTCCTCGCCGGTCGTCGCAACGCATCACAGTTCCAGCGTTGCCCCGGCCAACTGGTTGAATTTTTCTTCAGGTTCAGCCGCCGCACGCCGCTAACGGGACACGGTCCTACGCGAGCCAGCGATGCCAGCCAGCAACGACCCCGACCCGATACCGGTACAGCGTGGGCGAATGCTGGCCGGCGTGCTGCTGCTCGCTGCGTGGCTGGGATGGACCCTCGCCGCGCTGTGGGCGCAGGCCGATGCTTCACAGCCACCGGCCGACCGCTGGCGCGCCGCGGACGTGCTGGCGCAGCTGTCGCCCGCCGTGCTTGCCGCCAGCCATCAGCATCCCCTGCTGCTGCGGCAGTCCATCGTCTGTGGCTGCGCACCACCGGCGCGCGCACCCGACGGCATCGACCTGCGGGAGGCCCGCACGCCGCTGCCCTTCGAATGGTTGGTGCTGTACCAGCAGCGCCTTGTCTATGCCGGGCCCTCCCTTCTCGACGCGGGCTGCGGCGGCCGTCCGCTCGCAGCCGCTCCACTGGTTGCGGGGCTGCTGCGCAATGCACAGGCGCCCGTGATCCTTTCCCATCATTGCCCATGCCACAAGGAGTAGCGCATGCATGCCTCCACCCGTAATACCGCCGCGCCGACCGGTCAGCCGACACCGCCTTACCTGCGCACGCTGGCCGCGGGTGCCGACCGCCTGTTCCTGCTGGTCAGTGCAGGGCTGGTCCTGGCCTCGCTGGCACTGGCCGTGCGCCATGGTCAATGGACACCGTGGCTGCTGGTCGCACTGCCCGCGCTGCTGGTCAGCGCGGTGCAGATCCACCTGCAGCCCGGCAGCCGCCTCAGCCGCTGCACGACAGCGCTGGCGTGGATGGTGCTGTCGGCCACCTTGATCCACCAGACGCACGGACAGCTGGAGACCCACTTCACGGTCATCGTGCTGATCGCACTGCTGCTGTACTACCGCGACTGGCTGCCGATCGTGGTGGCCGCCGTGGCGATCGCCGTGCATCACGTGCTGTTCTTCGCCCTGCAGACGCGCGGCCTGCCGTACCCGGTATTCGCCGCCGGCAGTGGTCTGGGCGTGCTGGTCCTGCACGCCCTGTACGTCACCATCGAGGCCGGCCTGCTGTCGGTGATGGCCGTCCAGATGCGCCGCCAGCTTCTGCTGCTCGGCCACGACCCGCAGCAACTGGCACACCTGGCACGCGGCCTGGCCGACGACCAGCCCCTGCCCGAGGCGCTGCATGCCAGCCAGTTCCCGCAGGACTCGCTGGCCGCCGCCCTGGTCCAAGCCAGCACCCGGCTGCTGCAGCGCCGCCAGCGCGAGCTGGCGGCCAGTGGCGAATCGCTGCGCATCCGCAGCGCGCTGGACGATGTCACCACCAACGTGATGATCGCCGACCGTGACCGCAACATCGTCTTCGTTAACCGTCCACTGCAGAAAATGCTGGCCGCCGCCGAAGCCGACCTGCGCCGTGACCTGCCGCAGTTCAGCGCCGCCGATCTGCTGGGCCGCAACATCGACATCTTCCACCGCAATCCGGCCCACCAGGCCACCCTGCTCGACCGCCTCACCGGCACCTACCGCACGCAGATCCGCGTCGGCGGCCGGGCCCTGCAGCTGATCGTCAATCCGATCATCGGCGACGACGAACAGCGCCAGGGATTCGTGGTGGAGTGGGCCGACCGCACAGCCGAGATCGAGGTCGAAGAAGAACTCGGCCATATCGTCGATGCCGCCGCGCAGGGCGACTTCAGCGGCCGCGTCGGCACCGCCGGCAAGGAAGGCTTCTTCCTGCAGCTGGCGGAACGCCTCAACGGCCTGCTGGATGCCAACGCACGCAGCATCGAGCAGATCTCGCAGCTGCTGTCCTCGCTCTCGCGCGGCGACCTCACCGTGCAGATGCAGGGCGACTTCCACGGCGTTTACGCCCGCATCCGCGACGATGCCAACACCACCATCGCCGAGCTGACCCGCATCGTCGGCAGCATCCAGGCAGCCTCCAGCCGCCTCACCGGCGCCGCCGCCGGACTGGCGCAGGGCAACGGCCACCTGGCCAGCCGTACCGAACAGCAGGCGGCCAGCCTGGAGGAAACCGCCGCCACCATGGAGGAGTTGACCGCGACGGTGCGCCAGAACGCGGGACATGCGCGGCAGGCCAACCAGCTGGCCACCGATGCGGCCGACATCGCCGGCGAGGGGCGCACGGTCGTCGGCCAGGTGGTCACCACCATGTCCGCCATTGAAGCCTCCTCGAAGAAGATCGCCGAGATCATCAGCGTCATCGACGGCATCGCCTTCCAGACCAACATCCTGGCCCTCAATGCCGCGGTCGAAGCCGCCCGTGCCGGTGAGCAGGGCCGCGGCTTTGCCGTGGTCGCCAGCGAAGTGCGCACCCTCGCCCAACGCTCGGCGGGTGCTGCCAAGGAGATCAAGGGCCTGATCGACGCCTCTGTCGGCAAGGTCAGCGATGGCGCCGCACTGGTGCAACAGGCCGGCAGCACCATGCAGCGGGTCGTGGCCGCGGTGCAGCAGGTGAACCAGATCATGGGCGAGATCTCCTCCGCCTCGCAGGAACAGAGCATGGGCATCGAGCAGGTGAACCAGAGCATCGCGCAGATGGACGCCAGCACCCGCCAGAACGCCACGCTGGTGGAGGCGTCCACCGCGGCCACCCACGGCATGGCCGAACAGGCACAGCTGCTGGCGGCCGCGGTAGCGCGCTTCCACCTGCACGGAGGGGACGACAATCCGGCGGTGATGCAGCGTGTGCGGCAGATCGCCGGTATCGAGGAATGATGCCTTCGGCCCATTCCTTCGATCCCGGCCCGGCCGATGGAAGGTGATGAAACTCACACTTCATAATCCGGCGCGGTGGCCGATATCCCCATCGAGCCACGCGCCGGCGCGCGCAGGCGCCCGCCCCTGACCACAGATTCCATGTCCGACGGCAACGACACAGCAGTGCACGATGTCCATGCGGCCGACGCCGCGGATGAACGCTTCCTGGTCCGTAATCCGCGCCAGCTGCGGCAGCTGCTGCGCTCGCTGATCGAGCAGCGCTCCCTGATAAACGCGCATATCGACGGCCGCGATCGCTCGTTCCCGACCGCGCTGTTGGAACTGGACGAAGACGAGGACGTGCTGCTGATCGATGGCAGCCCGCAGGAGGCGTCCAACCGGGCAGCCGAGCAGGCCGATCATGTGCTGTGTTTCGCCCAGCTTGAGCGCGTGCTGGTGCGCTTCCGTCTGCAGGGGCTGCAGCGCGTGGACAACGACGGCCACGTCGCCTTCCGCGCTGCGCTGCCAGAGGAACTGATGCATCTGCAGCGGCGCGAACTGTACCGGCTGGAGACCCCCGTCACCGACTCGCCCCAGCTGCTGCTGCCGGCTGCGGACGGACGCCCCGAGGCGTTGTCGATGCGCGTGGTGGACATCAGCGGCGGAGGCCTTGCCGTCGCGGTGCCCAGCGACTGCGCCGTGTTCGGCCTGCAGCAGCGCTACGCGGCGGTGCTGTCGCTGTCGGATGGGCCGGATCTGGATATCGAACTGGTGGTCTGCAACCTGCTGCCGCAGCGCCAGCCCAACGGTACCGAAATCAAGCGCGTGGGGATGCGCTTCGACAGCCTGCCTCGCGGTGGCGACAGCGCCATCCAGCGCTACATCTTCCGGATCGACCGCCAGCGCAAGGCACGCCGGAACGGAGAGATGTAGCTGGCGCCGGCCGTGGCCTGGCGCCATCCGGTCCTCACCAGACGGGAATGTCCTGTCACGGCCCTGCCTAAAGTCCCCCCGCGCGGGGCCGATATCGAGCCTGACACCGGGACTTCCGGCAGAACCAGGACCCCTCGATGAACGACCAGACCCGCTCCGCCGCCAGCGCCGGCGGCGAATTCCTCAGCTTCACGCTCGGCGCCGAGCATTACGGCGTGGATATCCTCAAGGTGCAGGAAATCCGCGGCTACGATGCCGTCACCCGGGTCCCGGACGCACCGGATTACATCAAGGGCGTAATCAACCTGCGCGGAACCATCGTGCCGGTGATCGACCTGCGCCTGAAGCTGCGCCTGGAGAACGCGCGCTACGACGCCTTTACCGTGATGATCGTGCTCAATGTCGATGACCGTGTGGTCGGCATCGTGGTGGACAGCGTCTCGGACGTCATCCCGCTGTCGTCCGAACAGATCCGCCCGACCCCTGAATTCGGCGCTGCGGTCGATACCCGGTTCATCTCGGGCATCGGCACCCAGGACGACCGCATGCTGATCCTGCTGGACATCGAGACCCTGCTGGACAGCGCGGACATGGGCCAGCCGGCCCTGCTCGAGGACGCCGCCGCCTGAGTCTGCGTACCGCTTCACGTTGCTGTCACGAAACCCTTCAGTTCCCTGCGGCGGTGCCGATAGGGGGACAGAGGCCGGCCGCGCGGGAACGCGTACCACCGGCAAAAAACCATCACCCTCCCGGAGAACCACCCCGATGAAGTCCCTGCTCGCGCTCGTTTCGGCTGCCGCCCTGGCCACCACCGCGTCGTCCGCCCTCGCCCAGTCCTCGGACATGATCCCGCCGGAACTGGCCCCGCGCTCGGTGGGCAAGGACGGCATGGTCTGCGGCAAGGTCGAGAAGGCCCGCTTCGCCGAAGGTTCCGAAGGCCAGCCGACGTTCCTGTACATGGGCGGCGCCTTCCCGCGCCACACCTTCTCGGCGCGCATCGCCGGTGAAAACCGCAGCAAGTTCTCGTTCCCGCTGGAAACGCTGGAAGGCAAGACCGTGTGCGTGATCGGCAAGATCCAGCGTGATGCCTCGCGCGCCGAGATCGAAGTCAGCTCGCCGGCCGGCCTGAAGCTGGCCAACATCAAGTAATCCGCTGTCCGTCGCAGTCACGCCGGTCCTGGTGCCGGCGTGGCCGCCGCCGCGACCGGGCCCGATGCCCGTGCGCGTCTGCCTTAGGAGATCGCAACGCCCATGCCTTGGATCAACAACCTGAAACTGATGCCGAAGCTGATGGTGACCTTCGGCGTCATCCTGCTGGTGATGCTGCTGCAGGGCATCGTCGCCTATCGTGGCCTGCATTCGCTGAACAACGTCACCACCGAGTTGGCCGGTTCGCGCATGGAAAGCATCCGCCTGGCCGGCGAGATGCGCGGCATGCTCGGCGAGTACCGCAACAGTGCCTACCAGCAGCTGATCCGTGCCAGCGATGACGTCAAGGCCGACGCGCGCAAGCAGGCTGCCGCGCTGCGTACCAGCATGGACAGTTCCATCAAGGACTATCCGAAGCTGGTGGACAACGCCCAGCAGAAGAAGCTGTTCGACACCTTCGCCAAGGACTGGAAGGACGCCCTGGCCTCCTACGACAGCGTCACCGAGATGCTGGAACTGGACCTGCCGGACGACGCCATCGATACCTTCGTCGGCGAGACCCGCACCAAGCACCGCAAGGCCGCCGCGGCGCTGGAAGCCCTGATTGCCGAAGACAACCGCCTCGCACGCGCCTCGCGCGAACAGGCCGAATCCACCTATGCCGCTTCGTCCGTCCTGACCGTGATCGCCCTGCTCGGTGGCGCCGCACTCGGCCTGGTGCTGGTGTGGCTGTTCGCCCGCGCCCTCGTCGGCAGCGTGCGTGGTGCCGTCTCGGTGGCCAATGATGTCGCCGGCGGCAAGCTCGACGGTCACATCGATGTCAGCCGCCAGGATGAAGTGGGCGAACTGATGCAGGCCATGCAGCGCATGCAGCGTGATCTGCGTGAGCGCATCGAGACCGACCAGGCCATCGCCCGCGAGAACCTGCGCATCCGGACCGCGCTGGATTACAGTTCGACCGGCGTCTACCTGACCGATGCCAACAACACCATCGTCTACAGCAACCGTGCCCTGCAGCAGACGTTGAGCCAGTACCAGGACGATGTGCGCCGCGACCTGCCTGACTTCGATGCGCAGGACTCGCTGATCGGCAAGCCGGTCACGGTGCTGGAACACCGTGGCGAGATGGACCCGTCCCTGCTGGCGAACCTCAAGCAGCACGGCGTGGCCCGTCGCCCGATGCAGTACGGCGATGCCCAGTTCGCCCAGGTCGTGTCGACCATCCGCAACGAGGACGGCGACACCGTCGGCTGCGTGGTGGAATGGCGTGACCGTACCCAGGAGGCGCAGGTCGAGGCCGAAGTGGCCCGGGTGATCGCCCGCGCCGCCGCCGGCGATCTGTCCGGCCGGATCGAAACCAGCGACAAGGAAGGCTTCTTCCTGCAGCTGGCCCAGCAGATCAACGGCCTGCTCGACGCCAACGCCGGCAGCATCGAACAGATTTCCGGCCTGCTCGCCGCGCTGTCGCAGGGTGACCTCACCGTGCGCATGCATGGCGACTACCAGGGCGTATTCGCTCGCATGCGTGACGATGCCAATGCCACTGCCGCGCAGCTGAGCGAGATCGTCACCCGCATCAAGCAGTCCAGCCGGGCAATCAGTACTGCCGCCGGCGAGATCGCCTCGGGCAACAACGACCTGTCGCGCCGCACCGAACAGCAGGCCGCCAACCTGGAAGAAACCGCCGCCTCGATGGAGGAACTGACCTCCACCGTGCGCCAGAATGCCGAGCACGCCCGCCAGGCCAACCAGCTCGCCATCGGTGCCCATGGCGTCGCCTCCCAGGGCGGCGAAGTGGTCGGCCAGGTGGTCACCACCATGTCCGCCATCGAAGCTTCCTCGAAGAAGATCGCCGAGATCATCAGCGTCATCGACGGCATCGCCTTCCAGACCAACATCCTGGCCCTCAACGCCGCGGTCGAGGCCGCCCGTGCCGGTGAACAGGGCCGCGGCTTTGCGGTGGTCGCCAGCGAAGTACGCACCCTCGCCCAGCGCTCGGCCGCTGCCGCCAAGGAGATCAAGGGCCTGATCGATGACTCGGTGGGCAAGGTCGCCGATGGTTCTGCACTGGTGCACAAGGCCGGGGCCACCATGGGCGAGATCGTCGCCTCGGTGCAGCGCGTGACCGACATCATGGCCGAGATCTCCGCGGCCTCGCAGGAACAGAGCGCCGGCATCGAGCAGGTCAACCAGACCGTGGTGCAGATGGACGAGACCACCCAGCAGAATGCCGCGCTGGTGGAGGAAGCCACCGCCGCTGCGCGGGCCATGGAGGAACAGGCAGGCCATCTGAGTGAAGCGGTGTCCATCTTCGTGCTCGATGAAGCCGAAACCGTGGTCACGCCCCGCGTCGCCGCCCCCGCCCCGCGCACCGCTGCACCCGCCGCCCCGGCGCCGGCTGCACCGCCGGCCCGCCGCAGCAGCGGCGGTCGCCCGATGGCCGCGGAACTGGCCGACGGAGACTGGCAGGAGTTCTGATTCCTGCCTGACCTGACGCACGACAACGCCCCGGCCCTGCGCCGGGGCGTTTTCGTTTAAGGGGCATCTGATTGTCCAGCCAACGGCGAAGCCCCTCGGAGTGGCCGCGGAGAGCTGCGGATTTCCTTCGTTTGGGCCAGGAAGGTGGGTCGCGCAGGGGACGCCGTGAATACGTCCCTGTAGGCTCGGGCGCGCCATCCATGGCGCTTACGCCCCTGCGCGACCCACCCTCCCGGCCACGGACAGTTTCCGTGCGCGTCCACCCCGGATTGAAGAAAGAAAGCAAAAAGCAAAAGCCAGATCACTTCCGGGGTCGGATCCGTTTTCCGCAGGAAAACGGATCC
>NZ_JADCQA010000026.1:0-8391 GCF_014947095.1 Stenotrophomonas sp. B2 | reverse complement strand
TATACATTATGCGAAATGTCATGTCTGGGCTGATCCGGTTCGTGGGCTCGGCTTGGCAATGGCTCCGGCTCTGGCTTGGCTCTTGCCTGCCTGCTGGCTCCCCCGACAAGGATGAGCTTGCAGCATGATCAAGATGGATCCGCACGACAGAATTGACCTGACCGGCCCTTGGGCCGGCTTCGGCTTCCAAGGTGGGCACATGTTCACCCCGGAGGGTCACCAGCTTGAACCGTGCGACATGACCTGGTGGTCCCTGACCTGCAACATTGCGCGGGAATGGCGACGAATGATGGCCGAGTCCCGAGCCGAGATAGCTACTTCATCGGTCCTAAGCCGAAATGCGCCCTCCACGACGAAATCCAGCGTGATCTACCTTGCCGAGGCGCTCAGAATTCGCCGGGAACGGCGGTTGGGCGTATGCGGCCCCGGTTCCGACGCCGAAACTTCCAATGTGGTCTACCTGAGCCGTGGGCCAAGACCTCGCCAGCGCGTGTGAGGCGTTCTCGTAGGGGCTTCGCCCCTACACCCCAGCGCGCTACTGGGTGTCGCCCAGGCTAGGGAACGGCTTGTATGTAGGGATGCGGATAGGGTTCGGAAATCCCCGGAGCTTCTCGATCAGGTCGTGGAAGCGCTCTTGCGTCAGAACGATGCGATCGCCTTTCTTGAACCACTTTAGCTCTTCCAGCTGACGTGCGCGCTCGTCCATTACGCCGCCAGCATGAAGAATGCAATGCCGCATGTGGCGGAGATCGCCGAATATTGGTGCAATGACGTCACTAGGTCGAACGCCTAGCGCATCTGCGATTGCGCAACGAGCATGAACCTCCCACTGAGTGTAGATGGCAACGAGGCATAGGTTGCTAAGAATGACCTCGTTGAAGCCGCCCTCGGCACAGGCGTCAAGGCGTTCCGCCATTGTGGAGACATGAAGGGCCGTCCCGGTCTGTGGATTTCCCTTGCCGTGAGTGAGCTTCGAGCGAAGAACCTGCTCCATCGTCATGCCGCTCTCTACCGCCTGCTTGGCCATAGACTCGATTGATCGCCGAACGTGCCCCCAGCCCCGCAGCGAATCCATGAACATCCCGTAGATTGCCTCAATCTGCTCTGATAGCGCCTCCAGCGCGATACCCATCTGAACGGTGCGACGGCCGTGCTCTTCCATTTCCGCCGCTGTTGGCCGCTTATCGCTGCTCATCGCCCCCTCCTTCCATTGGTTCGGTGGGATTCTAGACTCAGGCGCCCTCTTTGGTCTCCGTGTCCTCTGCGGTCGACTACAATGCGCTCAGGACGTCTTGGGGGACGTATGGAACGCGAACGACCGGAATACCTGCCGCCTATTCAGCGCAGCCGCTGGAACTTCCCGTGGCTGATCACCGGCTTTCTCACGATGTTGAGCCTTGGCGCCCTTGGCGTCCTCATGCTTGGCCGCACCAATGGTGCATGGAATGAGCGATTTCTTGGCGCCGGCCAGCCCGCAGAATCTCAGCGCACGCAACTGCCGGTGCGGACCGAAGTTGAAACGCGCCCCACGGCTGCGGACCTTGCGGAAATCAGGGCACGGCGTCAGGAAGCTGAGGCCACAGTCAGTCGCCAGAGTGACGGGATGCGCTGCATCAACGGGATGATGTTCCGCCGAATCAACGGTGGCTGGGAGAACCTGCCCGGTTCCCGTTGCGGCGACCAGCCATCGGCCAACGTGCAGTGCTTCGCAGGCAGACCCTATAGACAAATGGCGGCAGATGGCGGCTGGGTGTATTCGCCGCGCGACCGCTGCCCGTGACGCGTCACGTTAATCAGAAGCTTGGCGGGTAGGGTTTGGATTCCGGGAACGTGCCCATGGGGCGCTCACCTACGCGCACGATGGCGCCTCCACTACTTGCCGCCATGACCGCGCCCGCGCCGCCGCCGCTTCCACTCGCTACGCTCGCAGAACCAGCGGCAGCACGGTCACTGTCCAGGCGGTACAGCGTTGGCTCTTCTTCGCGCCGGGGTGCCTCCCTCGGCCACGCCGTTGCAACCGTCTCAAAAGAACCCGCCGTGAGGCGAACTCCGTAGACGGCAACCCTGAGCCGGTAGCCCATCGCAATCAGCGCATCGAAGCTCAACTGATCGACCGTGTTCCCTGAGCCATCGACCCATTCGACCATGCCGACCGAACGGTCTCCGAACTGAGCAGTGAAGGCCAACCGAATTCGATTCGCCTGCGTCATGGCGGCCACGTAGCGCTGCTCGACGGTCATCCCGGCCAATGGATCCGAGGCGGGCACCGCAACGGCTGCGGCCGGCACAGCGCCGGTGCTGATGGCCTTGTGGGCGCCCTGCCCCTGCGTTGCCTTGGCGCCTGCTGGTGCCTCCACGGTCGCTTCCGGCTCGTCGCTGTGCATCATCCTGATGAAGTAGCCGCCGAATGCCCATACGCCGAAGATGAGCCCCACGGCTGCAATAGCAATCTTGGGTGCAAGCTGTTTCCAAATGTTGGTGCCGCCTTCCTCATACACCTCTGCATTCTCGGCGCCGACTGCATAGCCGTGGTACAGCGGATAGATGGCCGGATCGTACTTGAGCGTCTTCCCGCCGACGACCTCGAATTTGCCTGGGCTGGTGGTGTGGTAATAGGTGACGCGATATCGCGATTTCAGGCCCACAGCCGTGAGCTTCTGGAAGACATTCTTGCGTTCGATGCGCGCCCTCACCGCCTGATGCACGCGGTTGATCCACTGCGTCATGATCAGCACGTCGCCGCCGTTCTGGCCGATCAGTGCGAAAAAGTTCTCCACTTCCTCCGGCAGCTGGTTGCGCTGTGCAACGTAGAACTCGTGCACCTCATCGATCACCGTGAGCGCATCCTTGAACTCATCGGGAATGCACCATTGGCCGGTTTCCGGATGCCTGGAGCATACGAAGGTTGTTGCAACGTCCTTGGTCTCCACCAGCGTCAGCAGCTTGTAGACCTCATCCACGGGCATGTTCAAATACTCGGCGATGCGCTCATGGTTCAGGCCATTGAGGCGCGCAAATACCCGGCGCCCCTTCTTGAGTGTGGGCAGAATGTGATTCTTGACCGCATCGTAGCTCTTGCCTGCACGCGGCACGCCCTCGTTGAAAACCAGCATGTCACCACTTCCCCAAGGTCAGAATTTTCCGGGTGATGAAGAACACGATTCCGAGCGACACCACGGTCATGCACTCGGGAATCTTGAAGATGTTGACGAACCACGCGATGGTCGGCCCCGCGTTTGCGAACAGGGTTCCGAGCTTGTACTCGGTCATGAACTCCGGTACCGGCAGCTTCTCCAGCGCGTGTGCGGCCAAGTCCAGGACTTGTTCGATCGCGTACAGCACGAGGTCACGAAAGAACTCAACGATGGCATTCCACAGGCGTTCCACCTGCCTGCGGATGTACTCGGTCAGGTCGTTAAGCCACCCAGCTTGCAGCGTCACGAATGCGATTAGATTGATCATGTGAGCGCGATCTTGATTGCGTGGAAGGCGGCGAACGCGAGCAGCAGCCAGCCCAGCAGTTGAAGGATGGCGACAATCTCAGGCTTGCACAGGAAATCGAACGTCATGGCGTCCCAATACGCCGTCGCCGGGAAGGTGAAGACCGGGCAAGAGGCGCTGACGCTGATCTCAAAGAAGCTCTTGGTGGCGTCAATGATCGGGGCCTTGCTCACCCGCTCGGCGAAGTCGTCATAAAGCTTCTCGACGGTCTTGCCTTCCGACTCATACAGCGCATCGCCATCGCCGCCCGGCTGTCCGGGGCCGTCCCCATCACCATCACCGTCGCCGGGACCCGGTCCGGGACCAGTGCCGCCACCGCCATCCCCGCCATCACCGTCACCTTCGCCGTCGCCCGGCCCGGTGCCTCCGCCGCCGTCGCCGTCACCACCGCCGGGATCGGTGCCGCCCTCGCCATCACCGCCACCGTTGTCGCCTCCACCATCGCCGTCCCCGCCCCCGGTCTCGCCACCACCACCCCCTTCCTCGCCGCCGTCACCTACGGGCGTGGGCGCTGGTGCATCTGACTCAGTGCAAATCCCACCAGTGGGCCAGAAACTGAAACCAGCGGCGCCTTCTGCATCCAACGAACTGCTGTACATGCAGCCGTCATGGCAAGCGTTGACGGTTGCAGCCGTATCGCCGCCTTGCCATCCAAGCTCCTCTGCGCGGTCCTTGCAGTCGGTGCCTTTTTTCCACCCGAAGTTGTCCCAGCGGACATCACGGCCAGTCTTATCCAACGCGGTGTAGTAGCCGCCACCCCCGTTATAGAGGCTCTGAGCGCAACGCATTGGCTGCCACGCAGCCGTGCCCTTCGCGATTGCAGCCATACAGGCAGCGTAGGCGGCACCTTGATCGGCATACGTCGCCGCCCAAGCGCGTGGTGACGCAGTCAAGAGCATCAGGAGGACGCCGGCAATGAGCGGGCGGCGAATCACGCACGGATTCCCATGACGACGGCGATGCCACACAGCGCGCTGATGAAGCCGGCGAACAGGCAGAGGATCATTTGACACCCCGCATCAGGAACAGTCGCGCCACCTTCGGGCCTGCCCACAGGCCGAACTTCAACTGCGCAATGAAGGCGCAGCCGCCCAGCACTGCAAGAACCACCATGCCGACCTGGAGGCCGCCGATGATCATCTGATAGTCCATATCGCTCCCCTGAAATAGAAAGGGGAGGCATGGCCTCCCCTACCCCACCACTGCTCGGCTTACGACTTACCGAACAGGCCCGCCACCTTGCGGCCACCCCACAGGGAGAAGCCGACGACGGCGATCAGGGCGAAGCCACCACCCAAGGCGGTGAGCGCAGCAGCGACGGACAGGCCGGTCAGAATCGAATCGAAATCCATGTAAATCCCCTTTCATTGTTGAGTTAATGGCGGCCTACGATTTGTCGAACACAGCTGCAACACGGCCACCGATGTGTGCAGCCAAATACAAGGTCATGATCAGAATGAACGGCCCCGACGCCCATCCTGCGAGTAAGTCTTTGTCCGGCACCTTGAACGCCTCAGCGAACATGGCGACAGAGGAAGCCTCTGCGCTGCTCATCAGCACATACCCCGTGCACTGATCGACGGGCTGACCGGTTGGGATCAGCGTTCCGTTTTCCCCTAAAGCAACGCACAGGCTCATGACTTAGGCCTTCGACGTGGCCGGCGCAGCCTTGAACCCGATGGGAATCAGGTCCACGTAGCGCTTCAACACGAGGTCGCCATAGGGCGACAGCGCGAACGACTTCGGATCGATGTCGTACTCGCCAGCCGGGTACGGCGGACGCTGGCCGAGGCCCACGCGGAACGGCAGTTCAAAGCCGTTACCCAGGTCGAGGCCGACCATCTGGGAACGGATGATGGAATTGGTCTTGGCGTTGTGCTGTTCATCGACAGCAGCCGACTTCACGCGGCAGATAGGCATAGTTCTTCTCTCACATAGCGATGGAGTGGTTCACCCTTGGCAATACCGCGAAACCGTCCGGGGTGACCGTCACGGAGGATGCGGCTCTCTGCGAAGTCGGCCCATGAATCGCCGAGCGCTCCGCGAAGGACGTTGAGGAAAGGCCCGACCTGTCGATGCGCCCACTCGATACCGGCTTCGACGGAGGTTTCCACTTGCTTTTGCAGCGTGCGCAGTCGAGTGCATACGCCAGTAATGAGGTTCTGCAGGGCGCTGTAAGAACCGCGCAGGTACGCGCCCGGGTTCAACAGCACATCCAGCGGGATTTCCATGTGCTTGCCGTACAGGCGCACTTCCGCGCGCACCCAGCGCGAGGACGGCAGGCCCTCAGCCTTCCCCTTCTCGTATACGCACAGTTCCTTGTGGCCTTTTCCGCCGACGTACAGTGTGCAGCCGGTGTTGTGGCCTTCATCGGAGATGAAGCGGTGACGCGGCGGGCAACCGCCTTCGGTGAAGCCGCCCTGAGCAGCAACCTCGCGGAGCGCATGCACGTCCAGGCGTTCGCCTTCGTAGTCGTCGTGCGCGCAGTCAACGCGGGTAATCTTGGCGTCGAGCATGGAGCACTGCTTGTAGACGCGCGGCCAGTCACGAATCCACTTGCAGCCCATGCCGGTAAGGCTGAGGCACACGGTGTTCTTCTTACCACCGATGCCAACGCGGCCCACTACCTCGTTCTCTCGGTCGATGAGCACTGCCGACTGCTCATAGAAGTTCCAACTCTTCTCACGGATGGCACCGGCAACGACCTCGCCACGGAAACCGAAGATGCGGAACAGCAAGAGGTCGAGCTTCTTGCAATTCACTTCCTCAAGGGCGGAGAGCGGGACCACAATGGTCAGGTAGTCGATGATCGCGTCTTGCTGACCCTTTTGGCCCGTGTTACTCCCCGGGCCAATTCCCGCCGCCGCCCGCTGCCCCTTTTCACCGGGCGAAAGCGGGGAAAAGCCCCCTGCCCCGCCGACGACAGCCATGCGAAACCGTGCGCGATCAACGGCCATCGTCCGCCCCCTCTTGGTCGACAAGGCGGCCCTCATCCAACAGGGCATCCATGCACCACTTCCAGGCCTCCACGAATGCCCAAAGACCGAGAACAGCGCCGACGAACCCGGCAATGGCGAGCCAGATCGCGCGAAAGGCAGTCCAGAAGTCGTCGCCGAGCAGCGCCCCGACGCCAGCCAATGCGCTCACGACAACGCAAACGAGGATGAGCAGGCCAGCAGCCCCAGCCGTCTTGCGCGCGGCCACGCGAAGGGGCGGGCGATCAACGGCCATTGCGCATGCTCCCCATCACGTAATGCAGGAAGCCGAAGACGACCAGCACGAGCGTTACCGGGTTCGGAACGGCTGCGAAGACGCCGATAGCGAGAAGGACCCACGGGAAGGGGCTGTTACGGAACATGGCAGCCCTCCTGCTGGTCGGCGTAGTGGGCTGCGGCCAGCAGATCGCTGCGCTTGGTGGCGGCAATCTCAGCCTGATAGAGGGCTTCGTGATCCGGGGTCCAGCCAGTAGCGGCCAGTTCGGCGCGTGCCTGGGCAACGACGGCCGCTTCCTTGGCGCGTTGGTCGGCGGCATGGTCACGCCGGTCCAGCAGCCACGAAACGATGCGAGCGACGCCGATGGAGGCCGCTGCAATGGCCCCTAGCAGGACGAAGGCAAGTAGGGGCTCGGTCATGCCAGAATTCCCCCCACTGCATGGATGCCACAAGGGGTGGCTCGCTTATGAATCTTCCTCCGCTGATACCTAGGCGCGATGCTGGTGTAGTCGCGGCTATGACGTTCGGAATGGGCGTTGTAACTACTGCCATCGCAATGGCAGGCAGTGACATTCCGCTCAAATGCTTCGAAGCAGGGAATGTGGCTGATTGGTTGGCCGCGGCTGGCACATGGGTTGCAGCGACTGGTGCGTTGGCGATTGGTTACGGAGCCAATCGTTTTGCTCGCGAAACTCACGAATTGCGTATCGCACAAGAACTGAGCGATCGTGAAGCGGCTTTGGCAGAGAAGAGACGACGAATCGACGTGGTTGTGCTTCGACTTCGAAAGCTGAAGTCTCTCCCCGCTGGGTTCCGTCGAATGGATGGCGGAAGGGACTACGACAAGCTCTCCAAGTCCGACATAGACACGATACTTCGGGTGCTGAAACGAACGATTCCGAAGGTTGTTTGGTCTCTGGAGGAGTTTGCCCTGCTCAGTGGACCGCAACAGCTCTCGTTGGCGTCTATCGAAATGCTTTTGGACGCACTGGATGAAGTCGCCAACATGGCTATTGAGGCAAGGGGCTCTGGAGAGCAGGAAGTGTTGCGCAGCAGCATAGAGACGGCATTCAAGGGTCTGGACAACATTTCTCGGCGCGCCAAGGAGCTTGAGGCAGAGATCAGGCGAGACTGGCCTGATCAAGTCCCATCCTGATATTGGGTGATGTCTAGTATTGATAAACATCTTGTCCGCCTTACACCCCAAGTGAACCCGCCAGCGGCCTTGGGGTGCCAGTGGCGGGGCGCCCAACACCGTTGAACGCAGGGCAATTTATAAAGGGGTTGAACAGGAGTGTCAACAGGGTTGAACGATGCAGACGGTTACAGACCTCATCGATGCGGCGCGGAAAGCGCTGAACGTGAGCAGTGACGCGGAATTCGCGCGGCAGCTCGGCGTATCTCGCGGAACAATCGCCAACTGGAAATCAGGCTATTCGCTGCCCGATACAGTGATGTGCGCAACTTTGGCAGGGCTGACCGGCCTACCGCTTGCTCGTGTCCTGGGCATAGTCGGCGAGGCTCGAGCCGTCAGTCGAGAGGAGAAGGCGGTGTGGCGGAAGCTCGCCGCGACCGCGATGGCGCTATGTCTGACTGTCGGGTTTGCTCTGCCCCACAAGGCGGCAGCAGCGGTGCCGGGCTTCGATAAGGCACAAGCTGTATACATTATGCGAAATG
>NZ_JADCQA010000025.1:0-8866 GCF_014947095.1 Stenotrophomonas sp. B2 | reverse complement strand
GGTGGCGGGAGTGTCCGCGGCATGGATGCCGCGGCCAAGCCCCCAGGGAAGGGTTTACGGCGTCTCCCGCCACCGGACCCACCCCGCCTACCTTCAGGAAGCCCGCTTTTGACGTTGACGTTGACGTGGCTTCGGCCTCTGCGGGTGCAGGGCGCAGCCCTGCAGAGAGAACCCTTACCTGAACAGGCCTTTTTGCGTGAAGTCTCAAACATCGTTTAGACTTGCGGAGTCTGCAGCGGCCGTCCGTTTCCCTCCGGGATCGCCGGCGACCAGGGTCCGCCCTCTTCGCCCGCCCCCACTCCGACGCCGTTCGTCACGCATTCCAGCCTGCGCTTCGTGCCGGCTGCACCCAATTCTCGCAGCGCGGTTCACGGGAACGCTCCGAGTCAGCCGATCAGTTTGATCTGCCCCCGTCTGTCCATTCGGACAGGCGTTTCTTGTACTTGGAGCACACTCGATGTCTTTTGAATCGCTGGGCCTGGCGCCCTTCCTGCTGCGTGCGCTGGCCGAGCAGGGCTACGAAAACCCGACCCCGATCCAGCAGCAGGCGATCCCGCTGGCGCTGGCCGGTCGCGACCTGCTGGCCGGCGCACAGACCGGTACCGGCAAGACCGCAGCCTTCGGCCTGCCGCTGCTGCAGCATCTGGGCACCGCGCCGCAGGAAGTGCGTGGCGGTGGCCCGCGCAAGCCGCGCGCACTGATCCTGGCCCCGACCCGCGAGCTGGCCACCCAGGTGCATGACAGCCTGCGCGGCTACAGCAAGTATCTGCGCATCCCCAGCGCCTGCATCTACGGCGGCGTCGGCATGGGCAACCAGCTGGACATCCTGCGCCGTGGCGTGGACCTGCTGGTGGCCTGCCCGGGCCGCCTGATCGATCACCTGGAGCGTCGCAGCATCGACCTGTCCGGCATCGAACTGCTGGTGCTGGACGAAGCGGATCGCATGCTGGACATGGGCTTCCTGCCGTCGATCAAGCGCATCCTGGCCAAGCTGCCCAAGCAGAACCGTCAGACCCTGCTGTTCTCGGCCACGTTCGAGGACAACATCCGCCAGCTGGCGCTGGAGTTCATGCGCAACCCGGAACAGATCCAGGTGACGCCGAAGAACACCGTGGCCGAGACCATCACCCATCGCGTGCATCCGGTCGACGCCGGCCGCAAGCGCGACCTGCTGCTGCACCTGCTGGCACAGGACAGCCGTGAGCAGACCCTGGTGTTCGCCCGGACCAAGCACGGCAGCGACAAGCTGGCCGCGTTCCTGGAGAAGTCGGGCATTAAGACCGCGGCGATCCATGGCAACAAGAGCCAGGGCCAGCGCCTGCGTGCGCTGGGTGACTTCAAGGCCGGTCGCGTGACCGTGCTGGTGGCCACCGACATCGCGGCGCGAGGCATCGACATCAACGAGCTGCCGAAGGTGATCAACTTCGACCTGCCGATGGTCGCCGAGGATTACGTGCACCGCATCGGCCGCACCGGCCGCAACGGCTCCACCGGCCAGGCGATCTCGCTGGTGGCGCAGGACGAGGTCAAGCTGCTGCGCGCAATCGTGCGCCTGCTCGGACGCGACATGGACATCCGCGATGTGCCGGGCTTCGAGCTGCAGGTGCCGATCCGCTGGGGCAACAGTGCACCGGGCAAGGCCGAGCACGACACCGGCGAGCGCGCCCCGCGCAAGAGCCACGCGCGACGTCCGCACGGCGATGCGCCGCGCCATGCCCACGCCGGCCCGAAGAAGGCCGGTGGTGGCCGTCGTGAGGGCGGTAGCAACGGCCAGCAGCGTGCCGGCGCTGGTCAGGGCCAGCGTCGTGGCGGAGGCGGCAACGGCGGTGGTCGTGGCCGCGGCCAGGGCGGCGGCGGTCGCGCCGGCTGATCCTGACTGACAGGAATGAGGGCGTCCCGCTGCGCGGGAGGCCTTACATCGGGGACGGCGCTGGCGCGCCGTCCCTTTTTTGTTGCCCGCGCATCAATCAAGGCGCCAGACGCCTCATCCGCGTGCTTTCGCCGGATTCGCCAGATTCCCGAAGAAGATCGCATTGATCAGCAGTCGATCCGTGCCATGCCAGTACTTGCGGTGTGCCGGATCATCGGCGAACAGCACCACGTTGCCCTTTCCCTGGGCCGACACCAGCAGCCACGCACTGCCTGCCACCCGGGCACGATTGCGCTCGGACAGGTAACCGTTGACCCGTGGTGACGCGTCGATGCGCACCACCGTCGAGAACGGATTCGCACTCGGCTGCAGCGTCACGCTGTTTTCCTTGTTCACCGCCAGCTGCCGGCCCGGCACGCCGAACGCCAGGGGATGGCTGGTATCGACATCGGCGCTGAGGATGTTGCCGCTCACCCGCTCGATCGCAGCGATGTCGCGCTGGTCACCGAAGGCGCGACGGGATTCGTCGCCGGCCTCTTCGTCCTTGCCGGTCTTCTCGCCATCGGCGAGCTTCTGTTCGATCGCCCACTTCGACGCGCTGCCATAGGTCACCAGCGAGCCGCCGGCCTGCACCCAGCGCTTCAGTGCGGCCACCGCGGTCGCATCGACACTGCTGTAGGTGCCACCGGACAACACGAGGGTGGTGTAGCGATCCAGCGGAACCTTGCCCAGCTGCTGCGGATCCAGCTTGCTGGCCGGCAGGTGCAGATGCTGGTCCAGCAGGAACCAGGCCGATCCGATCTCGGTGGCCGCCACGCCTTCGCCCATCACCAGCGCCACGGCCGGCTTGCGCAGTGCCTTGACGCCATCGCTGCCGAGATCGATGCCCTCGCGGCTGCGGCCACTCGACAACGCATGCACCCGTACGCCCGAAGCACGTGCCGCCGCGGCCACCGCGTCGAGCAGGGCCGCCCCCTGCAGTGGCTGGCCGGCGATCGGAACGACGATGCTGCCGGCCGCGAAAGCCACATCGCCCTGTGCGGTTCCGGCGGTGAACGGCTGGAATGCAGCGCGGGCGGCCAGTCCCCTGCCCTGCAGCTCGGCCAGCGCACGGCTGGCGTTGTAGTCACGCCAGTCGATGGCATAGGCGAACCCCGCCTGGCCGCCGACGACCGCGCCCTGCAGTGGTGGCAGCTCGCTCACCTGTGCACCGCCGTCGATGCGGCTGCGGCTGCCGGCGAAGGCCACGCCGTAGGCTGGCGCAATAGCGTAGCTGGTGCTGCCATAGAACACGTCGCCCTTGATCGGCGGCGTCTCGGCGAAGATCGAGTGCACCAGGCGGAACTGCGCCTGCTGCACGGGCACGACATAGGCACTGCCTGCCTGGAAGCGCTTCCCCTCGACGGTGACATCGCGATCCAGCGCGCGTACCTCGATCCGGTGCAGGAGCAGCAGTTCAAGCAGGCGCCGGGTCAACGCCGGATCATGCGCGTCGCCGAACACGAAGGTCTTCTGCGGCTGCTGCGCGGCCTGCTTCAATGCGCTCTGGAAGAAGGTCTTCTGCAGGTCGAACAGGCCACTGCGCTCGGCCACCGCACCGCGCACCGTGCCCAGGCCGGTGGCGACCTGATTGCGGATGGTGAACGGGAAGGTCAGCAGCCCGTTCACCGACTCCTGCACCCGTCCCCGCGAACTGGCCTGCTCGACGGTGACACCGACCGCGCCATGGAAGTCCGGATAGGTCGAGCCATACACCGGCGAGAAGTTGTCGAAGTTCTCCCCCGTGTAGTACAGCGACCCCAGTGCGTCCAGCGCCTGTGCGTGGTACGTGGCCAGCGTCCTGTTGAACTCGTAGGAGGCGGCCGGGATCAACGGGCTGTGCATGCTCTTCGGCGAAGGCTCGAAGTAGTACGTGCTGTCCTTGCCCATCTCGTGGAAGTCGATCTGCACGTTCGGGTACCACTGGTGGAAGGCGGCCACCTTCGGCCGCGAATCCTGCTGGGTCAGCGCCAGCCAGTCGCGGTTGAGATCGGTGAAGTAATGGTTGGTACGGCCCTGCGGGAACGGCTCGACATGCTCCTTGTCAGCCGGATCGGCCGAGGCCGGGTCCGATGCCCAGGCGTTGTGCCAGTTGGCGGCACGGTCGCGTCCGTCCGGATTCTGCGCCGGGTCGAACAGCACCACCGCCTGCTGCAGCCATTGCTGGGTTTCACTGCTGCGATTTGCCACCAGGTAATACGCGGTGAGCATCGCCGCTTCGCCGCTGGAGGTTTCATTGCCGTGCACACTGTAGCCCAGCCAGACCACCACCGGGCTGTCACCGGCTGCGCTGCGCGGTTGTGCCGGATCGACCAGGGTCGCGTGCTGCTGGCGGATCTGTTCCAACCGCGCCTGGTTGCTGGCCGCGGTGATGGTGGCAATCAGCAGGGGGCGGCCTTCATAGCTGCGTCCAATGTGCTGGACGCGGATCCTGTCCGAATGCCTGGCCAGTTCCTCGAAATAGGCGACCAACTGGTCGTGGCGGGTGTAGCGGCTGCCGATCGGATAGCCGAGGAACTGCTCCGGCGTGGGAATGGCGCTGTCGAACGCGCCGGCCTCGCTGGCCTGCGGGAAGAAATAGGCGCTCTGCGCCTGCGCGGACAACGCGGGGAACACTGCGCTGGCAGCGGCGATCAGCAACGGAAGAACGGCACGGCGGTGGAAGGACACGGTGACTCCCCGGAAACAGGACGGCAGAGGGCAACGTGGCCGGTCACGGCAAGTGACCGGCCACGGCGGTGGATCAGAAGCGGTAGTCGAAGCCCAGTGTGAAGTAGCGACCCCGCAGGTCGTACTGGGTGAAGTCATACGGCGCACGGATGCCCGGGAACGACGCATCGTAGGGCGGCGTCTTGTCACCCAGGTTCTGCACCTTGGCGTACAGGGTCAGGCTGTCGATGCCGGTGTACCCCAGGTACAGGTCGTACTGGCTGTAGCTGCCGACACGCTGCTGCACGGCCTTGGCGGCGGTACTGGCTTCCTGCCGATAGCTGCTGGTGTAGTACCAGGTCACCGCCGCGTTGAAGTCGCCGTACTTCCAGTCCAGCGTGGTGGTGGCCTTGTCCTTGGGCAGGGTGGCGCCGAGGTTGCTGCCGGCGTAGTCGACCAGGGGCCCACCGACCACGGTCGGACGGCGGTAGTCACGGACGTGGGTGTAGGCCGAAGACAGGGTGAAATCTCCCAGGCGCGCCGTCGGAATGCGCTGGCGCAGTTCCACGTCGATGCCCGATGTCTTCAGCTCGCTCAGGTTCTGGTAGCGGTTGTAGACGGCCTGCAGCTTGCCGCGCTCATCGCGCTGCACGGCACCGGCGACGTTGTCGTTGATCAGCGTCTGCGTGTTGTTGGTGCCGACCAGGTTGTCGAGCTGGATACGGTAGTAGTCGACACTCAGATTGGTGTTCGCCCACGGTGACAGCACCACGCCGAAGTTCACGCTCTTGGTGCGCTCCGGCTTCAGGTCACTGTTACCCACGGTGAAGAACGTCGGGCTCTGCCGCGAGCCCGGCACATCCGGGTCGCGCGGATCGACCACGCTGCCGTAGGAGATGCTGGTGCTGTTGGAGTTCTCCGACAGCGAGGGCGCACGGAAGCCCTTCGAGGCCGACGCGCGCACCAGCAGGAAGTCCAGCGGTTGCCAGCGCAGTCCGAGCTTCGGCGAGAACGCATCGCCGAAGTCATCGTAGTGATCGGCGCGCGCAGCGGCGGACAGTTCCAGGGTCGAGGCCAGCGGCACGTTCACTTCCGCGTACGCAGCGCTGACCTGGCGCTCGCCGTGCACCTCGGCGATGGCCGGACGCACCTGCAGGCCGGCATCGATCTGCCAGGGGTTGTTCGAATCGAGCTTCTCGCGGCGCCACTCGGCGCCAGCGGCAAAGCCGATGTCACCGGCCCAGGTGCGGCCCAGGCTGCCCGAGATCTTCGCATCGACACCCTGCAGCTTCGATTCGGCCGGACGCAGCGTGGCGATGTTGATCGCATCACGCACCGACTGCGGGGTGGCCGCCGGGTCGAGCAGATTGTAGCTGCCGCTGGCCAGCGCATCGGCCAGCGCCCAGCGGTTGGCGAAGCCGCCCGAGACGGTCTCACGCTCGCTGCTGCGCGCGCCGAACGCCGCCACTTCCCAGTCCCAGTTGGCGGTGGTGCCGCGCAGGCCGAACACGCCGCGATAGGCGGTGGAGCGGTTGGTCTTGATGGTGCCGCCGAGATCGAAGAACGTGTACTCGATCGGCACGGCACGCCCGTAGGGATTGTACGGATTGCCCGCCGGCAGCTGCGACGACACCGGCTCGGCCAGGCCGGTCTCGGCATTCAGGGCGAAGCGGCCGCTTTCCAGCGTGAAGAACGGGCTGCTGCCGAACCAGGCCGCGCTCTTGATCTGGCTGTACAGCACTTCACCGAACGCTTCGACGTTGTCGCCCAGGCGGAAGGTGCCGTTGGCATAGGCCTGGTAGCGCTTCGTGGATGGAATCAGCGTGGTGTACGGCGCTTGGTTGAAGCCGCAGGTGTCGCCAGCCAGGCCGTCGATCGGAGCGCTCGCGACGCGCGTGGTCCCGGTGGGGCAGTTGCCGCTGGCGTCGAGCATCGGCACCGACACGCCATTGATCAGATAGCGCGCACCCTTGGCTGACCAGCCGTTCCAGCGCCCGCCCGGCAGGTCGGTGTAGATGCCGCTCTTGGTCAGATCGCGCTCGTCCTGATCCAGGCGGTCGCGGTTGTAGCCCTGGAGACTGAACAGGATGTTGTAGCCATCGCTGTCCAGATCACCGAGGCCACCCACGAACTTCAGGTTCTGCTCGCGCAGGCCCCCTTGGTCGGCGCCTCCGAAGCTGCCACCGATCTCGGCACCTTCGAAGTTCTGGCGGGTGATGATGTTGACCACGCCGGCCACGGCATCGGAGCCATACACGGCCGAAGCACCATCCTTGAGCACTTCGATGCGCTCGACCGCAACCAGCGGCAGGGCATTGAGGTCGACGAAGGTATCGGACAGGCCACCGGCCGGGAAGCCGTAGTTCGCCACGCGACGGCCGTTGAGCAGCACCAGCGTGTTCTTCGGTGACAGGCCGCGCAGGCCGATGCTGGCCGAGCCGGAGGCCCAGCCGTTGTTGGTGGTCTCGTTGTTGGCATTGCCGGTGTTGGCGGAGATCGAGCGCAGCACATCGGCGACGGTGGCCTTGCCGGTCTGTTCCAGCTGCTGGCGGCCGATTACCTGCACCGGATTGGACGCCTCGGTATCGGCGCGCTTGATGTTGGAGCCGGTGACGCGGACGGCGGCCAGGGTACTGGCTTCGCCACTGGCGGCAGCGGTGGTTTCGGCGGCGGCGGACAATGGCGCGGCCAGAGCGGCGGCCAGGGCCGCCACGAGCAGGGTGTGCTGGGGCATGACGATGTGTGGGGTGGTGGTAGGGCGACGAAGTTCCGCAGTAATCCATGACTGGCCGGGGCCCGACCAATAACATCTCTTCATACGGATATAAGAGAAGCTAACATCTCTTCATCCGGATGGAAATAGTCACTCCGCTTCGGGGCCGGCGCGATCCCGGTCGGATGCGACAGCAGCGGCGTACAATCCGCTCATGGAAATCTTCAAAGTCTTCATGCTTGAGGCGGCCCACCGCCTCCCGAACGTACCGCCGGGGCACAAGTGCGCGCGCCTGCATGGCCACTCCTTCCGGGTGGAACTGAAGGTCGAGGGCGAACCCGGCGCGCAGACCGGCTGGATCATGGATTTCGGGGACGTGAAGGCGGCCTTCCAGCCGATCTACGAACGCCTGGACCATCACTACCTCAATGACATCCCCGGCCTGGAAAACCCGACCAGCGAGAACCTGGCGGTGTGGATATGGAACGAACTCAAGCCCGCGCTGCCGGCGCTGAGCGAGATCACGGTCCACGAGACCTGCACCTCCGGCTGCCGGTACCGGGGCCCCGGCACCTGAACAACTCATTGATATATAAAGATTTCTAAAGGCGCCTTGGGCGCCTTTATGATTTTTGTTGCAATGCGGCATCATCGGCGTATGCTGCAATGCATCAAGTCCTTTCCTGACGCCCATGACCGCCGCCTTCAGCGATCGCTTCAGTGATGCCACCCGCCAGCTGGCCGCCGCCGCAACGCGCGCGAACCGGTTGGCGCTGGAGAACGCTGAAAGCATGTTCGGCGTGCAGCTGAAAGCACTGGAACGCAACCTGACCGCGACCGGTGGCTGGCTCGGCGAGCTGGCACGAAGCGAAGATCCGGCCGGATTGCTGTCGCAGGGGGCTCAGCTGTGGCAGGACAACCTGCAGCGGTTTGGGCAGGCCCAGCAGGACGTGGTCGGTCTTGGCCTGCTGGCTGGACGCTCCTGGTCCGAGCTGGTGCAGGGCTACAACGAATCAACAGCGGACGCGACCGGCCACACGCCCTGACGCGACGCTTTCGCTCATTGCATGGGTCCCTCCCCCCATGCAATCCGGACCCGGCAGATCCCTCCCTCTGCCGGGTCTTTTTTTATTCCTCGCCTGCGTGCAGATGCGCGTCTTCGCCCGAGCAGATCGCGAGCGCAAAGGCGCTCGCGTCGGCCCGCAGCATGTGGGCAAATGTCCCCGGCGCATTTTCGCACCTCTGCGCACCGATAACCCCTGCACGCCGGGTGGATGCCCTTGCGTGCGAAGTGAAGGAGGAGGTGACGGCCATCGGCCGGCGCCGGGGGACATTCGCACGCAAGGGCATCCGACCGGCGCCACACGGAAAAACGCACGCACCTGCGCACAGGCAGCCCCAGCCCGAGCGATGCCATGCCAGTGCGGATACCTCCCCATGACGTCCCCACCTGCCCACCAGGCACGGTGCCGTCGTCCGCACACCGCTGCGTGCCGATAACCCCTAAACGCCGGGCGGATGCCCTTGCGTGCGAAGTAAAGGAGGAGGTGACGGCCAACGGCCGGCGCCGGAGGACATTCGCACGCAAGGGCATC
>NZ_JADCQA010000024.1:0-11538 GCF_014947095.1 Stenotrophomonas sp. B2 | reverse complement strand
AGGTGGCCAACCTCGCCTTCGCCAACGGTGGCGGCGCGTTCACCGTCAGCGCCGCGCCGATCGCCGACAGCGCTGTCGTGGCCGAGCTGGGGCTGTCCGCGTGGCTGACCCCGCGGCAGTCGCTGGAGCTGGGCTACAGCGGCCAGTTCGGCAGCGAGAGCCGTGACCATGGCGCCACGGCGCGCTGGTCCGTGCGCTTCTGATCGGCGCCCTACCAAGGTCTGTGAGGGGGCGGCCAATGGGCCGCTCCCGTGATCCCATCCAAGTTGTATCACGGCGCATGCGAGTAATGCAGTTATCGCGGGACAGGGCTGCCCCCGCTCACGTCCATCCCGCCGCTGGAATTATGCGATCAAAGACTGATGGCATGCGATCAATCCTTTGTGAAAATATGAACTTCATCGACGGCATGATTGTTGGCTTCCTTATAGGGAAGTGCGTAAGCCTTATCGTAGTTATCCTCGTCCTTCGGAAATATGAGAAGGAAGAGATGGGCGAATGAGAAGTCTCGAGGTTAGTGAGAGTTGTCATTCACAAATAGGACAAGTTCTGCGACATCCGATGTGATCAACGCCGACGGCCTCCCACTCTCCTTGGCGCGAGCCGTTCTCGCTGGAACGACCCCTCTCAACGGTCATACCTTTCTCCACAGTAGCTGCCATGGCCGTCTTTTCCATAGCAAGCTATGACGAGTACCCGCCACACGGATACATTGGATGGTGGCAGGTTTCACCCCCTCCAATAACCCTACGGGGGGGTGCCTTTTTTGACGAAAGGGTTCACTTACACGCTGCCTCAGGCGACAATGGCCGGGTAAAACTGAATGTTGGCGCGGTCTGGCCGCGGCCGACGCCCATCCAGAAGGATGGCTACATGCGCTTGCGTCTACCAGCATTGCCGCAGCCCGCTGCAATTGGCCCGGGTCTGCCGAAGGCCGCATGTGTTCTTTCGGCGCTTCACCAGGTTTTCAGGGCAGCAGTGCCACATCCCAGCAAGTCGTCACGCAGATTCCGTCGCGGGCACCTCTTCTGCAGCATTGATGCGGTAGTACCGCCCGGTGCGCATTGTGGCACCATCCTCATAGTCCACGGTCAGAACAATCTGCGGCCCCGATGTGACGCTCGGGTCATCGAAGGTCAGCTGCAGCTTGTTCGGCAGCGCGACGGACTCGAGCTTGTTGGCCAGGCGCATTTTGAGATTGAGCATTGCAAGTTCCTCTTCCTGTTGGTGACCCTCACGGGCCAGCGGGGTTACGCCAGCGTTTCACGCCGGAAAATTGGTTCACTACTGCTCGACAGAGACCACAGACAGGCTCTGGGTAATCGTCTGTTTGTTGAACGTTCCTGATGAATGGCTGACGGTTTGCTCAGTGAAGGAGGCGACCTCGGCGCGGTAGCTGCGGCGCGTCGAGTACGGACAGCCACTGAGCAAGGGCCAGCTGCGAAGCAGATTCGATGCAGCGCGCGCACGTGCAGGCATTGCCAAATCGGCATTCCAGTTCCGGGACCTGCGCGCCAAAGCCGGCACTGACAAGGCAGACGCGGCGGCGGACATTCGCCAGGCGCAGCGACAGCTGGGCCACTCGTCCGTGGTCATGACCGAGACCTACACGCGAAAGCGCAAGGGCGATCGCGTCACGCCGACGAAGTGATTTTGCGGAAAAGATCGGCGATTGCGGAAAAACAAAAGGGCTTCGGATCGCTCCGAAACCCTTATGTTGCAATGGTGGGCCGTGTAGGATTCGAACCTACGACCAAAAGATTAAAAGTCTTCTGCTCTACCGACTGAGCTAACGGCCCGGTGCACTGCCCCAGCCGCGTGGCGGGGGTGGGCATTCTACCCCACTTTGCCACGCGACGCGAAACCCCATACCCGCAGCCCTGGCAATCAAGCGCCCGGGCTGCCGGCGTGAACCGGCTTAAACCTTCCGCCCGCACCGCGCATCCCATCCCTGATCCCCACTGGAGAGCCTGGATGCGCCGCTGCCTGCCCCTGATCTCCGCACTGCTGTTGCCCGGCGCCGCGCTGGCAGCGCCGTCCCCGGTGCGTAGCGACGACATCGCCCGCTTCTGGGCCACCTACGATGCGGTGCGCGCCGAACCCGATGCCGAGCGCCGGGTGGCGCTCGTGCAGCAGCACTACGTCGACCCGGGCAGTCCCGGCCTGCATGCGCTGATGCAGGTCCGCAATTACACCGCGCGCGAGTATGCCGATGCCATGCGCGCGTGGCCGCGGTTCTGGAACTCGGTAAGGCCACTGACAACCAACGCCCGCAGTGCCAGCGCGACGCTGGAACAGGATCTCATGGCCTTCCGCACGCTCTACCCCTCCCTGCGCCCAGCCACGATCACCTATGTGGTGGGCGTGCTGCGTACCGGTGGTACCACGCTGGGCGACCAGGTGCTGATCGGTGCGGAGATGGCACTGGGCGACGCGCGCGTGGATGTCAGCGAACTGCCGGAGCCGATGCGCAGCCGCCTGCGCATCTTCTATGACAGCCGCCCCGGCGCGAACAACGCGCAGAACAACCTGCATGAGTATGTGCACACCCAGCAACGCGAGACCACCGGCAATCTGGCGCAGTACGCGGTACGCGAGGGTGTGGCCGAGTACATCGCCGAGCGCATCAGCGGCAGGCGCCCTGCCCTGCCGCTCTATGACTACGGCCCGTTGCACGAAGCGGAGATACGCACCCGTTTCATCGCCGAGATGGACGGCGATGACCTGGACAACTGGCTGTACAACAGTGCCCGCAATCCGTTCGGCGTGAGCGACGTGGGCTACTACGCCGGCTATCGCATCGCGCAGGAGTACATGCGCCGGCAGGCCGATGAGAAGGCGGGGATCGCGCGGATGATCGAGCTGGACTACGCCGATCCCAAGGCGGTGCGGGCCTTCATCGAAGCTTCGGGTTGGTTGCAGCAGCGGTAGCGCCGGGCCATGCCCGGCGCACAGTGCCAACCAAGGTTGGCACCCACCATTGGGGCATCAGCCCCCATCACCTCAGGCGTACAGCGTCGGGTCGGCCACGCCGGCGTCGGCGAAGCCCTGTGCACGCAGGCGGCAGGCATCGCAGTGGCCGCACGCGGCACCGTTGGCATCGGCGTTGTAGCAGGACACGGTCAGGCCGAAGTCCACGCCCAGGCGCACGCCCTCGCTGACGATCTGGCCCTTGCTCAGGAACTGCAGCGGCGCGTGCACCTTGATGCCTGCGCCTTCCACGCCGGACTTCGTCGCCAGGTTGGCCAGGGTCTGGAAGGCGGCGATGAATTCGGGGCGGCAGTCCGGGTAGCCGGAGTAATCCACGGCATTGACGCCACAGAAGATGTCGTTGGCGCCCAGCACTTCGGCCCAGCCCAGGGCCAGCGACAGCATGATGGTGTTGCGTGCGGGCACGTAGGTGACCGGAATGCCGGCACCGCCGGCCTCGGGCACGTCGATGTCATCGGTCAGTGCCGAGCCGCCGATGCTGCGCAGGTCCACATCCACGGTCTTGTGCGCGACCACGCCCTGGGCCTTGGCCACGCGTGCGGCGGCGTCCAGTTCGGAGGTGTGGCGCTGGCCATAGCGTACGCTCAGGGCATGCACGGCAAAGCCCTGTTCCTGGGCCATGGCGATGACGGCGGCTGAATCCATGCCGCCGGAGAGAAGCACGACTGCCTTCTTCATGGAAAATCTTCCGGTTGGGGGAGGAAAGCCAGCACGCTGTCCCGCGCCGGAGTTGCATCAGGAAACAAGGGCGGCCTCAGCGGCCCGGCTCATCGTTCCACAGAATCTTGTGCAGCTGCATCTGGAAGCGTACCGGAAGCCGGTCTTCAACAATCCAGTCGGCCAGCTGGCGCGCGGTGATCTCCCCCTTGCTGGGCGAGAAGAACACCGTGCAACGCTTCACCAGCTCGTGCTCGGCCAGCAGGGCCTTGGCCCAGTCGTAGTCCTCGCGGCTGCAGATGACGAACTTGATCTGGTCGCGTGCGGTCAGCAGCGGCAGGTTCTCCCAGCGGTTGCGCGCCACCTCGGCCGAACCCGGGGTCTTGATGTCGACCACGCGTGATACGCGCGGGTCCACCGCGCTGACGTCCAGCGCACCGGACGTTTCCAGCGAGACGTCCAGGCCGGCGTCACACAGCTTCTGCAGCAGCACCAGGCAGCGCTTCTGCGCCAACGGCTCGCCGCCGGTCACGCAGACGTGACGCACGCCCTGGGCCAGCACTTCGGCCACGATGTCGTCGATATCCCACCAGGTGCCGCCGTGGAAGGCGTAGGCGGTGTCGCAGTACTGGCAGCGCAGCGGGCAGCCGGTCAGGCGCACGAACACGGTCGGCCAGCCGGCGGTATCGGCTTCGCCCTGCAGCGACGTGAAGATCTCGGTGATCTTCAGGCGCGGCAGGGGCGACTGCACGATGTCGCTGGGGGTGGCGACGGCGTTGGACGGGGTAACGGCGGTCATGGCGGGAACTTCTTTGTGGGACACGTGGCGGGTGGGCTACCGTGGCCGGTAACGAAAGCAGCAGAGCATGGCTCGGCTCTACAACAGCAACCGGACGGGCATGGCCCAGCCGGTGATGCGAGCCGCCGGGCATGGCCCGGCGCTACCGGATCCGGGTGGGTTGGCCGATCCGGAAACGAAAGCAGCCGAGCATGAGCTCGGCGCTACGGGACACGTATTGTACGCCCGGTCAGCGGATCTGCTGGCCCAGGCGGATCGACTGCAGGCGGTCCTGCGCGGTGCGCGCGGCGTCCGAGCCGGGGTACTGCGCCACGACAGTCTCCAGCGTCTGCTGGGCCTGATCGACCTTGCCCTCGCCATACTGCGAGAGGCCGACCTTGAGCAGGCCGCCCGCGGCCTTGTCATGGGTCGGATAGCGTGAGAGCAGCTCGCGGAACTGGGTCTCGGCCATCGGGAAATTGCGGGTGGCGTAGTAGCTCTCGCCCAGCCAGTACAGTGCATTCGGCGCGTACACGCCGTTCGGATACAACTGCAGGAAGCTCAGGAACAGCTGCGCCGAATCATCGTACTTGCCGGCCTTGAGCGAATCGAAGGCGACGTTGTAGGCGGTGCGCTCATCACCCGTGGCGGCCAGACTGCCGGGATCGCCATGGATGGACGGCGGCCGCTCGGAAGTGGCCGCCGCTGCCGGTTTGGCCGGGGCCGGTGCGGCCTGCGGCGCGTTCGCCGGAACGGGGGGCAGGACCGGGGCATTGCCCCCTTCCAACCGGTTCAGGCGGCTGTCCAGGTCCAGGTACTGATCCTGGGCGGACTGCTTGAGCTGGGCGTTGTCGTGCTGCAACTGCTCGATCGAGGCCTGCAGGCTGGTCACCTGCTGCCGCAGCTGGTTGATCTGGTTCAACAGGTCCTGGTTGGCACTGTTGTTGTACATCTGCTGCTCGAGCGCGCCGACACGATCGGCCAGACTCTGTCGCTGTGCATGCGCCGGTGCGGCAGCCACGAGGGCTGCCGCAACGACCAGCATCAGTTTGATGCCAATGCGCATGGATTACTGCGCGGTGTAGACGATTTCGACGCGACGGTTCTGCGACCAGCAGGACTCGTTCGACTCGGTGCAGACCGGACGCTCTTCACCGTAGGACACGACGGTCAGCTGCGAAGCCGAGCCACCGTTGGCCTGCAGCGCCGAGCTGACGCCGTTGCCACGACGCTCGCCCAGGGCCTGGTTGTACGCGCGCGAACCACGCTCGTCGGTGTGGCCCTGCAGGGTGATGCGCGAGGACGGGCGGTCACGCAGGTACTTGGCGTGGCAAGCCATGATGGCCTGGAATTCCGGCTTCACGTCTTCCTTGTCCAGGTCGAAGTAGACAACGCGCTGGCGCAGGCAGGCATCGGTATCCAGGTCGCCCGGGCCGTACAGGCCGGAGGTCGACGGACCGGTCGGGGTGGTGGTCGAGGTGCCGGTGTCAACCGGGGCTGCCGGCTCTTCCTTCACCTTCTTCGAGCAACCGGCCAGGACGGCCACAGACAGCAGGGAAACAAGCAGAACACGGGTGGACTTGTTCATGGCGATACCTTTGTGGCTCCTAGGCCGATGAGGGGTTCAAGACAGCGAAAATATTAACACTCTTTTAGCGCTGGGTACGGTATGGGGACCATGCCGGCTCGCGCACATCACCATCGGCCAGAACCAGGCGCTGGCGAACCCGCGCATCGGCCGAAACGGCATACAACACACCACGGCCACCTTCGCGGGCGGCGTACAGCACCATGCTTGCGTTGGGCGCAAAGCTCGGCGATTCATCCAGCGAACCCGGGGACAGGGTGCTCCAGCGCGGCGAGCCCAGCGAGCTGTCCATCATCGCGATCTTGTAGCTGTTGCCCGAGCCCTGGGCCACGGCGATCTTCTTGCCGTCATAGGACACCGAAGGCTTGGCGTTGTAGTTGCCCTGGAAGGTCACGCGCTCGGCGCTGCCGCCGCCGGCACCGACCTTGTAGACCTGCGGACGGCCGCCGCGGTCGGAGGTGAAGTACACCGCGCTGCCGTCCGGCGCCCAGGTCGGCTCGGTATCGATGGCGAAGTGGTTGGTCAGCTGGGTCAGCTGCTTGCTGCCCAGGTCCATCACGTAGATTTCCGGGTTGCCGGAGCGCGACAGGGTCAGGGCCAGCTTGCGGCCGTCCGGCGAGAACGCAGGCGCGCTGTTGATGCCGCGGAAGCTGGTGACCAGCTCACGGGCACCGGTGGCGATGTTCTGGATGTAGATGGCCGAGTTGCCGCGCTCGAAACTGACATAGGCCAGCTTGCCACCATCCGGACTCCACGACGGCGACAGCAGCGGCTCGGCCGAACGCACGATGGTCTGCGGGTTGTAGCCATCGGAGTCGGCCACCATCAGCGCATAGCGCATGGCGTCGCCCTTGCCGCTGGCGGTCACGTAGGCGATGCGCGTCCAGAAGGCACCCCGGACACCAGTGATCTTCTCGTAGATGGCATCGGCCATCTGGTGGGCGACGTCGCGCATGGCATTGCCGCGGGCGGTCATCGCCAGGCCGAGCAGGCGCTCGCCCTTCGGCACGTCGAACAGTTCGTACTCGACACGGTAGGCACCGGCACCGGCATCCAGCACGCGGCCGACCACGATGTAGTTCTGCTTCAGCGCGCGCCAGGTGGCGAACTGGATCTCGCCGCCACGGACGGGCTTTTCCACGATCTGCGCTTCGGGCAGGGTGCGGAACTGGCCCGAACGTTCCAGGTCGGCGCGGACCACACCGGCGACATCGGTCTGCGGTGCGGCCGACGAGCCCTGGTAGGGCATCGGCACGATGGTGATCGGCAGCGCGGACGCGTTGCCGCCGATGATGTCGATATCCAGTCCCCTCTGCTGCGCGACGGCAGCGAAGGGCAGCAACAGGGCCGCAAACACGGCAAGCCAACGAGGCATCTTCTTCATGGAGCGCTCAATAGGGGGAAACCGGAACGAGGGATAGCAAAGCGGCGGTGAACCGCTTCGCAATCATGAACCAAGGGTACGTGAATTCCGGGTCAGTTCCAGCCCGTCCTCTCACGCCCCATTAACGTATCGGTCGGCTGCCGCGCGACGGGGCGACCCGCAGGCCGGCCCGCGCGGCCGATCAATCCTGCGCGGTGAAGGTCAGGTTGAGCGTGCGCGCAAACACCGATTCGAATCCGCGATAGGGCAACGGCTGCGCATTGAGCACTGCGGCCTCGATCGAACGCCTGCCGGCTTCGTCATAGGGGCAGTTGGCGCCCACCTTGGCCTGAAGCACCTGCCCCCCCGGAATCTGGGTAATGGTGATCTGGCAGCGCTGGCCCAGCGGCACACTGTCTGGACGCGTCCAGGCGCTGCGAACCTTGGCCTGGATCGCGGCAGCGTACTTCGCCGACAGATCATCGCTGTTGCCACCGCCCCCAGCGGCCGGCTGTGCCGCACCGGTGTTGCCGGCCGGCGCGCTGCCGGCGGCGTTGCGTGCGGCGGCGACCTGGCGCAGCTTCTGCTCGGCCAGCTTGGCTTCCTTCTCCGCCTGTTCGCGCCTGGCACGGATCTCGGCGATCTTCTTCTGCCGTTCGGCCTCGGCCTGGTCGGCGGCCTGCCGCTCCTGCTCGGCACGCTTCTTCTTGGCGTCTTCTTCCTGCTGCTTGGCCAGGCGCAGCTTCTGCTCGGCTTCTTCCTGGCGCTTGCGCTCGGTCAGGTCGATCTGCTCCTGGCGGCGCTTGGCTTCCTGTTCCTGCCGGGCCTTCTCCTGCGAGATGGCCAGTGCGCTCACCGCCTCCTGGTCCTGCGTATCGGGCTGGGCGACACGCTCCTGCGCCTGTTGCTGCTGCGGCGTGGGAGCATCCTGCGGACGTGGCTCGGGAATCGGCTGCGGCGGTGGAATGGTGTCCTCGGGCACCGGAATCGGCTCGGCAACCGGCGGCGGCAGATCTTCCAGCTTCTCCGACTGGCGCAGGGCCTGGCGCGCAGCGGCCGCCTCCGACGCGGATAGCGCCAGGCTGGCCTCGACCGAGGGATCACCGGCAGCGGCATCGGTATTGCGCGTGGGCGACCACAGCCACGCCAGGATGAACACCAGCGCGACCAGCAGGTGCACCAGCACGGCCAGCGCCAGGGGCAGGCCCCAGCCCGGTTCCTGCTGTCGCGGAGGCGGCAGGGTCTCAGCGTGCATCGGTGGCCAGGCCTACCTTGTCCACTTTCGCGCGCTTGATCACGTCCATCGCCGCAATGACCTTCTCATAGGCCACGGCACGGTCGGCGGCGACGATCACGCGCAGGCCCTTGTCCTGTGCGGCGATGCCGGCCAGGCGCCCTTCCAGCTCCTCGGCAGACACGGCCGTGGGCTCCTTGGCGTCGGGCAGCTTCAGGCTCAGCTGGCCGTCCTGGCGCACCGAAACGATCACCGGATCCTGCTTGCTCTCCAGTGCCTTGGCATTGGAGTTCGGCAGGTCCACGTCGAAACTCAGGGTGAGCAGCGGCGCGGTGACCATGAAGATGATCAGCAGCACCAGCATGACGTCGATATAGGGAACGACGTTGATTTCCGATTTCAGCTTGCGGCGCTTGCGGCGACCGATGGCAGCGGACATGGCTTGGACTCCCGGGTCAGGCGCTTACTCGTCGCCAGCGCTCTGGCGCTGCAGGATGGAGCTGAACTCGTCGGCGAAGGTCTCGAAACGGACCGACATGCGCTCCACACGGGTGGTGAAGCGGTTGTAGGCCCACACCGCCGGGATTGCCACGAACAGGCCGATGGCGGTGGCGAACAGCGCTTCGGAGATGCCCGGGGCGACCGAGGCGATGCCGGCCTGGGCGCCGCTGCTGATCATGTCGTGCATGGTCACCATGATGCCGAACACGGTGCCGACCAGGCCCACGTAAGGCGCGGTCGAGCCGATGTTGGCCAGCAGTTCCAGATTGCGCTCGAGCTGATCGACTTCGCGGGTGTAGGTGGTGCGCATCGCACGTTGCGCGCCTTCCAGCTGCGCACGGCCATCCAGCCGGCGCTTGTCGCGCAGGCGGGTGAACTCGCGGAAGCCCGCCTCGAAGATCGCCTCCAGGCCGCCCACGTTGCGGCTGCGGTCGGTGGCCGAGCTGTACAGCTTGCCCAGGTCGGCGCCGGACCAGAAGCGGTTCTCGAACTCGTCCGCCTCGCGGGTGGCCTGCTTGAACACGCGGGCCTTGCGGAAAATGATCACCCAGCTGACGAACGAGCCGACCAGCAGCAGCAGCACGATGATCTTCACCGGCAGGCTGGCCTTGGCCATCAGTTCGAGGTAGTTGATGCCGCCGCCGGTGGTGGCCTGGGCAAGGGTCTGGGTCGCGGCGTTGCTGACGTCAGCCGGCAGTGCCTCGGTGACCGTGGCCTGCAGGGCCAGGAGCGTTGCGATCATCCGTTGTTCCTCAGTGTTCGGATTCGGGGTGGAGGTAGGGTTGCAGCACGGCAAGGACGGCGTCGTCCATGCCACGCGGGCGGAAACTGGCCGCGTCCAGTGCGGCGATGCGGACCTGCGCCGACAGCAGCAGTTCGCCGTCGCGCTCGATCCGCTGATCGAAGACCATGCTGGCCTTCTTCAGCTGGACCAGCGTGGCACTCACCTGCAGGAGGTCATCCAGCCGCGCCGGCCGGATGAAGTCCATCTGCATGGCACGTACCGCGAAGACCATGCCGTGCTCACTGCGCATGCGCTCCTGGCCATAGCCCAGCGCGCGCATCCATTCGGTCCGGGCCCGTTCCATGAAGGCCACGTAGCGGGCGTGGTAGACCACCCCGCCTGCGTCCGTATCTTCCCAGTAAATGCGTGTCGGCCAACTGAATAGTGGCTCAACCGACATCGGGAACCTCCGCGAACAGGTCCTGCGGCGGGTTCTTCGGCTTCAGCCCCATGTGCCGGTACGCCTTGTGGGTGGCCATGCGGCCGCGCGCGGTGCGCACCAGGAAGCCCTGCTGGATCAGGTAGGGTTCGACCACGTCTTCCAGCGTTCCGCGCTCTTCGGACAGCGCGGCGGCCAACGATTCGATACCGACCGGGCCGCCGTCGAAGTAGTCCACCAGGGTCCTGAGCAGGCGCCGGTCGAGCTCGTCAAAGCCCTCCGGGTCGACCTTGAGCATCTGCATGGCCGCTTGGGCGACCGCCACGTCGATGTGGCCACCCGCCTTCACCTGGGCGTAGTCGCGCACCCGCCGCAGCAGGCGGTTGGCGATGCGCGGGGTGCCACGCGCACGGCGCGCGATCTCCCCTGCGCCATCGGCGGTGCAGTCGATGCCCAGGATGGTGGCCGAGCGGCGTACGATCCGGGTCAACTCCTCGACACTGTAGAACTCCAGCCGCTGGACGATGCCGAAGCGGTCGCGCAGCGGCGCGGTCAGCAGGCCGGCGCGGGTGGTGGCCCCGATCAGCGTGAACGGTGGCAGGTCGATCTTGATCGAGCGGGCCGCAGGGCCCTCGCCGATCATGATGTCGATCTGGAAATCCTCCATCGCCGGGTACAGCACTTCCTCGACCACCGGCGACAGGCGGTGGATCTCGTCCACGAACAGTACGTCGTGTGGCTGCAGGTTGGTCAACAGGGCGGCCAGATCACCGGCCTTTTCGATCACCGGACCGGATGTCACCCGCAGCGCCACCCCCAGTTCGTTGGCGATGACGTGGCTGAGTGTGGTCTTGCCCAGCCCCGGCGGACCGAAGATCAGCACATGGTCGAGCGCGTCGCCGCGGGCCTTGGCCGCTTCGATGTAGATCTCCAGCTGCTCGCGCACCGGCGCCTGGCCCAGGTAATCGGCCAGTCGCTTGGGGCGGATGCTGGCGTCGGCGGCGTCATCCTCGCGGGTGGCGCCGGCGCCGATGATGCGGTCGTCGGTCATGTGCTGATTATGCGGCAAAAGCGCGGGTTCCGGCCGGGCTGCGCCCGGCACCCGCGGTAGTGCCGGCCGCTGGCCGGCAACCTCAACAGCAACAGCCGAAGCGGGCTTTCTGGGGAATGGCGGGGTGGGTCCGGTTGCGGGGGACGCTGCAAGTACGTCCATGTAAGCTCGGTCGCCGCATCCATGCGGCTCACGCCCCCGCAACCGGACCC
>NZ_JADCQA010000023.1:0-16609 GCF_014947095.1 Stenotrophomonas sp. B2 | reverse complement strand
CATCGATGCCCGGATCGCCCAGATCGCGGGCGGTGGTCAGCAGCACGTCGCGGACCTGTGCGCTGTCCAGGTAGGGGAAGCGCTCAAACAGCAGCCCGAGAGCGCCGGTGATGTGCGGGGCCGCCATCGAGGTGCCCGTCTTCAGGCCGTAGGTGTACTCGGTGTTCTCGCTGTCGATGATCAGCCGCAGGTACTCGCTGGTTTCCTCGATGCGTCCCTGGATCTCACCGGAGACGATGGTGCTGGCGATGTCGGTGCCCGGGGCGGAGATGCACCAGTTGGCGGCGGCACCGCAGATGCTGGAGCTGTCGTCGAGCACATAGTCGGTTTCGCCATCGTCGGCGACCGGCTGGCGCACGTTGGCCACGGCCAGCCAGTAGGGTTCGATCTCCGGCTTCCAGCGGGGCAGGGCCGCAGTGATGCCCGCGACGGCCCCGCTGCCGTTGCCGGCCGACCACACCTGGATCAGGGTCGACCCGGGGGCAGCGTCGCTGCCTGCGTAGATGCTGCCGTAGACGTCGTAATCCGCGCCAATCGCGGCGTACTGGCGGTCGAGCGCCGCGGCACTCATGTTGCGGGTCGAGATGCCCCAGCTGTGGTTGATGGCGCGCACGCCCTGCGCCTGGATCTGCGCATACATGTCCAGTACGGCGTCGTCGTCCGGGTCGGTGCGGTACACCGCGCGGGGGCGATAGAAACCATCCGGATCCAGGCGCCACTCATAGTAGGTGTCACCGAACACGCGCGCTGCCGTCAGGTCGGCACCGAAGGCCACGCCATGCATGCCGGTGCCGTCGCGGTTGGCGCCGATGGTGCCCAGCACGTGGGTGCCATGATCGGCGTAGCTGAAGCCGTAGGGCAGGCCGGCCGCGATCAGGCGACCGGCGAGCGCCGCCGGCACCCCGGCACCGAGGCCGTAATAGTTGTAGCCGGGTTGTTCGCCGCGGGTCTGCGCGCAGGCCCCTTCGCCGGCGACGATCCCCGCCGTCGCGCAGTCCGGGCCGATGGTGATGCTGGTGGTGTTGCGGCCGGCGAATTCCGGGTGGGCCAGCGCCGAGCCGGAATCGAACAGCGCCAGGCGTACACCCTGGCCGGTCAGGCCGCGGGCATAGGCATGGTCGGCCCCCATCGCGGCCAGGCCCCAGTCGGCATTGAACTCGTCGCTGTGCCAACTGGCGGCGTCGCCCGCGTTGCCCAGGACCGGGGTGGACGTGGCCTGCGCCGAAGCACCAACGGTTGCGTCCGTTTGTGCACCGCCTGGCTGGGCCCACGCCGCCTGCAGCTGGCGCTGCTGTTGCCAGGCATCGAGTGAATCGGAAGCCATCGCCGGCAGGGCGGCTGCCAGCAGCAGAGAGCTGGCCACCGCGAGTGCCAGCGGGCGTTGCAAGGGGGAACGGGAGCGGGACGAACGGCCATGCAGCGGGTGATTCATCAGGCAAACTTCCTTGATTGACGGTCTACCCAGCCGCTAACTGTCCTGGATGCGTTTCACCCCCAGCGATGTGACGGGAATTTTGTTAACGCGTTAATGTTTCGTGACGGAAGCCGCACTTTTCGCGCCCTGCCGCATCCGTCTGTACAGGCACCCCTGGAGATTGACGGCGTGCTGGCCGCCGCACAGTTTTCGTTTTCGCCCCTCATTGAACAGGAACGCCATGGCTGTCAGACGCATCGTCGCCAACATCGCCACACCCGATCCGACGCGCGCCGCCGCGTTCTACGGCGGCATCCTCGGCATGCCGGTGGTGATGGATCATGGCTGGATCGTCACCTACGCCGGGCAGCACACTGCGCCTGCGCAGCTCAGCTTCGCCAGAGAGGGCGGGTCGGGAACGCCGGTACCGGACCTGTCGATCGAGGTGGACGATCTGGATGACGTCCTGCAACGGATCCGCAGCGCCGGCATTGATGTCGTTTATGGTCCTGTCGAGGAGCCATGGGGCGTGCGTCGGTTCTTCGTCAGGGACCCGTTCGGGCGCCTGCTGAACCTGCTCAGCCACAGCTGAGGCGCGTTGCTCAGTCCTGCTGACCCGGTTCGTCGCGATCCCGTGGACCGTGGTCGGATTGCTGGCGCTGCTGCTGTGCGCGGGCGTGGCGTGCATGGCCGCCTTCGCGACCGATCGCGGCCATGTGCTGGCGATCGCGGCTGATGGCTTCGCCTCCCTTGCGGCCGGCAATGCGCGCCTCGGCGGGACTGAATTCATGGGCGTTGCCGGAGGCATGGGCGGCGCGCCCACCCTTGGCGGCGATCGCGCGCTGCGTGCGCTGGTCCATCGACGCGAACCCGCGGTTGCTGCTGGCCATAGGGGATCTCTCTCGGCGTGGCGGAGTCTCATGCTTGCCGACGGCAGGCTAACGGTGCGTCCGCGGATGGCGCGTGGCCTTCACGCTGTGCCTGCCTGCTGTTGACGCTGCACTTGCGCAGCGCCGCTATCGCCCTGGACACAGGCCACGCCTAGAATCGGTTCATCCCGGTAGCTCCCGGGCGCTGTTGAGTGAATGGACTCAATGAAGATTCTGTTGACCGGAAGTTCCGGGCGGATCGGACGCGCGATCTTCGGCGCGTTGGCGGCCACCCATGAAGTCATCGGGCTGGACCGCAGCCCGTTCGCCACTACACGCATCATTGCCGACGTCACCAACACGAAGGCACTGGAGCGTGCCGTGCGCGGCGTGGATGCGGTGATCCACACCGCTGCGCTGCATGCACCGCATGTCGGGCTGGTGCCGGACACGGTGTTCCAGCAGATCAACGTGGAGGCGACCGCGCAGCTGCTGCGGCTGGCGCGCGATGCTGGCGTCGGACGCTTCGTGTTGACCAGCACCACCGCCCTGTACGGCCATGCCGTGGTGGCGGGCGGTTGCCGCTGGATCGACGAAGACACTGAACCCCTGCCGAGGACCATCTACCACCGCACCAAGCTGCAGGCCGAGGCGCTGGCCGAAGCCGCGGCATCGGAGGCGTTCGCCGTGCGCGTGCTGCGCATGGGCCGCTGCTTCCCCGAGCCTCCCGAGCGCATGGCGATGTTCCGCCTGCACCGGGGCCTGGATGCACGCGATGTGGCCAGCGCGCATGCCGCGCTGCTGCACAACGGGGGCGCACCGTTCCAGCGCTACATCGCCTGCGCGCCGACCCCCTTCCGGCGCGAGGACTGCCTGGAACTGGCCACCCAGCCACGCCGGGTGCTGGCGCGGCGCGCACCGCAGCTGCTGGCCGAGTTCGAGCGCCGCGGCTGGCCACTGCCGCTGAGCATCGACCGCGTGTACGACGGCAGCCGTGCGGTTGCGGTGCTGGGCTGGCAGCCGCGCTACGGTCCGGACGATGTACTGCAGCAGTACGCGGCAGGCAGCATCGAAGTGCTGCCACGCACGCAGTGGTTGAAGGACCGGGTGGTCGAGTAGGTTCGCCGCACGTATGAGCCATCCCAAACTGAGTGCATTCAGCTTGACGCAGGGCAACGGCTCAACCCCGCCGCGGAACGGCCGCTAACCCGGTGCGCCCTTGCGGTGCCGGGCATCGCCCGGCTCAGACAGGTCGCCGCGCGAGGGATCGCGCACCAGCGCGGCGCCAACGCGGTGCCGGATGTCCTGACCTGCCTTGCGGACCCTCCCATGCCGTCTTCCCGCTCCGCCGCTGCCCGTCGTCCGGGCAGCATCGCCCACAAGCTGATGCTGGGCACCGCTGCCATCGCGCTGTTGTGCTTCGGCCTGACCGCCTTTCTGATCTACCGCCAGGCCAGTGCCAGCCTGATCAACGCATCGCGGCAGACCATGGTCAGCGAGGCGCAGGCCGAAGCACGCCAGGTCGCGGCCGATCTGGGCACCGCCTTCGCCAGCAACGATGCCATGGTCGAGGCCGTCCTGGCCCAGCGCGCACGGGGCGACCAGCCTGACCGTGCCAGCCTGGCGGCCGTGCTCGGCGAGCAGCTGCGCGCGCACCCTGAGTGGCTGGGCAAGAGCACCATGTGGGAGGCCGATGCCTTCGATGGCAAGGACGCGGAGTTTGTCAACAGCGAGGCGCATGATGCCACCGGTCGCTACATGAGCTACTGGGCCTGGCAGGATGGCAAACCGCAGCAGTCGGTGATGACCGACTACACCGAAACCGCCAGCGGTTCCGGTGACTGGTACATGGGGCCGAGCCGCGACAAGCTGCCCAAGGTGAGCGAGCCCTATGCCTATGAGATCGCCGGCCAGCAGGTGCTGATGAGCACCCTGAGCACGCCCATCGTGGAGAACGGCACGTTCCTCGGCGTGTTCACCGTCGATTTCTCGCTGGCGGCGCTGCAGAAGCATCTGGCGACGCTTGCGCCGATGGGAGCAGGCCGCGTTGAACTGCTTTCGCCCAAGGGCGTAGTCCTGGCTTCGGCCGACGCCGCCGAGATCGGCAAGCCGCGCACCGATGCCTTCACCCGCGACATGCTGGCCGCAATCGCGGCCGACAGGACCGTCGAAGCGTTCGAGCCGGATGCCGCCGGCAATGTGCGCCTGTACGTGCCACTGCGGGTTGGCGATGCCCCGCAGCGCTTCGCGCTGGGTGTGGTGGTGCCGCATGCCGTGATCGTGGCCGAGGCTCGCCAGCTGCTGTGGCTGACGCTGCTGGTCGGCGTGCTGGCCGCGCTGACATTGAGCGCCGGCGTCTACCTGCTGCTGCGCCAGCTGGCGATCCGGCCGCTGGCGCAGGCGGTACGCGTTGCAGGAGACGTGGCGGCGGGCAAGCTGGACACCGCGCTGCCGGCGCGCGGCAATGATGAGGTCGGGCGCCTGCTCGAGGCGATGCAGGGCATGCGGGGACAGCTGCAGGCGGTGATGGCGGCGCAGGCGGAGATGGCACGCCGCCATGATGCGGGCGAGCTCAGTTACCGGATGGACGCGGCGGCCTTCCCGGGGGAGTACGGTCGCATGGTGGCCGACAGCAATCAGCTGGTGGCGTCCAGCAATGCGGTCACCCAGCGGCTGGTGGACGTGATGCAGCGCTACGCGGTGGGCGATCTGAGCGTGGACATGGAGCCGCTGCCGGGCGAGAAGGCGGTGTTCACCGCCGCCATGGCCACCACCAAGAGCAACCTGGCGGCGATCAACGAGCAGATCCAGCAGCTGGCCGCCGCTGCTGCCGCCGGCGACTTTGCCGTGCGTGGTGACAGTGAGCGGTTCGAGCACGATTTCCGCCGCATGGTGACCACGCTGAACGCGATGATGCAGGCCAGCGACCACAACCTCGCGGCGCTTTCCACGCTGCTGCGCGCCATCGCCGCCGGCGATCTCAGTGCACGCATGCAGGGCGACTTCCATGGTGTGTTCGCGGTGATGCGCGACGATGCCAACAGCACCGCGCAACAGCTGACCCATATCGTCGGCCAGATCCAGCAGTCAGCGGCGAGCATCCGCCTGGCGGCCGGCGAGATCGCCGCGGGCAACAGCGATCTGTCGCGTCGCACAGAACTGCAGGCGGCCAACCTGGAAGAAACGGCAGCGTCGATGGAGGAGTTGACCTCCACCGTGCGCCAGAATGCCGATCATGCCCTGCAGGCGAACACGTTGGCCGCATCGGCGGCGGACGTGGCCAGCGAAGGCGGAACGGTGGTCGGCCAGGTGGTACAGACCATGCAGCAGATCGAAACCTCATCGCAGCGCATCGCCGAGATCATCTCGGTGATCGACGGCATCGCCTTCCAGACCAACATCCTGGCCCTTAACGCCGCCGTTGAGGCCGCGCGTGCGGGCGAGCAGGGACGCGGCTTCGCCGTGGTGGCCAGCGAAGTGCGTGCGCTGGCCCAGCGCTCGGCCGCAGCGGCGAAGGAAATCAAGGGACTGATCGACGCATCGGTGGCCCAGGTCGGCAGCGGTGCGCAGCTGGTGCACCGCGCAGGCAACACCATGCAGGAGATCGTCGGCCAGGTCGGGCGGGTCAACGAGATCATGGCCGAGATCTCGGCCGCCTCGCGCGAGCAGTCGGCCGGCATCGAGCAGGTCAACCAGACCGTGGTGCAGATGGATGAAACCACCCAGCAGAATGCGGCGCTGGTGGAAGAGGCCAGTGCTGCCGCGCGCGCGATGGAAGAGCAGGCCGAGCAGCTTGCGGTGGCGGTGTCCCGCTTCCGGCTGCAGTCGGAAGCGGGCACGGGCACGACGGCCACGCTGCGCGCGGCCTGATGCCGGAAACGAAGACGCCCGGCGGGGGCCGGGCGTCGGTTGCATCCTTGCCGCGCGTCCGTGCGCAGGTCTGAGTGGCTCAGAACATTCCTTCAAACGGGTTCCAGCCGGTCCGGCCTTCCACCTTTTCCAGGTAATAGCTGTAGTTGGTGCTGGAGGCGACCAGGACATTGAAGGCGATGAACACCGCGCGGCCGACGATGTCGGGCAGGAACATCGTGATGGCCGCCAGGGCGATGGCGATGCCGACCACCACCAGCGCCTTGCGCCACATGCCCAGGATCAGCAGGTAGATAGGGCCGAAGAACAGGGCAAAGATGTTCAGGTTGATCTTCAGGCGGTCACCGAAGGACAGGGCCCGCCATGCCTGCTTGAAGCCGGGCTCCTTGGGCGCGCCGTGCTGGCGGTAGAAGTTGAAGCGGAACTGCCACTTGGGGCTGAAGTGGGTGAGGTCGACGGTATTCATGGGAGGAACTTCCCTGTGAGAAAACGTTTTCATGCTACCGGAAATGCCTATTCAGGATCCAGCGCTGCGTGCCTGGAACGTGACGCATGCCCTTTGCAGGCGCAGGCCTCACCGGCTTGTACGTCACCCATCCGCCTTGTTTTTAGGATAGGGTGCGCAGTTCCGCTGCCGCCCGGTTGGACCCGCGCGGCAGCGGGGATGTCCACGGAGGTTGCATGACCACACCCGCTACACCGGAAAACGCACCGGGACCGGTGCTTCTGCCCACACCCGAAGTGGTGCAGGCCCAACAACTGCTCGCCCGCCAGCAACTGGCGGTGGCGATGGACCGTGCGCGCACCGCTGCCCTGCAGGACGCGGCCGGCGTCGTCCTGCAGGACGAGTAACGCGCGCTGCTGAAGTACGATCGATCGCGTTGGCCCCGTCGCCAGCGCGATCGCCGAGGGATGTGCCGCCGCCCGTTTTGCTCGATCCAATTGTGGTCGATCCGGCAGGCCGTCGGCAGCCTCGCCTGCTGTTTGCTGAATGGGGAGAAATCCCGGCGTAGGCCTTCGCACCCGGCTTACATGTAGCGGCCTAGACTGGGCCGCATTTTCGATTCCGCCCCGTTGGAGATCGTGTGGGTTCCGGTAGTGACAGACAGCGACTGCGCAGCCTCAGGCCGACGCAGCCAGGACAAGTGCGGGCGCCGGGAAGGCGCGCCGGGAACCTTCGTGCATGCAGCCTGGCCGGGACGGCCGGCCATGCCGACTGCGCGGAGTAGGCGCCGATGGGGGTGCAGACCATCCATGCGGAGGCGGAATCGCCCGGGCCTGACGCCGGCTGGGCGCTGCTGCCTGCCGAAGTGCCCTTGCCGATGCCCGAGCAGACCCTGCGCGAAGGGCAGCTCAGGGTGCGCCGGCACCGCACCTCGCCACGCCTGATCGGCCTGCGTCGGCTGTACATCCTGGGCGGCACGCTGGTGATGACCGCAGCGGCCACCCGGATGATGTGGCGGGTGTTGTCGGTCAACGGCATCAGCGTGCTCGAAGCCTGCCTGCTGGTGCTGTTCGTGGGCCTGTTCGCCTGGATCGCGCTGTCGTTCGCCAGCGCGGTGGCAGGCTTCCTCACCGCCGTGTTCGACCGTGGCTATCGCCTGGGCATTGATCCGGACAAGCCGCTGCCCACCGTGCACAGCCGCACGGCGCTGCTGATGCCGACCTACAACGAGGATCCGCGCCGGCTGCTGGCCGGCCTGCGTGCGATCTACGAATCGGTGGCGGCCACCGGCCAGCTGGAGCGTTTCGACTTCTTCGTGCTCAGTGACACCCGCCGTGACGATATCGCGCGGGCCGAAGAGCAGGTCTTCGCCGAGCTCCGCGAGCAGGTGCCCGACGGCCGCGTGCGGCTGTTCTACCGCCGTCGTGGCGACAACAGTGGCCGCAAGGCGGGCAACATCGCCGACTGGGTGCGCCGCTTCGGCGGGGCCTACCCGCAGATGCTGATCCTGGACGCCGACAGCCTGATGACCGGCGACAGCATCGTGCGCCTGGTGGCCGGCATGGAACACAACGCTGACGTCGGCCTGATCCAGACCCTGCCGTCGGTGATCGGCGGACGCACCCTGTTCGCCCGCATGCAGCAGTTCGGTGGCCGCGTCTACGGGCCGGTGATCGCCCGGGGCGTGGCCTGGTGGCACGGCGCTGAAAGCAACTACTGGGGCCACAACGCCATCATCCGCACCCGTGCCTTCGCCGACCATGCCGGCCTGCCATCGCTGCCTGGGCGCAAGCCGTTCGGCGGCCACGTGCTCAGCCACGACTTCGTCGAAGCCGCGCTGATGCGGCGTGGCGGCTGGGCCGCGCACATGGTGCCGTACCTGGGGGGCAGCTATGAGGAAGGCCCGCCGACCCTGACCGACCTGCTGGTGCGCGACCGTCGCTGGTGCCAGGGCAACCTGCAGCACGGCAAGGTGGTCGGCAGCCGCGGCCTGCACTGGATCAGCCGCATGCACATGCTGATCGGCATCGGCCATTACTTCACTGCGCCCATGTGGGCGATGCTGATGCTGATCGGCATCGCCATCCCGCTGTTCCAGGAAGGCATCGACTTCAATGCCGTGCTGCACCTGGCGCCCGGCGTGTACTGGCGCGCGCAGGACGAGCAGCAGGTGGTGCGCCTGTTCGCCGCCACCATGGCGGTACTGCTGATGCCCAAGGTGCTGGGCTACCTGGCGATGCTGCTGGACCCGGTGGATCGTCGTGGCTGCGGCGGTGCGTTCCGTGCCTTCGTGTCGATGCTGGTGGAGACCGTGCTGGCGGCACTGATGGCGCCGGTGGTCATGTATGTGCAGTCCCGCGGCGTGGCCGAAGTGCTGTCCGGACGCGACTCGGGGTGGGACGCCCAGCAGCGCGACGACGGTGGCATTTCCTGGATGGCGCTGGTGCGCGGTTACGGCGGCCTGGGCCTGTTCGGCGCCTTCATGGGCGTGCTGGCCTGGCTGGTCTCGCCGTCGCTGGCGGCATGGATGGCGCCGGTGGTGATCGGCATGGTGCTGGCCATCCCGGTGGTCGCACTGACCTCGTCGCGCGGTCCCGGTGCGTTTCTGCACCGGCTGGGCCTGCTCGACATCCCCGAGGAGAACATTCCGCCGCCGGTGCTGGTACGCGCCGCGCAGCTGCGCCGGGAAGCGGCCGAACAGCCACCGCTGTACTGATCGCCCCACACCGGCGGCATAATGCGGCTCGCATCTGAAGGAGCCGCAACATGCTGCAAACGGTGGAACAGGAAACCGGCGCCTCGCCGCAGTGGTCGGTGATCTGGCTGCACGGCCTCGGCGCCGATGGCCATGACTTCGCCCCGATCGTTCCGGAGCTGGTGCGTCCGCACTGGCCGGCGCTGCGCTTCGTGTTCCCGCACGCCCCGGTGCGGCCGATCACGATCAACAACGGCGTGCCGATGCGCGGCTGGTACGACATCGTCGGCATGGATTTCCGTTCCCGCGCCGACATGGCCGGCGTGCGCGAATCGGTGGCCCAGGTAGAGGCCCTGATCGCCCGCGAGATCGAGCGGGGCATCACGCCGGAGCAGATCTTCCTGGCCGGCTTCTCGCAGGGGGGCGCGATCATTCTTACCGCCGCGCTGTCGCGCACGGCGCCGCTGGCCGGGCTGATCGCGCTGTCCACCTACCTGCCCGACGCGGACAGCGCCGAGCGCGTGGCTACCGCAGTGGACGTGCCGGTGTTCATGGCTCACGGCAGCGGCGACCCGGTCATTCCGCAGGCGGTAGCCGCACACAGCGCGCAGGCGCTGCGCGCGTTGGGCCTGCAGGTGCAGTGGCACAGCTACCCGATGGCGCACCAGGTCTGTGCCGAGGAGATCGATGCCCTGGGTGACTGGCTGCAGGAACGCCTGGGCGTCGCCTGACCCATGTCTCCGGCCAGCACGCCTCCCTGGATGCCGGAACTGTGCCGCCTGCGGCGGCTGGCGGCGATGCTCGGCCTGGCCGAGCTGGTGGTGGTGCTGCTGGCCCTGGCCCCCGATGGCAGCCGTCACTGGACGGTGGGCGAGCTGCTTTCGGCCAGCGGTTTCGCACTCTGGCTGGCGCTGGCGGTGACCGCCAGCCTGTGCATGCTGCGGCAGGCGCTGTCGAGGCTGCCACCGCTGCTGGGCGCCGCTGCGGCGATCGCACTGGCGGCGCTGATCGCCGTGGTCTGCGCGGGCATCATCCACGCGCTGTATGCCGTGCTGGGCGACAGCTTCGCCCGTGGCATCAGCTTCTGGCGCTTCACCCTTGGCAGTGCGGCCACCAGCGCACTGATCAGCGCGCTGGCCCTGCGCTACTTCTACGTGAGCGACCGCTGGGCCGCGCAGGTGCAGGCCAACGCACGTGCACAGGCCGATGCACTGCAGGCCCGGATCCGACCGCATTTCCTGTTCAACAGCATGAATCTGATCGCCAGTCTGCTGCATCGTGATCCGGCGGTGGCCGAACGCGCCGTGCTGGACCTGTCCGATCTGTTCCGCGCGGCGCTGGGGGCGGGCGATGGAGATTCCACCCTGCAGGCCGAATGCGAGCTGGCCGAGCGTTACCTGTCGATCGAGTCGCTGCGCCTGGGAGAGCGCCTGCAGGTGCATTGGCAGCGTGACGAGCCGCTGCCGTGGGAGCAGCCGCTGCCGCGGCTGGTGTTGCAGCCACTGGTGGAAAACGCGGTGCTGCATGGCATTTCGCGGTTGCCGGAAGGTGGCACCGTCGAGCTGCACGTGGCGCGCGAAGGCAACGAGCTGCACATCCGCGTACGCAATCCCGCTCCCGATCCACAGACGCCGGGGCTGGCCCTGGCCCGCGGCGCCGGGCATGCCCAGCACAGCATCGGTCATCGCCTGGCGTGGCGCTTCGGCAGTGCCGCACGGATGACGGCCGGCTGGAGCGAGGGCTACTATGCCTGCCAGGTGACGGTGCCGATCCAGTGAGGGAACGATCGTGAGGGTAGTCATCGCCGATGACGAACCGCTGGCGCGCGAGCGCCTGCGCAGCCTGCTGGCGGCGCAGGAGGGGGTGGACGTGGTGGCCGAGGCCGGTAACGGCGAGCAGGCCCTGCACGCCTGCGCGGAACTGCAGCCGGACCTGGTGCTGCTGGACATCGCGATGCCCGGACTGGATGGGCTGGAAGCGGCCCGTCACCTGGCCAGCTTCGAGCCACGCCCGGCGGTGGTGTTCTGTACGGCCTACGACGCGCATGCCTTGTCGGCATTCGAAGCGGCGGCCATCGACTACCTGATGAAGCCGGTGCGTGCCGAGCGGCTGGCAGCGGCCATCGCGCGCGCACGGACCTTTCTGGCCGGGCGCGGGGGGCAGCCACAGCACGACGCGGGGCAACAGGCACGCAGCATGCTGTGCGCCCGGCTGCGGGGCAGCCTGCGGCTGATTCCACTGGATGACATCCATTACCTGCAGGCCGAGGAAAAGTACGTGGTGGTGCACCACGCGCGTGGTGAGGACCTGATCGAGGAGTCGCTGAAGTCGCTGGAGGAGGAATTCGCCAGCCGCTTCGTGCGCATCCACCGCAACTGTCTGGTGGCGCGGCACGAACTGGTGGAACTGCGTCGTGGCGTGGGCGGGCAGGTGCAGGCGGTGCTCCGGCATGGCAAGCAGCCGCTGGAGGTCAGCCGCCGCTGTGTGGCGACGCTGAAGCAGGAACTGCGGCATCTGTGAGTGTCCGACTCACCCTCGCGAATTTCCCGGTGACGGACGGCAACGTGTTATCGGGTGGGAGAGAGGGGTCAGATCCCTTTTCCGCAGGAAAAGGGATCTGACCCCGAGAGCCGCTGGCTGTTGCTTCTGCTTCTTTCTTTTGATCTTCCGTGGCTGGCGCACACGGAAACTGTCAGAGGCCGGGCGGGGTGGGTTGCGCAGGGGCGTGAGCCGCATGGATGCGGCGACCGAGCTTACATGGACGTGCTTGCAGCGGCCCCTGCGCAGCCCATCCCGCCCGGCCAAGCACGGCTGTTGCTTCAGCCTTGTCCCCAGCCAGCCACGAGGGGCTCCGCCGTTGGCTGTATCCGCGCCGAAGGCGCGATAATGACCGGATGGAAACCGTCCGCATCGCCACCCGCAAGAGCCCGCTCGCCCTCTGGCAGAGCGAACACGTCGCCGACCGCCTCCGCCAGGCCCATCCCGGCCTGCACGTGGAGCTGGTCCCGATGAGCACGCGCGGCGATGAAGTGCTCGACCGCTCGCTGGCCGCCATCGGTGGCAAGGGCCTGTTCCTGAAGGAACTGGAGCTGGCCATCCTGCGCGGCGACGCCGACTGCGCCGTGCATTCGCTGAAGGATGTGCCGATGGAACTGGATGCGCCGTTCGTGCTGCCGGCCATGCTGCCCCGTCATGACCCGGCCGACGGCTTCGTCTCCAACCTCTATGCCTCGCTTGATGCGTTGCCCATCGGCGCGCGCGTCGGCACGTCCTCGCTGCGCCGCCAGGCCCAGCTGCGTGCGCTGCGCCCGGACCTGGAACTGCTGGACCTGCGTGGCAACGTCAATACGCGCCTGGCCAAGCTCGACAACGGGGGCTACGACGCCATCGTGCTGGCCGTCGCCGGGCTGGAGCGCCTGGGACTGGGCGATCGGATCGTGCTGCGCCTGCAGCCGCCGCACTGGCTGCCGGCGCCGGCGCAGGGCGCCGTGGCCGTGGAGTGCGACGGCAGCAATGCGCCGCTGATGGCCTTGTTCGCTGCGCTCGATGACGCCGCGACACGCGCCTGCGTGGAAGCGGAGCGGGCAATGAACCGCGCGCTGCATGGCAGCTGCCATGTGCCGGTGGCGGCGATCGCGCAGTGGCAGGGGCAGGACCTGCACCTGCAGGGGCTGGTCGGCAGCGCCAGCGATGGCCGTGCGGTGCGCGCCGAAGGCGTGGGCCCGGCCAGCGACCCGGACGCGCTGGGCCAGCGCGTGGCGCAGAGGCTGCTCGATGGCGGGGCGGGTGAGCTGCTGAACGCCTGACCCGGCCGATTCCCTCGGCCAGGCGCTGCGGAACAGAAACGAAAACGGGCGCCAGGCGCCCGTTTCGCTTATTTGAACTTGTAGACCACGTTCATGGTGGTCAGCGTATCGGTCTTGCGCTTGTCCACCGCGACGTCGCTGTTGTAGCGGGCCTGCCAGCCGGCCTTCAAGGCCAGGTGTTCATTCATGCTCACCGACAGGCCGAAATCGTTCTGGCCGAAGGTGTTGTACGACCCCGATTCGACCAGCAGCGTGTTGACCAGATCGGTGTTCTCGGTAAGCGAGTACTTCATGTCGAACAGGCCACGACCGATCAGCCCGGTACGGGTGCGATCATCCTCGGTGCTGTGGGTGCGGCGCACACCGGGGCCGACCTGGGCATCGAAATAGAAGCGCTCGGTACTCCACAGACGGGTGCCGTAACCCAGACCGAACGAGCTCTGGCGGTCGTAGGTGGCGAAGTCATCGCGCTCGGTACGCACCGTGGCGGTCAGCTGGCGGTGCTCGCCCAGCTGCAGCGCGCTGCCGGCGCTGCCGGTGTAGCGGTTGGCGGTGGTGTTGTTGCGGCGGGTGGTGGTGCCGTCGTCGTTGGTCTCGGTCACCTTGGAGCTGGAACGCAGGCCGAACAGGTCCATGCTGTGCACCCAGTCACCGTCGGTGTAGCGCAGGCGCAGGCGACCGTTGAAGCTCTCGGTGCTGCTGTTGCCGCGTGCCGAGGCGAAGCCGAGCTCGCCGCCGCTGCCGCTCCAGGGCGAGGACATCGCCGCCAGTTCGGATGCATCCTGCGCGTACGCCAGCGGGGCGCAGAGCAGCAGGGGAATCAGCAGGGACACGCGCAGGGACATCGAGGCTTCTCCGAAGCGGTTAACAACCCGTGATGATACTGGAAGCGTGATGGCCGTCCGCCCCATGGCGCTGGCCGCTTCAGCAGGCGTTGTCACCGCTCCCCATTCAGGGCAGCTCGATGCGGAGGGAGGGGTCGTTGAAGCGCGAATAGCGCAGGCGCAGCTGGAACACCTTGCCGTTGCTGCTGCCGCTGCGCACGATCTGGCGTGGCAGGCCCTGCCCATCCACCCAGTACTCCAGGCGCTCGCCGGGGCCGGCGCCACGCAGCCGGTAGCGGCGGGTCTGGACCCCGTCCAGCGTCTGGCTGCCCAGATCCTCGGCCTGCAGCGCCGCGGGCGCGACGTCGGCCGGCAGCGGCGTCCGCCATTGCTCGAGCAGACCGGGCGGCGTCGGCACCTGGCGGATGGCCCCGTCGGCCTGCAGGAACATCGTGTCACCGATGATGGTCTGTGCACCGGCCGCCGTCTGTACCCGGAATCGGTCCGGGGCCACGAAGTCCATCGCACTGCGGACCGGCTGTGGCGTACCCAGCACTTCCAGTTCCGCGTGGAAGCTGCGCAGGGCGGCGAACCGTTGGCTGGCGGCCAGTACCGCCTGCGCCGGGTCGGCCTGCGGAACGACCGCGTCGCCGCCGGACGGCGCTGGGGGGCGACCACAGGCAGCCAGCAGCAGGCAGGCCAGCAGGGGCAGGGCGGGCAACCGGCGCATGGGAGGGCTTTCGCAGAGGGCGGGGCGCCCACGATAGCCCAAACCCCCCACACAAGACCCGCGACTCGGACATAATCGGGGGCATGGACCGATACGAACGCATCACCGCCCTGCATCGTCTGCTCAAGTCCGCGCGCTATCCGGTGACGGTGGCGACCCTGCAGGACAAGCTCGGTTGTTCCCGTGCCACCGTCTACCGCGACCTGGCGTTCCTGCGCGACGCGCTGATGGCGCCGATCGAGGGCGATGGTGAGGCCGGCTTCCGCTATCACGCCGACGAAAGCGACCGCTTCGAACTACCCGGCCTCTGGCTCAGCTCGGAGGAGCTGCATGCCCTGCTGGCATCGCAGCACCTGCTGGCCCGTACCGGCGGCGGCGTGCTGTCTTCGGTGCTGGCACCGCTGCAGCAGCGCATCGAAAGCCTGCTGGCCGCGCAGGCGGGGGTCTCCAGCTGGCCGGTGGACCGGGTGCGGGTCATTCCGCATCGCGGCCGCAAATTCGACGAAGGCAGCTTCCGCAGCGTGGCTTCGGCCGTGCTCGAGCGGCGCCAGCTGGGCTTCGAGTACCGCGCCCGTTCCACCGACGAACCGACCAAGCGCACTGTTTCGCCGCAGCGCCTGACCCACTACCGCGACAACTGGTACCTCGATGCGTGGGACCACGACCGCGAGGCCCTCCGCAGCTTCGCGGTGGACCGGATCCACAAGGCGCGGGTGATCGACCACACGGCCCGTGACGTGGCCGACAGCGAACTGGACGAGCAGCTGGGTGCCAGCTACGGCATTTTCTCCGGTGCGCCGAAGGGCTGGGCCACCATCCTGTTCAGCGCCAAGGCTGCGCGCTGGGTCGCCGATGAGCACTGGCATTCCAAGCAGCAGGGCCGTTTCCTGGCCGACGGCCGCTATGAACTGAAAGTGCCTTACAGCGTGTCACGCGAACTGCTGATGGATGTGCTGCATTACGGCTCGGATGCCGAGATCGTCGAACCGACGATGCTGCGCGAGCAGGCCAAGGCGCTGCTCGAGCTGGCCCTGAGCAACTACGATAGATCCTGACCTCCCCCCGAGAATCATTCCGCCCATGAAGAAGACCCTGTTGCTGCCCCTGCTCGCCGCTGCGCTGGCCCTGACCGCCTGCGGCAAGTCCGGCGAGCCTTCGCAGAAGCTGGTGGTGGCCGCCACGGCCGTGCCGCACGCCGAAATCCTCGAGGTGGTCAAGCCGATCCTCAAACAGGAAGGCGTGGAACTGGACGTGCGCGTGTTCAACGACTACGTGCAGCCCAACGACCAGCTGGTGCAGAAGCAGGTGGACGTGAACTACTTCCAGACCGAGCCGTACCTGGACGCCTACAACCGCGACCGCAAGACCGATCTGGTGACGGTGATCGGCGTGCACATCGAGCCGTTCGGCGCATACTCGCGCAAGATCAAGTCGCTGGCCGAACTGCGCGAAGGCGCGGATGTGGTCATCCCGAACGATCCGAGCAACAACAGCCGGGCGCTGATCCTGCTGCACAAGGCCGGTGTGATCGAGCTGAAGGATCCGACCAATGCGCTGGCAACCCAGCGCGACATCGTCTCCAATCCGAAGCAGCTGAAGTTCCGCGAGCTGGATTCGGCGATGCTGCCCCGCGTACTGGATCAGGTGGACCTGGCCCTGATCAACACCAACTATGCATTGGATGCGGGTCTGAACCCGACCCGGGATGCGCTGGCGATCGAAAGCAAGGACTCGCCGTACGTGAACTTCCTGGTGGCCCGGCCCGACAACAAGGATGATGCGCGCGTGCAGAAGCTGGCCAAGGCGCTCACCAGCGCACAGGTGAAGGCGTTCATCGAGACCAAGTACAAGGGTGCCGTGCTGCCGGCGTTCTGATGTTGGGGCAGCGCCGGGCCAAGCCCGGCGGATTGGGGGTTGATTCGCCGGGCCTGGCCCGGCGCTACCGCCCTCAATCGA